>CAINXK010000513.1 GCA_903854805.1 uncultured Anaerolineae bacterium
CAGGTTGGGTCTCTTTTGATCCAACCTGGTATTGGAATGCAGACAATCCCAAAAAACGAGAAAAATTATGGGGTCCTGGCTCAGGTACCATCACCCGCTCCAGGCTGTCGCCGCTTTCCCGCGCCCCTCGGTAATTTCATTGATGGAAATACGGGTACAATTATCGTGAAAGATGACCTTGGTGATGTTGGGTTGGGCAGGTGTACATAGGGCCCCCAGGTGCGTGAGTTCTTCGATATAAGGAAATTTTATGTTTAGAAAAATGAGAAGAAAAAAGCAATTACTATCCGAAGCAGAAACGATTGAGATACTACAATCTTGCACGTCGGGAGTTTTGGCAGTAACTGGCGACAACGATTATCCTTACGCCGTTCCCTTGAGTTACGCCTATAAAGACGGAAAACTGTTTTTTCACTTTGCAAAAGCAGGATATAAAATTGACAGTATCATACGGAATAATAAAGTCTCGTTTTGCGTTATAAAAACGGATGATGTCATCCAGAAAACTTTTACTACTCATTTCCGCAGCGTCATTGTTTTTGGCAGAGCAAGAATTCTCACAGAAGACAGCGAGAAAAAATATGCGCTCGAATGCCTTGTGGAAAAATATTCTCCCGATTACATTACAGAAGGACAATCTGAAATTAAGCGCGAATGGAAGTTAGTCAGTGTGGCAGAAGTCCAGATTGAACACATGACAGGAAAAGCGGCCATCGAAATTATTAGTGGTAAAGCGTAGAATTTCGCTCTTTGAGCAAAATTCGCTTGATAAACAACGCTGTCTTTTTAAGCGCTGGTACTGGTCAGCCGGCACATTGCTCAACATGAAGTACCACGAGAGATTTTTTCGATGTTCGTCCAAAAATAACCAACCAGCGTACTATTTCATGGCAGTGTTTCAAGTTATTCTTTGGCGACTCATTCTTGTTTATTTTTGAATCCTTTGAATGCCCAAGACATCAGAACGATAGTCAATGCATTAAGAATTATCAAGATTAGTGCTTGTTGTGCTTTCGACGCACGATGATTCATTAAGATAGTAACCGTGTAGATTACTGCGATAATCGCCGCGCCAAAAAAGTTTCCATGTACCGCAGCCTTCTCCTCAAGTTAGGATAATCACCATATCGGCTTTTAGGCACCGCAGCATGGATACGAATGCCTACACGGCTTGTATCGAGCCCGTTGCTGGAATGCCCCCGATAAATAACTTCCTGCGCCAGGTCTTCCGCCATAGAAATGAAAATTCGCCATGCTTCAATTGTAGCCACTCCGCATGTGCAGTCGTTGTACCAGGCCTAATTCTATTTCAAAGGGAATTTGACGTTTTGATTCCTTTGTATCCAGGAAAATACGCCAGAATCCCCTAATCTTTCATTTTGTCTGTCTCAAATCATTGACACATTCCGAGCTTCGGTGACTGGATATCCCCCGTCCACTAATCCAGTTGACCGCTCTTTCCTTTCTATCAACGAGCCTGAAGCGCATTAACAGCAGGCGTTACCCGCAAGGGCCGCACTTGACAGAAAAGTCGCTGCGAGAGAAGCCAAATCCGCCCTTCAGAGCAGACTCCCCACAAATGCAACGGAACGGTCGCACTTTCCAGTGATGCGTTGGCCACTTTTTCTATAGCGTCTCTATTTTTTTAGCGCCATCTTCAACCCGGCCTGAAAGCAAAGTGGAACGACTTCGCAGTGATTTTCATTGGCGAAGATTTTGCTGACCAAGGACAGGCCTTTGTATTTGCGACCTTCAAGAATGGCACCGAATCGAACCATATTGGAAACCATAAAGATTTCAGTAGATTCTTCAAGTCCGCCCACACAGAGATAAACTTTGGCGGGAAGTTTCTTGTGGCTCCTGGCATATTCTTCTTCTTGTTTGAAAACGTACTGATCGCCATACCCCAGCGATGGGCTTGCGATGACGTAACTTTCGAAGAGACCCGGCTCTTTCAACAAAGCAAACGCTGAAAAAATTCCGCCAAAAGAGTGGCCTGCCAGAATTCGCCTTTTTGGATCTGCCTTGAACTCGGCTTCAATCGTTGGTATTAATTCCTGCTTGATGAATTCCAGAAAATTGCCTGCGCCGCCCGTTTCTACTTTTCGCTCTAAAAACTTGGAGAATTTTTCCTCAACTTTCTCATCGCGAACCGGTAAGAAATCTTTTTGACGCCACGCGGCTGTATCCAGCATTACTTCCGCCGCGTCTTTGTCCTCCTCAGGGTAACCGATGCCTACAATGATGGCGTCGGTTGTGCTGTCGCACCAGGCCATCTGTCGGACCATATCCGTGACCATGCCGAAGTACCAATTCGCGTCAGTCAGGTAAACGACCGGCCATTTCTCCAATGGATTATCGTTTGGCCAGGATTTATTGGGGGAATCGAAGTAGGCATAAGGGAGTGCGATAGAAATGCGATACTCTCGCCCCGAAGATTTCGACTTCATCATGCGGACTTCACTGGCGAGTATTGTGGCTTGGTTTGCAGTCATGTTTCCTCCTTGGTTGAAACAGACCCAGTGACACACCTATGGATTATGCTGACTCTTGGTATGGTGTAATTATGCTGCATTTCTGCCCTGTGAGGATTGAATAGATTGTAAATAAGTCGCTTTTACTTTTAACAAAGTGGGCGATTCCCTTTGCCAAATCTATTATCACTTCCATTGGAAAAGATATTTTTGATGATCAACATCATCATTTAATTCAGCTTATAATCCCGATTCACAACCAAACAAATCGGACACTCACAACATAAACATCTCCAAGCAAGCAATAAAATAATTATATCCGACTGGAGCAACATCTTGAAAAATTATTCCGCAATAACCCCCCATTTCCGCGATATCTTCATAAACTCATTTCTTATCTCCGGCAAGCAGGGTTGCGATACGCAAAAGTACCGCCGATGGGCTACCCGCCCTCATCCGTAATTCCATTGGTGGAATATTGACCCGCCAGCCGCTGTTGTAAATTGCCAGTTTAACCGACAAACCCCCTGAATAGCGGGGGTTTGTCGGTTAAACTGCGGGTATGGGGGAAATGAGCGGGTGGTGGTTTAGGTCCGTAAACCGATCCAGACCGGTACAGCGGGCGTGGATTCTGTTTGGAAGCTGGAAAAACTCGAAGCTACGCCGCAAGCGGCAGTCCCCAGCGCCCGTTGCACGTGGTGAATGCCTGCCGATATTTTAGAATTACGCAAATTCTGCAATTGCTACTTGTCGTTTTGCAGCAAAACTTTGCCGATGAAGTTTAATTCGTTCAATTTCATGCAGCGTGTCCGCAGTAAAATAACTTTCGCCACAATGGATGCAAGTTATTAACGGAATATTCTCAATAATAAGTAAATTTTCGCCTTTACCGTAATTACGAGTCACTTGACGAATACGAGCGCCTTCTTTACCACACATATCGCAAATCATAGTTTCACCTTACCTTGTCATAAACACGATAGGTCGTTATGAAAACCAGTTTTCCAGTAGGAGTTATTTTGACAACCACGACGATTTTGTCATCCGCGATGGTCTGACCTTCAACCTGATATTTCCATTCACCAGTTTCGCCGTCTTTTTGCCGCTCATTTATTTCGCCGGTGAGAATACACCGCTCAATATCAAAAATACTCAATTCATCATCGCTCATTTCTTCTTCAGCATGAAGAGTCATTATATACTGGCGAAGACGAACCTTATCACGAATTTCCTTTAAGATACGTTAAAGCAAAGCATTCTCCCAAAATAAGACAGCCTAACAATGAAATTATAAAGCTTGGAAAAAGTATACCAGATTGCACAACCACAGACAGACTAATTAAATATTAAGCGGAAAATTACCGTTCACCCATCTTATTAACGGTCTTTTACTGTGCATGGGCGGTTTACAGTTGGAATTTAAGCCTTTTCATCTGAGATAAATAGTGTATCAGACGACTTGCACAACAATCCGACCCATCCGCCGGCCCCTGTTGTAATAGCCAGAACTAACCCACAAACCCTCTGAATATCGGAGGTTTGTGGGTTAGGCTGATGATAAAAAGTTTTCCGACATCCGAAACAAGATAACCTGTACGTTCTTAGTCGAAACGATGGCAGATTATCAAATCAAAGACGGTGGTATTGTCATTTTCGGCATGGCAATAAGGGCATGTCAAAGCCATGCACCCAAACCGTTGGGGTGCTGCTCTTGAAAATAAGGTTTCGTGAAAATCTGTATAGTGGGTTGTATTTTATACGGCATAGCCGTATAATAAATTCATGGAATTCATCGAAGCCAGCTCCTTTTCCAAGCACATTTACGAATATTTGACCGATGACGAATATTCAGGCTTACAAAGTTATTTGCTCCAGTATCCTGAGTCAGGCAAGGTTGTTCCCGGGTCCGGCGGTGTCCGAAAAGTTCGTTGGGCAATGTCAGGCAAGGGTAAAAGTGGTGGTGTGCGCGTGATTTACTACTTCAAACGACAAGATGATGAAATCTGGTTACTCACAATTTATAGTAAAAACGAAGTAGAAAATATCCCCGCCCATGTTTTACGTCAAATAGCAGAGGAAATCCGAAATGTCTAAGCGTGATATTGGTCAAGAAATTCTGGATGGTATTCAAGATATTAAGGCTCACAAGGCTGGTGAGAAAACATTGCGTACGCATATACTCAAAGAGCCAGCGCCTCCACAGGTTATCCGCGCAAAGTTAAAGTTATCGCAATCAGCGTTTGCCGGTCTGATGGGCGTCAGTTTGCGTACGGTTCAAGATTGGGAGCAAGGACGACGTAAACCAAGCGGCCCAGCCTCAGCATTGCTTCGGATTGCCGAGCAAAAACCTGAAGTTTTCACACAACTTTCGTAGGTAAAGGCAGATTGTGATCAGGGTCGCATTCTAACAAAGCCTAAGTAACGGCGAAAAAATAACTTGCCCTTTTCTACCTGAAACTTCAAACAAGATAATTTGGAAAAACGTCTGTCCGTTACCCGTAAAAGGCAGGTAGTAGGTGGATTAGCTCAGAAAAGAGTTTTTCTGGAAGTTATCCGGGAACTTTCCGCGTATTTCCGCGAAAATCCGCGTCCATAAAGGTTTTCCGGTAAATGGCAAAAGCGGTAAGTTATTTTTCAGGCATTCCTAAGCAAACACGTGAGATACGTTTTGCACACGCGTAGATTAAAGTTTCCCGTCCCGTAATTCCATGGATGGAATATTGACCCGCCCCCCACTTGTAATACCCAGAGTCAACCCACAAACCC
>CAINXK010000514.1 GCA_903854805.1 uncultured Anaerolineae bacterium
AAAAAAGTTTATCATGAATTTTCTACTAACTTTCCAAATAGAGCTTTACTTTTGCCTTCTGCGGAAACTTTTCTTCACTATCCAGCGTCTGAAGGGTAGAATGGAGCAAACCATGAAAAAAACAATTTTCTTCCACCTGTTCTTACTTGGCGCCCTCTGGCTCACCGCCTGCGCCTCCTCCCCGGCTGCCACTGTACCCATCCCATCTGCCAACCCTTCCACTGCCAGCCAGCCTGCGTCGGAGGGCCTTTTCGATACACCCACCCAGGAGCCTGTCGTGACCATCAACCCCCCTCAAAGTGAGTCCTTGACCAAAAAGCTCGCGGCGCTGACCGTTGCTGACCTGGCAGCCCGCCTTTCCCTGGATGCCAACCAGATCACTGTTCTCTCCACCCAGCCGGTGACCTGGCCCAATTCTGCCCTGGGTTGCCCGCTGCCCGGTAAAGTCTATGCTCAAAGTCGCATTCCTGGTTTCCGCATCACCCTGCAGTCCGCTGGCACCCAGTATGTTTACAATACCGACCAGACCGGCACTGTCTTGTTTTGCGCCGCGCCAAATTCCAGCGCTGATGATGTCATCACCCCACCCATCCAACCCGGCGATACCCTCGGTGGGCAGATAAAATAAGGTTCTATTGCCGCATATATGAAGATGCTTTTTCTGTCCTTTACTCAAATGAGCCATCGCGCCCGAATGTGCCGGTGAACAGGTTTGTTGGGTTGGAAGCACTGAAATTGGGCAATGGCTGGAGTGACGCAGAAATGGTTGAGTATTATTGCTACGATCTGCAGGTAGGTTATGCGCTGGGTTTAGATCAGCTGAGCGATGGTGACTTTGAAATTTGCACGCTGTACTACTTTCGAAAGCGCTTGAGCAAGCACTTCATTAATACAGGTGAAAATCTGTTGGAAAAAGCCTTCGAGCAAATCACTGATGCGCAAATCATAGACCTGAAGCTGCGCACTGGTATGCAACGTATGGACTCTACCCAGATTGCCATCAATATTGCCTCCGCCAGCTGGTTAGGTTCTCGGCTGGTTTTTGGCCCGAGTTTCGCCTACTAAATAAGACTTCTTGCAGGAGAGTCATAAATAACTGAAAATATTATCAGAGCCTTTAGCTCTGGGTTTGCCAGGCGTCGGGCTGGGGGTAATAAGCTTGGGTCGGTATTTATGTTTTTAATGTTGAGAGCGAGTAAATAAGTTCAGCCGGATGATTTTGCAGTGGTAAAATCAAATTCTGAAAATTAGATTATGGCGGTGAAATGAATATTTCGGTTGTCATCCCTGTTTACAACGGTCAGCATACAGTTGGAGAATTGGTCGAACGCCTGGGGAAAGTGCTCCCCGGTATTTCCGATTCGTTCGAGGCCATTCTTGTCTGCGATGGCAGTCCGGATGATAGCTGGCAATTGATTGAGCAGCTTGCCTTGCGCTATGCCTGGGTGCGAGGTATCGAACTGATGCGTAACTATGGCCAGCATAATGCTCTGCTGTGTGGTGTGCGCGCAGCCCGCTTCGAAGTGATTGTCACTATGGACGATGACCTTCAGCATCCCCCCGAGGAAATTCCCGTGCTGATTGGGAAACTCCAGGAAGGTTATGACGTGGTCTTTGGCGTACCCAAAAAAATGCCGCACAGTTGGTGGCGAAATATAACTTCCACGATCACTAAAAATGTTGTCGGTTATGTCATGGGGCATAACGCCATCCGCGATATCAGTTCGTATCGCGCCTTCCGTACCCATATTCGCCAGGCTTTTGAAGATTATCGTGGGCCAGATCTGCTGTTGGACGTTCTGCTGACCTGGGGTACCAATCGCTTCGGAACTGTTCCGGTGGAAGAATCACCGCGAACTGTGGGGGTTTCAAATTACAATCTGACCAAACTTATTAAAATGGCGCTCACGCTTCTCACGGGTTACACCACCGTTCCGCTGCGTTTTGCTAGTATTCTGGGTTTTATGTTCACGCTTTTTGGCTTGTTTGTGTTAATTTATGTGCTGATCACCTACTTTGCGTTCGGATCCATTCCTGGTTTTTCATTCCTGGCGTCCACCATCATTATTTTTAGTGGTGTGCAGTTGTTTGCGTTGGGCATCATTGGTGAATACCTGGCCCGTATCTTTGATCGCTCTTATGGACGCCCAACTTATCAGGTCCTTAAATCCACGGGGGAGCTGAAGCAAGAATGAATGTCGTTATTTTGCAACCTTCCTATATCCCCTGGCGAGGTTATTTTGACCAGATCTCCAGGGCAGATCTTTTTATCTTCTATGATGACGTTCAGTATGATAAGCACGGCTGGCGCAATCGAAATCAGATCAAGACCACGCAAGGCAAACAGTGGCTTACTATTCCGGTCCACAGCGCCGGGGTCACCCAGGGTATTCCGATTAAGGATGTGAAAATTGACTGGTCTAAACCCTGGGCTAAAAATCATTGGAAGTCTCTAAGCATTTCCTATGCCAAAGCGCCGTTCTTTCGCCAGTATGCCACTTTTTTTGAGCCTTTTTACCAGCGAGAGGATGTCTTTCTGGCAGATTTTACGATCGACCTCACGATAGCCCTGGCTGGTGAACTGGGTATTTCCCATACTCGTTTTATGCGTTCATCCAACATGGAAGGTATAACAGGTCAAAAGACCGAGCGTTTAATCCAGATCCTGACAAAAGTCGGTACCACGCATTACATTAGTGGGCCCTCAGCGCGTGATTATATTGAACAAGACCAATTTGAGGCTGCTGGGATTACGCTTGAGTATATAAAGTACGATTATCCTGATTATCTCCAACTATATCCACCCTTTGAGCCGCAAGTATCTGCGTTAGACCTTTTGTTCATGACCGGCCCAGATGCTTCCACTTATTTTGTTAAAAGATAAATATTATGAGCGAAAATAAACCTAACTTTATTGATTTTAACCGCCCGGTGATTGTGGGCAATGAAATGCAGTACATGGCAGATGCTGTTGCCACTGGCAAGATCTCAGGTGACGGGGTCTATACCAAGAAGGTGAATGCGTACCTGGAACAGGAACTTGATATTCCGCGGGTATTGTTGACCACATCTTGTACTCATGCACTCGAAATGTCGGCGATTTTGCTGGGGATCCAGCCCGGCGATGAAGTCATCATCCCAGATTTCACCTTTGTCTCAACTGTCAATGCATTTGTTTTGCGTGGTGCGAAACCGGTTTTTATTGATGTTCGCCCGGATACGCTCAACCTTGATGAGAGCAAACTTGAAGCCCTGATCACATCTAAAACAAAGGCAATTGTCCCGGTGCATTACGCCGGGGTTGCTTGTGAGATGGAGACCATCCTGGATATTGCCCATCGCCACAACGTTCCGGTGGTGGAAGACAACGCGCATGGCCTATTTGGCAAATACAGGGATAAAAACCTCGGATCGTTTGGCGCCATGGCTTCTCAGTCGTTTCACGAGACCAAAAATTTTTCCAGCGGTGAAGGTGGTGCATTGCTGATTAATGAGCCGAAATATATCGAGCGCGCCGAAATCATTCGTGAAAAAGGCACCAATCGCAGCCGTTTCTTCCGCGGGCAGGTTGATAAATATACCTGGGTTGATATTGGCTCTTCCTACCTGCCTTCGGATATCCTGGCTGCCTATCTTTACGGTCAACTCGAACAGCGCCAGAAGATCCAGACACATCGCAAGAATCTGTGGGAACGATACAACAGCGATCTTCATGATTGGGCTTATGCCCACGAAGTTCAGATGCCTTTTGTGCCTGCGCATGTCGAGCAGGCTTATCATATGTTCTACATGCTTCTTCCGACCCTGGAACTGCGCCAGGGTCTGATCACGCACCTGCGCGAGCGCAGCATTCAGGCTGTTTTCCATTATCTGCCCCTGAATCTTTCGGATATGGGCCGTGATTTTGGTGGCAAAGCCGGTGATTGCCCGGTTACGGAACGGGTCAGTGACCAGCTTGTGCGCCTGCCTTTCCATAATATATTATCGGAAACTGACCAGGAACGTGTTATTCAAGCCATTTTGGAGTTTGATTTTTAGTGCCTGGTGTTCATTAATATCGTCCGGCTGATTGTTGTATGAAGACCAGCCTGTGCGCATGTCGGAATTTCTTTATCGCGAGTGCCAACCTATGCCTGAAAAGCTTAAGATCTCGATCGTCATCCCTGTCTATAATGAAGCCGGGGTGATTGAGCAAACCCATGTAAACATTGCGGCGGTTTTGGATACGCTTCCGTACGATTTTTCAGTTACCTATGTGGATGATGGTTCCACAGACAATACGGGGGCGGCACTGGAAGCTATCGCTGCGCTGGATGCGCGCATCCGACCGCTGTTCCTCAGCCGTAATTTTGGCCACCAGGCGGCTCTCAGCGCCGGGTTGGACCAGGCAGATGGCGATGTGATCATTTCGATGGATGCCGATGGTCAACACCCGCCAGAAATGCTGGCAGAGATGATCGAACTCGTCCGGCAGGGTTATGATATTGTGCAGGCTCAGCGCATCGAGAGCGATGCCTCCTTATCATTCAAGCGCATCACTTCGGGTGCTTTTTACTCGCTGCTCAACCGCATTAGTGGTACGCGCGTCCAGCCCGGTGCAGCAGACTTCCGGGCGCTTTCTCGCCAGGCGCTGGATGCGCTCAAATCGATGCCGGAATATCATCGTTTCCTGCGCGGGATGATTGCCTGGATGGGTTTTAAAAGCGTCATCCTGCCTTACCATGAATCCAGCCGCATCGCTGGGAAATCAAAATATTCCCTGGGGAAAATGCTGCGCCTGGCATCTGATGCCATCTTTTCGTTCTCGTTGATGCCGTTGTATATCGGGCTGAGTGTCGGTGGGGTCTTTCTCATCCTGGCAATGGCCCAGATCTTCTATGTGCTTCTGCTGTGGTTCACCGGCCAATACGAAAAAATTGTCCCGGGTTGGAGCTCACTCATGGCGGTCATGCTGATCGCCAGCGGTATCATCATGATCCTGCTTGGTTTTATTGGTGTTTATGTCGGGTATATTTTCCAACAGGTAAAAGGCCGCCCGGTGTATTTGCTGAAAAACCGGGTCAAACCGAGGGTCTGAAGTGCCGTGCCTATGGATTGCCATCAACTTATACACCCCAGAGCAATGATCCCATGCTGAAATCATTTTCCAGAAATATCCAGTGTTTATTTCTTGTGGCATGTTCCTTGGGTGCCATTGGGCTTGCGTTGCTGGCAACCTGGAAATATGGTGCTGGAGTAGCGGGGGATTCAATTCACTATATCTCTGTGGCCGAAAGTTTAATTCAAGGCCGCGGTTTTATCGATTCTAATGGTGGACCGCTGATTTTTTTTCCACCCTTATTTCCGATCCTGATTGCCGGGTTGGCATGGGCCTTTCGGGTAGATGTTTTTGTAGCCGGCTGGATACTGAATGTGCTGCTTTCAGGCCTGAATATATTTTTGAGTGGTCTCTTCCTGCGCAGGGTCTTCGCAGCGCGCCCGGTCTATTTTTATGTTTCCAGCCTGATCATCCTGCTCTCGACCTCATTCCTGTCCATGCATGCCAGCATTCTTTCTGATCCGCTTTCCCTGACCTTTTCGCTATTGTTTTTCATAGCTGCCGAATATTATATACAGAAGCCTGCCTGGCAGCCTTTCCTGGGTATGTTTGTGTTGGCGGTCCTGGCACCCTTGTTGCGCTTTTCAGGATTATCCCAAATTGTCGCTGGTGGCCTGGTTATCCTGTATGCCCATGGCCGACATATCCTGAAAAGTTTTCCATTGGCGGGTCTATTTGGAGCTCTGGCGTTGTTACCAACGGCAGCCTGGATCTATTTGCATAATTACCTGCAATACCGTACCTGGTGGGGTACAAACAATGCCATAGGGGCAGATGCGCTGGTAAATTTGTTGCAATCCTTGCGCAAGATCATGTATTGGTTTATTCCTTACCGGCCGATATCGAAGACCGGGTTTGTCGAACCTGTCGTTATGCTTGCATTTATCCTGATCGTGCTATTGTTGATCAACAAACTGCAAAACTGGCGTGAGTGGGCCAAAGAATTCTTACGACCTGCGCAGGTGTCGATGTTGATCTTTACTGTTGTATATTACTCTTCATCCATTCTCAATATTCAAACCGGTGATCACAAGGCCTTGTTCTCAGATCGTTATTTTGTGATCATCATGGTCCCGATCCTTGCGCTTATTTTCATCAGTTTTGACTACCTGGTTCTGCCGCATATTCCGTTCTCTCGTCCAAGTCTGCGAATTGGGTTGGCGATCCTTTTTTTGTTGTGGTTGTCGCTCCCGCTTTATAAAGATTATAAATACTTGCGGGCCAGTTTGGAAGATGGCGAGGCTGGTTACAATCAGTATAATACGCGTGTTTTTCGAGAATCCATATTGCTCTCCAGGGTGAAAGTGCTGCTGCAAAAAGAACCGCAGGCTAATCTTTACAGTAACATACCTCCGGTTGTCTGGTTCTTTAGCCGGCATCGTATGCTTCAGCCGCCGGCACAAGATACTCCCCGTACCAAGGACGAAATCAAGGGTGCTTTCGCGGGCTGGCCTTATGATAAGCCCGGTTATTACATCTGGTTTGAGCCAGATCCATTCGAATTGTACATGCCGTTAACAGACCTTTACCTGGTGGCGGATATGGAAGTAATCGAGAAAACTCCTGATGGGATGATTGTGCGGGTTTGGGCGCGCGAGGGTCAGTAGGTTGTTCTTCCGGGAAAATTGTCCGTTGTGTTTGGCGCTTTCATCTTCTCCCTGATCCGCTTGGGTTTATCAAACAATCCAAAACTTGAGTGATTTTACACGTTTGAGAACCAGGCGCAAGCCCGGCACATCTCCGCCAGAGTCATGGCTGACCGTACCCACCGTGGAATATGAGCCGGTACGTGTTGATTAGTCTATGGTGAAATGCCAGATGCAAAGCTGGATCCTCTGATCGGGCAGTGCTTTTGGTCAAATAGTTTGAGTTACTTGTTTTGATGGTACTTGTATGTTTTTGAAGGAATATTTATGTTTATTAAGCCCCGCCTGATTTTAATTATAAATAGTATCCTGCCGGCAATTACAGCAGCGGTATTTTTAATGATCATGCCAAATGACGGGCAAAATGCAATATTGTTTGGTTTGTCCAGAAGCCGAATAATGGTGGCGAGCATCCTTGTTCTTGTTGCAATATTTTTTATTGGCCTGTTCATTCTCATTATCAGGCATCCGCTAAAAGCGCAAGACTGGTTGACAGAGAACCTTGATAAGCCAGGTCGTAAGAATTTTGTGATCGCATGTAGTGGGTTCTTATTCTTTTTGGCTTGCGTGATCCTGGAAATGCCTAAAAAATACCTGGCTGGACTTTGGGTGGTTGAAGAACGTCTGCATCCCTTGGTGACCTGGGTCCTATTGGTGAGCTTGCAAGTCCTGATTGGAATGATTGGTCGCCAGATCATTATCAATAAACAACTCCAGAAGTTTGCAAAAGACAAGTATATTGCTGCGATCTCAGTGATGGCAATCATGGTTTTAATCTGGTGTCTTGTTGCTCTGACCGGGTTGGGTGTGCTGAGTGCCAATACCTATTGGTCAAAAATTGGCGTTCCGATACTATGGCCGCAGGTATTAATGGCCTTAGCAGCAGGTTTGGGGTTAGAGCTAATTTTGTGTCGCTCGAAAAAACCTTTTTTGAAAATAATTTTGCTCGATATCGGGGTGGTGTTGATGGTCTGGTCGGCGGCAGTTATTCTTTGGAATAACCAGTCCTTTGTAGCGGGTGTATTTAATACGGCTCCCCGCCTCCCAACTTATGAGGTTTACCCATATAACGACTCGCTTCTTTTTGACGTGGCTGCTCAAAAAATGCTTATTGGGCAAAAAATGGCTGCTGACGTACTGGATAAGCCAATATACATCTCATTTTTGGCAATTTTACATTTTCTGGCTGGGACAAGCTATGCCCGATTCTATTTACTCCAAATCATGTGTTTTGCTTTTATTCCAGTCTGCGGGTATTTAATTGGAAAAATACTGTATTCACGGCCATTGGGGTTAATGTTTGCAGTCTTGCTGATCATAAAAGAATATAACGCCATTGCTTTGACCAACTACATTCATGTTTCCACCTCGAAAATGATTTTGAGCGAAATGCTGACCGCCCTGGGTGTATTGTTGTTTACACTTTTTATGCTGAAATGGATGAAGTCTCAAGATGCAACCAATTCAAACCTGTGGATTGCCGGGGGCATCTTGGGACTGACCAGCCTTGCCAGGCTGAATTCCATCAGTATTCTTCCCGCAACGATTTTAGTGATTGGATTAGCCAGTAATTTCAAATGGAAGCGTTGGATCACTGCATCAATAATGCTCACGGTTTTTGTAGTTATCAGCGCTGCTCCATGGTTGGTGCGCAATCTTGTCACATCTGGTGATCCTTTTAGTTTCATTACCAATAAAACCACCGGCGTGATTGTCAATCAACGCTATGACCCAATCATTATCACAGATCCGGCGGTCCAAACTACAGGCAGACCTCAGAAAAACTACTTTGTTATTGTGCAGGGCATTGTAACGAATTATCTTCATAATCTGATCGGTATTACCCTGATGCTGCCCCCGTCGCTCGAACTCTATAAATTGTTGGATCTGGTGCGGCTTCAGTATTGGAATTTAAACTGGGATGGAAGTTTACTTCCCGGCGGCTTTTGGGTCATTCTGGGTGTGCTTGCGATTACATCCTGGGGAATCGCATCAGCATGGATGCGTAGGCGTGCGGCTGGAT
>CAINXK010000515.1 GCA_903854805.1 uncultured Anaerolineae bacterium
ACTGCGTCAGCTGCCATTCCACCTCGGCCTGGAGACCGGCCGCGTTTGACCATAATATTTCAGCGTTCAAGCTGACCGGTGCGCATGCCAGTGCTGCCTGTGCACGCTGCCATGTCAACAATGTTTTCAAGGGCACCCCTTCTAGTTGTGTATCCTGCCATCAGGACAATCACAATGGGGCCTTTGGCCAGATCTGCAGCAGCTGCCATTCGACCCAAACCTGGGCTGGGGCTACTTTTGACCATAACCTCTCGGCTTTCAAGCTAACTGGCAGACATGCCAGCGTGGCATGCCAGAGTTGTCACATCAACAATGTCTTCAAAGGTACTTCCCAGGTTTGTTCCAGCTGCCATGCTGACCCGGCTTTCCATGCCGGGGTGTTTGCGGGCCAGGCTTGCTCAAACTGTCATAATACATCCAGCTGGGCGCCAGCCATATTTAATCTTTCGCATCCAGAACCCAAGGGTGGTGGCGATGCTGGCAGGGGCGTCAATCATGGCGGTGGTGGCTGCCGCTCTTGTCATACAGTCAACCTGATGACGGCAACCTGTACCAAATGCCACAAAAGCAATAACCCGGGTGATTGACCACCTTCCTGTTTCACGAATCAGACCCGCGCTGCCCCGAATATTCTTGAGGCAGCGCGGGTCTGATTTATCGATTTTGAGCGGATCTGTTCCCCGGTGTTACTTCGATAGTAAATGAGAGCGACTTAGTCTAAAATAAAACCTACATCTTCGCAAAGGAGCAGGCATGAAAATTGTTAAACGTATTATTTGGGGTTTCCTGATTACGCTGGTTGTTCTGGTGGTCTTTCTGGTTGGCTCTGTGGCCGTGGATTATGCTGTTGGCGCTGAGCGCATCGCCAAAGTTACCAATACCAGCATCCCGGGCGTTAACGCTGGGCCGTTGGTCAGAGCTTATCTGGCCAAACCGCAGGGTGCCGGACCATTTCCGGTTGTGATCATGATCCACGAGTTCTTTGGTTTGAATGAGAGTATTGTTGGCAAAGCTGATGGGCTGGCTGCGCAAGGTTACCTGGTGCTGGCACCAGATACTTTTCGAGGTTCCACTACCGGTTGGATCCCCCGGGCGATTTACCAGGTGATCACTAATAAGCCGGAACAGGTAAACGCGGATCTGGATTCGGTGTATGCATGGTTGGAAGCTCAGCCGGATGTCGATAAAGCCCGCATTGCCATTGTTGGTTTCTGTTATGGTGGACGGACTTCTTTGCTGTACAGCCTGCACAATAACCGCCTGGCTGCCAGCGTGGTTTTCTACGGTTCGCCGGTGACAGATCCGGCTGTTCTAAAAAACCTGCCTGGGCCGCTTCTGGGCATCTTTGGTGGGGCTGATCAATCGATTTCGCTGGAAAGTGTTGGGGCTTTTGATGATGCGCTGACACAGGCGGGCATCCGGCACGAAATAACCGTTTATCCGGGTCAGCCGCATGCTTTTGTTCAAGACATGCCCGGCATCCGTGCTGGTGGAGCCCAGGGAGAAGCCTGGGCGCAAATGCTCAAGTTTTTGGATGTCAACTTGAAACAGGCTGGTTCTGCCCGCATGGGGCAGGCGCTTGCTTATGAAGCTGGTTTTGACTGGCAGTATTATTTTATGCTGGTTTATGAGCATGCTTTTGGAACTGCCAGTCACATGCATTAGTGCTACAAGGCGGGCGCAGATGTGACCTGCGCTGAGCTGTTTTTCAACAACAGACAATCGATCATAGGCGATTTCCGTGATCGGTTGTCTGTTGTTGTTTATTGAAACGGATCAGCACCAACCTGCTAAAATATCGCACAATCCGTGCCAAAAATTACTCATTGAATCTTGAAAAAGCTACAACAACGGACTAACATATTCTGAATCAGGGATAAGGGCCAAGCATGCTTGGGGTTTGCTTACTGACAACCGCCTTGTCGAGAACCTGTCCGGCCGTGCGGATCACAAACAAGTCACCCAGACCTCGATCGAAGATAAGCTCTGGTGGTACGCGTGAATCAACACATCCCAATATAGTCGCAAATGGATGTTGACTTTTTGCTAAATCCACTCTTCGTTTCTCGGTTTGGTTGGGATCAACAGTTTTGTTGGCGATATAGCGCTGGTTGCCTTCTTTCAAGCGTGTAAGAGCCTCGTCTGCACTTGTTACAGCAGGTTCTGCGGTGGGCTCAACTACCTGAGGTGTGGTTGGCGCCCAGGATGCCAGTACCATGCCTCCGAGCGCTAGCCCGGACAAAGACAAAAAATCGCGGCGAGAAATTTTTGTAGTTTGGGGCATTCCACCCTTACCAATTCTGCCGCGTCACCTGGCGATTGACTCTGCTGCCAAATAATAAATGTTCGAAGCAAAGCGCCAAAGCAGTATTGTTCATCGCCACCCTGCCGGCTGAAACCAAACTTTTCGAGGTCCGGAATAGCCCTGCAGGGCTATTCCGGACCATGCTGTCTGAAAATCGCTTTATTTTCTGCTTTTCGCGCTCTTCTTGTTGCGCAGCCAGACTACGACCAGGATGGCAATCAACAGCTCAATGATGGTTGAGACAATGCAAAGCATGCCCCAATTGTTTGAGAACCAATCCGGGTTCTGACCAGTGCCTGCAACCGGGGTTTCAGATACACGCTTAGAGACTACGGTAGGGGTGTAGGTGGGCGCCAGGGTTGCAGTGCCGTTGCGCAGGTTTCCCTGGGATGCCGTTCCAGCTGCCGCTTCCGTGCCTTCCGGAACGGCGGTCACCTGGTTTGCAACCATCGTGCCTTCGGTAAACTGCATCTTGGGCTGGATCACAGCAAATGGCGTGGGTGTAGGCCCGCTGGGCGCAACATCAGAAATGGTGATGGTGGCTTTGCTGCTGCTGGCTAAAATCTGGTTGCCATCCCGGGTGGCTAACTGGACGTCTGCCAGCGAGAGCGCCGTGGTTCCCTGCGCCTTGCCTATCAGGCGAATCACCAACAATATGCCGCTGCCGCTGCGGGCTGGGCTTGGATTAAGCTGCGTGGTGGCAAAGCGAATGGTACCCGCCTGGTTATCGACTGCATTGGTAATCACCATGCCACCCTCCAGGAAATTCCCCTGGTTAACCTGGATGCCGTTAATGACCCCGTCAGCATCTTCAACCTCCAGAAAAGCCGGGTCAAACTGGATTGTCAGATCAAATGCATATAGATCCTGAACGTCTTGAATACTAACTGCAATCTCGTTGATTGCCCCCGTCCCGATCGTCATAGTCGGAGGTTCAAAACCAACCGTTACCTGGTTGGTCTGGGCCCGGGCAATCGTCATGGGTAGCAGGGCGAGCAGCAGGCAAAGCAAAAGGGTGGGCATGCGAAGATTTTTCATTGTGTCTCCTATATCTGGTAATCGATTTCGTCTTGGGGATCTTCTGGTTCTTCCCGGCGTAGTACATAGATCAGAATAATGATGGTAACAAACAGAATATCAGCCGGGCAAACCAGCAGGTAAACTTGCGGTCCTGAAACAAATTTTTTGATCATGGCGCCTGGGTCAAATCCAGCGCTGGCAGCCGGGGTGCAGGCGCAAGCTGCGCAGACCGGGGTGGGCGTGGCAGTGGATGTGGCCGGTTCTATTTTTTGCGGGGTCCGGCTGCTGGTTGGGCGGCTGGTGGCTGATTTCTGCCGGGTCGGGATTTTGAATTTCGTAATGGTGGCTGGTATGGGCGTAATGGTGGCCTGCCGGGTTTTGGCTGGCGCGGGGGTTCTGCCCGGCAAGGCTGTTTTCGTGGCGGGCAGAATGGGCGTCGGGGTGGGCGGACATTTTTGCCCGGGGACCAGCGCTCTAACATCCAGGGTGCCGTCTACTGGCAGGGTTGGATCCAGGGTGCCACCGGTAACGGATAATTGCGGATCCTCAATTATCACAGATGATATACCCACTTTTAGAGCCGAAAAAACGATATCAAGCAGCGGACCTGAGCCGTTTTTGGGCAGCTGGGGTCTCACCTGGGTGGCAGCGTAACGGATGGTGCCGGCCACATTATCAACTCTGTTGAGCATAACGTAACCGTTTTCCAGGAAGTCACCCTGGCGGATCTGCACTCCCGGGGTTTTGGGGTCCATATCAACCACCTGGACCGAACTCGGATCAAATTTAATCGAGATGTCAAACGCATACAGGCTGGATGCATTGTAAACCATGATCTTGTAATATTCGTCGCAGGTGCAGTTCAACAGGGTGTAGGGAGGGTCAAGTCCAACACTCGGAATATCCTGAGCCTGCACTGGCAAGGCAGGCAGGCTGATAAAAATCAGAATAACAATCAGGATAAATTTCGGAAAACGCATGCCAACCCGTTGGCCGGTTAATGATTTTGGATTTCCCAATCGTGCAGACCAGCCAGATAATTTTAACCGACAACCGGATATTTCTTGAGGAATAGGTTTAATCCTCCGGGTTCCAGGTATCGGTATTTTCAATGCCATAAGCCTGGATGGAGTTTACGGTGTAATTACCGGCCATCAGTGCCAGATCCAGGATATCCACCCGGCCTGATGCATTGATATCGGTAAAAATATGGATTCCATTTTGGTACTCATCCGTGCCGCTGCTTCCATAATCGGCAGCGATCAGGTTGGCATCCTGGATATTGATATTGTTATCTTCGTTGGCGTCCCCGCCCCGCATTTCCAGGAATTTAATGGTTCGTTTGGATTTGGTATCCATGCCCTTATGATTATCCGACAGTACACTCAGGTAGCCAGGGATCTGGATGGTAAGCACATGCCGGTTATTTAATTTGACATCGAAGATCGCCAGGTTGTTGGATAAGCGGTTGGATGTAATTCCAGTTTTTATGTTGGTCCCTTCCAGGGTGACCGCTGCGCCGGAGTGGGAAAGACGTCCCTGCATCAGGACCGTGCCGGTGACAACGCCGGAATCTGAATAGACCGTCAGATTACGGTTGGAAAGCTTACCCCTGATCGTGTTGGATGGCCCGTAACCTGCAGCCATGCTGAACGCATCCGAGCTGGCATCGAATCCAAGCGTGCCTTCCTGGTCGTTGCCGGTGGTGGTGAAGGTGACGGTATAGAGCAGAGCTGCACTACTGGTTACTCCGGCAGGCTGGTTGGCAAGCCCATGAAACCTGATCCGTCCGCTGGCGTTGATTGCCGTGGCATCTGAGTCAATCCCAGCTTCGGCCCCAAAAGCGGAACCGCTCAGGTTGGCCGATTCGTAATTGAGCATATTGGTTGGGAAGATAAGCACACAATCCACCCCACTCAAACCGACCGCACTGGTCAGCACAGTCGCGCTGATGGTCTCGCCGCTGTACGCGGACTGAGTCTGGTTGTGATCGGCATCGAAGCGCAAATACAAATTGGCATAGGTGTAGGGTGAATACGCCGCGGAGCCCAGGCTCGAATGCATGGCGGAGATATCATCCTGGCCCGGTCCGGAGCTGCTGCCCCAGGAATTATTGCGCAAATCAATCGAATTGCTGCTGGGCAGGTAGACGGCACCGTTTTCGGTGGATTCAAAGCCGTTTCCCTGGATATCAACCACCCCGCTGGGCACAGCCGTAAAGGTTAGATCATGCTCATTGGAAAATCCTCTGAAGGCGTTGTTCACGATCTGCAAATTATTGATCGCGCCAGAAAAGAGAATACCTGCATCTGCTGAATCATCTCCGTTCAATTGAAGCCCGCTGATGGTCAGATCACTGATCCCACTCTGCACCACGATCGCTTCCGCATGCGCTCCGCTCACACAGCTGGCATGATTTGTCTCGCTGATGATGCGCACATGGCTGGCAGAAATGATAAAACAGGGCGAGCGGGTTTTTGTCTGGGTCAGGCTGAATTCTGCAGCCAGGATGATCTGCACCGCCTTGTTGATCGTAATGGCGCCATAAATGCTTTTGGCATACGCATTGGAGCTGTTGTTGACATTGATAATATCCCCGTTTGCCGCCAGCGCCAGGGCGTTTTCCAGCGAAGCCCGGGCACAATTGGGATGGCTGCCGGCATCCTGGTTGCTCAAACCAGAGCAAACTCCGGCTGCGTCGCTGCCATTCGGCCGGACATACCAGACCTTGGGCCCGTAAGCCCTGGCGGGCTGGGTTGGAAGCAAGGCCAGCAATATCGCCAGGATCAGGGCAGTGTGCAGGAACGATGAATATTTTGGATTCATGCTATATTTCCACTGAAACCTTTTGGAATTCTGAATGAGCCAGGCTGTGGCGCGAGATTCGGGCATTTAATCGCAGAAGGCAATCTATAGGGGATAAGAAATCACGAGCGGGAGGCGCCCTGCCGGTTCAGCAGGGCGCCATGGATCGCTACGCCAGACTCAGGGAGTCCAGCTTTGGTACGCAACACTGGAGGTAGTGTCGTAATTACCGCCCATCAGGGCCAGGTCAAGAATATCGACCTTACCGGATGAGTTGATATCGGTGAAATTGCTGCTACCCTGGATGACGGCAAGAGTGGTCTTGCCATAATCCGCGCCGATCAGGTTGGCGTCATTGACATCAATAATATCGTTATAGTTTGCATCGCCGCCGAACAGTTCGATGGCTTGAAATGTGTGGATGGTGCGCAAGTTAACCTTTTTATTATTACCCGTATTCACGCTCAGGTAACCGGCTTTGCTGATGGTGATCAGCTGGTCATTGGTGAACATGACATTTTCCACATTGACGTTATCCACCATTTTATCGACAGAAAGACCACTCTTGGTGGAAACGCCTTGCAGCGTGACTGTCGCCCCATCGCGAGCTATCCGGCCCTGCATGGAGACCGTGCCGGTGATGGTTCCGGAACCAGGATAAACAAAAATACCTTTGAAATCAAAGTTCGGAATGACCGCATTAGACGGGCCGTAACCGGCAGCCATGCTGAAAGCAGCGGAACTGCCATTGCCATAGATATATCCATTCTGCAAATTTCCAATTGCCTTGAAGGTGATGGTGTATAACAGGGCGCCTGTTTTGGTGAGCACAGCGTAATTATTGGCCAGCCCGTGGAAGTGAATCTTACCGTTCGTATTGATTGATGCGACGTTTGAATCTATGGTACAGCCTAAACCAAAATCGCTGCCAGCAGTGCTGGCGGATTGAAATTCAAGGATATTTGCTGGAAAATTGAGGTAAAAATCAACCCCGTTGAGGTTGACAGCATCGACCGAGATGGTGGCGATGACGGTATCACCGTTTATCGCCGAGCTAGTTTCTTCATGCGCATCATCAAAGGTTGTTTTGACATAGGCATAGGTGAACGGCGTGGCTGCTGCGCTGCCCAGGCTGGAATGTAAGGCGCTGATATCCGTGCTGCCTGGTCCACTGGCGCTGCTCCAGGTATTGTAGCGCAAATCGATTGCGTTGGATGCCGGCAGATAAACTGCGCCGGCCTCTGTGGAGGGAAAGCTGTTGCCTTCAATATCCACCACGCCAGACGGCAGCTCGGAAAAATACACTGCATTTCCTTTAGAGAAAGCAGAAAACGTATTAGTCAGGATCTGCACGTTCTGGATGGAACCGGCGAAGTAGATCCCCGCTTCAGAGACGGCATTCGTCCCGCTCAAACGCAGCCCGCTGATGGTCAGATCTGTGATCCCATTATTGACATAAATGGCTTTTGAACCTGCAGAAGTGTTGCATAAAGGATTGTTGGCTTCACCGGTGATGCGCACATGGCTGACGCTGATGATGTAGCAGGGCGTGTTGGCTTTTTTTTGTGTAAAAAACACTTCTTCGCCCAGTATCAGGTGCACCGCTTTATTAATGTTGATCGCGCCATATATTTCCATGAAGTAGCTGACATGCGTGTTGGTCACCAAAATAATATCGCCATCAGCGGCAGAGGCGATGGCCGACGGGATGCTGGCTCTGGCGCAGTCCGGGCTGTTGGATGCATCCAGGTTGCTGAGCCCAGAACACGTGCCAGCAGTATCGCTGCCCATCGGGCGCACATACCAGGTTTTTGGCCCGTATGCGCTGGCTGGGCGGGTAGGGATGAAGACCAGCAGCAGCGCCAGGATGCAAAGGGAACGCAGCAAAAGAGGGTAAATCATTTTTATAAATTTATGGTCATTGATAAAAAAGGTTGACATGTGGCACATCTTTCGGTGGAGCAGGTTTTGGAAGCTATCATTTGCCAACCACAGCCTGGATTTCCGGAGGCGCCCTGCTGTTCAGCAGGGCGCCATGGATCAGTTTGCCAGACTCAAGGAGTCCAGCTGGCGTAGGCATCCTCGGAATCAGTATCGTAGTTGCCGCCCATCAGGGCCAGATCAAGAATATCCACCTTGCCGGATGAGTTGATATCGGTGAAATTATCCAGGGCCGAATGCCCGGTGAGGCCATAATCGGTACCGATCAGGTTGGCATCATTGACCGTAATGGTGTTGTCCCCGTTTGCGTCACCGCCCTTCAGTTCAATGGCGCGGATATCGCTTGAGTCGAGGGTTACGTTGAAGTGTTTACCCAGGCTGGATGTGACCCCCAGGTAACCATATTTGAGGATCGTCACCTGGTAATTGTTGGCATAGGGCACGCCCGTGATGGTGACGTTTTTGACCATCTGATCGCTGGATGTGCCGGAGTAGCTGCCCAACATCTCAATGACACCATTGCGTGTGATGCGGCCCTGCATCGAAACTGCACCCAGCACGTCAACGGTGGTCGCCTTGACGGCGATGTCGATGGTAGTGTTATTTACAGTCCCGTAGATTTTGTTGGATGGCCCGCTGGGCGGCGCCATGCTGAAGTCATAGCTGTAGGGATCGCTTACCAGTGAGATTGATGCGGTTACGTTCGCATCCCCTTTGCCTGTGAAAGTGAAGGTCGCCAGGTCAACAGAATTCATCCCGCTGTTTAGAGTGGTGGAACCTTGACTGGATGTCAGGGTATGGAAATGTAGATACGTGTAGGTATCGTCACTGGTAAATGTAATGTTGGTTTTTTTCAGATCTGTCAAATTGCCATCTGTGAGGACACTATAATCTGTGCCAATGGTCTGCCCAAAATACTGGCCCATGCTGATGCTCTTGTACACCAGGCGGTCTTTGGGGTATTTAATGATAAAACTAACTCCATTTAGTTTCCAGCCTACAACTAAAGCCCTGATTTCAATATCCTGTTCGCTGATCAGCCTGCTCTGTTCCGAAACTAGCCAGGCCAAGCCGCGGGTGATTGGGTTGGAGATGGTGCTGAGAGCTGAAATATCTTCTCCGGGTGAATAAGCGGTTTTAATCCCAACGCCCGGCTGGCCGGTGTAATAATCAACGGAATCCGGGTTGCTACCCCAACTGTTGTACGCCAGGGATAGATTGGCCGTCACCAGGTCCGCGTAACTTTCCACATTGGCGAACTTGATCACAGGGGAGTCGCTGCCGGCAAAGCTATTGCCCTGGATATCCACCACGCCGGTCGGCGCATTGTAAAAGCGGATGGCGGGATTGGTTTTGTAACTTACAAACATATTATCAACAATTTGCAGGTTGCTGGGCGCAGCCCCATTCGCAAAATAAATACCCGCTGGGGATGGATTTGAGCTGACTGTTTGCATCCCATCAAATTTGATATTATCAACGACCAGGCTGTCCACCCCGGGGTTGACCAGGATAGCGTGGACAGTGGCGCCGGTATACGTATAGAAGCGCGGATAAACTGCGTAAGCCCCTTTTTCGCCGGAAATCCGCACATTATTGGCGCTTACCTGGAACAAGGGCGCAGCCAGGCTGCCACCGGGTCTGAGAGTCGCGCCGGATTGGACTACCAGGTGTATGGCCTTATTTAGCAGGATGGTGGATGTAATATAGAAACTATCATCGGCGTTGACCGGAACAACCCTGACTATTTCACCAGCTGCGGCAGAACTGACCGCTTTACTGATGGTGGCAAAGGCACAATTTGTGGTTGCGGCGGCGGTTGCTGTGGCTAGCGAAGCATTATTTTTGCCAGCGCAAAGGGCAGTATCGCTGCCGTCATTGCGTACGTACCAGGTGGTTGGGCCAATCGCGCCCGCGATCTGCAGCGGCAGCAGGCTGAATGCCAGCGCCAGCAGCAGGGAGAAGCAAAGGAATTTTTGGTTTTTTTTATGATTGTTCATTTTGCACCTTCCGGGCTTGCCGGATCAAAAGGACCATCAAGAGCGATCTCAAGTGGGGGCGCCCCGGGCCAATCCGGCCCGGGGCGTGCTTATGAATTATTATTAGTTATTCACAGGGCTAGGCTGCCATAGGTCGTTGCCTTGGCCGTAGGCATCCACGGAATCAGTATCGTAGTTGCCACCCATCAGAGCCAGGTCATAAATATCGACCGCGCCGGATGAGTTGATATCTGAGAAATTATCCGAGTCCGAATGTCCCGGGAGGCCATAATCAGTACCGATCAGGTTGGCATCGTTGACGTTGACCATATCATTTCCATCCGCATCACCACCTTTTAACTCGATCGTTCGGATGATTTTGCTATTCAAAGAAACATCAAAGTGTTTTTCCAGGTCACTATTAACATCCAGGTAACCAAGCTTGGTGATTGTGACCAGATAACCCGTTGAATAAGGTACCGGAGAGAGAGAGACGTTATCGACCATCTGATCAATGGAGGTCGCTTCAACGGTATCCTTCCCAACAATGCTGAGGGCTACAATGGCGCCATTGCGAGCGATACGGCCTTGCATCGAGACCGTGCCGGTCACAGTGGTGGTGGGGGCCTTCACGCTGATATCCAGCGAGGTCGAATCTACAATCCCATAGATGTTGTTGGATGGGCCGTTGCTTGGCGCCATGGCAAACAGGGCGTTGTAGGGGCTGGTGACCAAGGAAATGCTGGCATCCGAGTCAGTTTCGCCGTCGCCCTTGAAAGTAAAGGTCGCTACTTTGACCCATCTATCGTCCCAGGTAAGCACGGCCGGGCTGGTCAGGCTACCCTCTACAACAAGGGGCTTGGTCAGACCATGGAATGTGATGATGTTTGAAACAGTAGTATCGATATTGGCGTGGTCAGTTCCAGCACCTGTATATTGCGAAAAAGCGCTGTCGGTGAAATCTGCACTCATGTAGATGAGTTTCGTAGATGGATACTGCATTGAAAATTGGAGACCGGTCAAGCCTTCTCCCCTGGCCATTACATCGAAGGATATGTTGTTACCGCTGATCACACTGGTAATTTCCGGCGCAACTATTTTTATTTCTGCGTGGGTGGAGTTTTCGGTGACCAATGACTGCTTAGCAATGTTAGATTCCGTTGATGACCAGGCTGTGGCCACCCTGACGATCGGGGTAGTATAGCTATAAATAACTAACTCATATGCCGTATCGGGGCTGACAAACCAGTTGTTGTACGTGAATTGAGGAAAAGTTGCTGTATAGCTGCTCAGACTCAAGATGTCAATATCGGGTTTGACCTGGTTTTGGAAATAATTTCCGTTCACATCAAAAACGCCAGTCGGGACGCTGTTAAAAACAATCGCCAGATTGCCGGTGCCGGGATAACCGCTGAAGATATTATCAACAATCTGCACATTGCTTTGCGCGGTTCCGGAAGCAAAGTAAATCGCGGAGCCCGGGGTGCCAGCGACCGCGCCATTTGCGCCGTCAAATTTTAAATTGTCAATAACCAGGTCCGAGATCCCGGCGTTAACCTTGATCGCATGAGTGCTGGTGTTGAAGGGATTATTGATGGTCGGATAGGCAGTGTAGGTCAGTTTCGCACCCGAGATGCGCACACCGCCAGCGGTCACCAGGAACAGGGGGGCAGCCAGCGCACCGCCAGCTTTAATCACGGTGCCAGAATCAATGATCAGGTGGACTGCTTTATTGAGGGTAATGGTGGCGGTTATCGTGAAAGTATCGCCACTGCTGACTGGTATAACTTCGATGGTATCATCGGCAGCCGCTGTGGCGACTGCTTTTTCGATGGTCGCGAAGGCACAGGCTTTTAAAACTGCGCTGGCGGCAGCCAAGGGTGACTTGCCAGTGCACACGCTGTCGATATCACTACCGAGCTTTGACACATAATACGGGGTTGGGGCGGCATGCGCAGACTGGGCTGGCAAGGCGCTAAAAGCCAGCACCAGGATCACCAGGCTGCTTAGAAGGACTTGAAAACTTTTTTTGACGGACATGTTATTCTCCTTTTTGATTTTTATTTCTTTTTTGTATTCGAATTGACTACTGCACAGGCTTCACGACCTGTAATTACTGTTGTTGATTTCACGGGCTCCAGCTGGCATAGGCGCTTGCCGAACTTGTGTCGTAGTTCCCGCCCATCAGGGCCAGGTCAAAGACATCCACCCGGCCCGAGGAGTTGATATCGGTGAAATGTGTTTTTGATTCTTGGGTGATGCTTGCCTCTGTTTTTGCATAATCTGCGCCGATCAGGTTGGCATCGTTGACGGTGATGATGTTGTCACCATTGGCATCGCCGCCTTTCAGTTCAAGTGGGGCAAGTGTGGTGGATGTCAAGGTGACATCAAAGCTCTTGTCCGAGTCTGCGGTGATCGCCAGGTAACCAAATTTTGAAATCGTCACCTGGTAGTCGTTCAAGAAAGGCAGGGATGCGAGCGTCACGTTGGCGGTCATTTTGTCAATTGAATCAGCGGAGACACTTGTCGAGCCAGTCGTCAGGGTCACGCTTGCACCGCTGCGGTCGATGCGACCCTGCATCGAGAGGCTGCCGGTCACATCGGTGTAAGGTGCTTTGACCGAGATATCCAGTGGCGTCTGGACGAGGTTGCCATAAATGATGTTGGATGGCCCGCTGCCTGGCGACATGCTGAAGTTGGAATGATAGGGTGTGCTGTCCAGCGTAATACTGGCATCTGCATTGACATCCCCCATGGCTGTGAAGGTAAAGGTGGCCAGATCCGTCCAGGACATGAGCGCATCGTTCAGGCTGCTGGCCCTGGTTCCGTTCGTAAGCGGGGTCAGCGCGTGGAAGTGCAGGTAGGTCTGGCTGCTGTCATTTGTGAATGTGATGTTATTTTTATAGGCATTCGTCAGGTTCGCAGTTGTGTCGCTGAACAGCGCATTGACGGAAACGCTCTTGTATTCAAGCTTATCCTTGGGATAACTCAGGATGAAACTGACCCCGGTCAGGTTGTTGCCCTTGATCCGGACTTTGAAATCAAAATCCCGGCCGCTGATCACGGTGTCCGCATTCAGTTCGGCTATTTCCAGGTTGGCGTAAGTCCAGGGTGCCAGCATGGCTTCGATATCTGCGCGGTCCCGCCAATCACTGTAAGCTTGCCCGCCAACTTCTAGAACACCTGTGGCGCCGATCCCCATCAAAAACGGATCCCAGCCCCAGTTGTTGTATTCTAAATTGGTGCTGATTTGATTGATGGCAGCCAGGTTGGAGAATTTGATGATCGGTTGGTCATTCCAGGCAAAGGAATTTCCCTGTATATCGACCACGCCGGTTGGATTGTCGTAGAAATTAATCACCGGGATGTTGATGTACTCTGCAAAAATGTTGTTGACAATTTGCAGATTATTGACAGGGCTGCCTCCGGCAAAGTAAATGGCCGAGCCTGGCGTGCTGTAACTGCCCAGAAAATACAAATTGTCGATGATCAGGCTGTTAACCCCGCTGCCGACTACAATGGCATGCGCCGCCTGGTTGTAGGGATTGTTGATGATTGAGTAAGCATCCCACCCGGTTCTTTCACCACTAATCCGCACCCCGCTGCCGCTAATCGAAAACATGGGCGCTGCCAGTGCGGCACCGGCGCGCAGCACCAGCCCGGATTGAATGGCGATATGCAAGGCCTTGTTAATTGTGATGCTGCTGCTGATGGTGACAACTTCCTGGTACGAAATAGGAACGATTTTGATCGTATCACCAGAAGAGGCCGAGTCGACGGCATGTCTGATGCTTTGAAAGGCGCAGACGCTGACGCCATTCGCGGCAGCCCGGTTCAGTTTGCCATCACAATTAGCATCGCTGCCGTTGGATTGGACATACCAGGTTGTCTGGCCGGCAGCACTGACAAAATATCCAGGCAGCAGGCTGACAGCCAACACCAGACTGATCATTACATTTGAGATGCGTCTGGCTAGCTTATGCTTCGACATAATCTTCCCCAATTTGGTTTCCCGGTTGAATTTTTTTCAACCATATTTCCAAAAACATGAACAAACTCTGATACCGGCAAGTTGACTCTGCCGGCTGATGCCGTTCAAGCCGGATTCCAGGCTGCATTCAAGTCGGGAAATATTTTGTCCATGGTCCGGGTTTATTTTCGCTTGTGCCCGTCGCTGGTTGCGGTTTGACAGTACGAGCGTGTTCTGGCAGGCGGCGCAGATCATCATTCAACATGCCTTTAAGCATGGGCATCGCCCCCAACTCCTGAACCGCATGTTTCCGCTGATGATTGCTTAGCATGACATAAATCGCCAGGTCGGGCTGGATGGCTGCGCATTGTCGTATAAATATGCGTAACTCCGCAATTTCATCCTGACGGTCTGTGACCAACAGGTCATCATCCAAAAGTAGGATCTGGGTTGGTTCCTGGCCCAGGCTTTCCATTGCGGTGGGCAAATCGGTGACATAACGAACCTTCCCGATGCTGACAATGGTGCCCAGCAGGCTGATCAAGGATCGGCTGGTGATTCCCTCCGGGGCGGCAAGTAAAATTGATGCTGATAATGATGTACACACGGTCTCATTATCAGCATTTTTCCAAATTCGAACATCGTCCTAGAGTTTAGATTTCGAGCCAAAATAATAAACTCCCAGTTTAGTTTTCTCTAAACTGGGAGTTTATTATTTTCTAAATGCGCGGCGGCTGGCGCTATATGACATGGATGTATGGTCAAATTGGATTGAATTTGCCCCTCAAAAAAACCTTGCGCTGCTGCTTTTAACAGTGATTTTGGTAATCAGTATTGATGTTATTTATTATGTTGTGAAGCGTACACAATTGCCTGGTTGCGGTTTTCGAGCTGTAATTTTTTTAAGATATTGAAAACATGCACACGCACGGTCGAAACACTCAGGCTTAATTCTTTGGCAATCCACTCATTGGAAAAACCTTTTCCAACCAAAACCAGGACTTCCTGTTCCCTATCCGTCAGCATGGGATGGGTTTCGCGCATATTTTGCTGGCGCAATCCGCTCATCAGTTTGAGCGCTACATCATGGGGCAGATACTGCCTTCCAGATGCTACTATCCTTAGACCCGCCATGAACTCATCGCTGGATGCATCTTTTAGAATGTAACCCGCTGCGCCGGCTTTAACTGCAGCAAGTACCTGGTCATTACCGATTGAGCTGGTGATTGCCATGATGCGAGCCGCGGGGTTCGTGTGCAGAATCTCGCTGATCGCTTCGATACCGCTCTTGACTGGCAGATTGATATCCATCACGATCACATCCGGGCGCAGATTCAGGGCAGTTGAAATAGCCTGTTCGCCATCTTCGGCCTGCCCCACCACCACGAAATCACTTTGCATGGAGAGCGCGATCTGCAGCGCTTCTCGAAACATGGGATGGTCATCAACAATCAAAACGCGGAATGGTTTCATGTGGTTTCGATCCCCACTGGACGAGTTCCATCTGGCTGCGCAATAACCACGGTAACCAGCGTGCCTGCGCCGGGTGCAGATTTAATTTCCAGACGGCCACCCAGGCGTTCGGCGCGCTCAGCCATGGTGGATAAACCCATGCCGCCGCGGCGAACAGTCCCCATGTCGAACCCCAGGCCATTGTCCATAATCTTCAGCTCAAATTTATGGTCGTTACTGGCGATACACACCTCGACCCGTGTGGCCTGGGCATGTTTTAAAGAATTATTCAGGGCTTCCATACTGATGGCATATAAATCTTTTTCCCAGGACTGCGGCCATGAAGTCCCGGTTTCCACGCTCAACTCTACATCTATATTTGCGCGCCGTTCGACTGCATCCAGACGTATCTGGATGCCTTCCAAAAACAAGATCTGACCGGCTGGGGCCAGTTGCAGTTCAAAAAGCAGCAGCCGCATTTCTTTTAGTGCAAGTTGAGCACTGGATGATAAAAGGACCAGGATTCTCTCCAGATTTTCCGGTTTGGATATGGCGGCGTGGCGGGCGGTATTGGCAGTGAAAACCAGGCTGTGCAAAGATTGAACTACCGAATCGTGCAGGTCGCGGGCCAGGCGGCGGCGTTCGAGTTGGGTGGCGTCCACCGTAGTTAATTCGCGCATCAGGGCATTCTCCAAGATCACGCCTAGCTCTTCAGAAAACGCAGTAATTAACGAAATCTCATCCACCCGGAATTGATGAAGGTCTTGCCAGAAACAGGCAAATATACCCATATCTCGATTAATTCTAACCCGTTTTCCGGCACAGGCCATAAATCCTGCCTGGCGCACTTCTTCCGGAAGATCATCCGGAGTTCTGCCATGCACCCGCGCAATTAAATCTGTGCTCTGCCCCATCCATTCAAAGTGCATTTTCGCCAGGGTGGTATTGTCAATCGAGCCGGTGCCGGAAAAGGCCGTCACAGGTAGCCCCTGGACCAAATCGTAATAGCATACCAACTCGCAGCCCAGGGTACTTCTGATCCTTGCCAGTGATTGTTCCAACACGGTTTGGAGAGGCAGCGATTTTCCGCTTAACAAGATCATTTCATACAGGCTGGCTAGCTTGCGGGTCTGGTCAGATAGCTGCTGGGCGCGAGATTCCTGGAAACTCAGTAGATCCTGCTCCAGAAGTTTGCGGTTGCTGATCTCCATCTGCAATTCCTGGATGCTTTCAACCAACTGGCTGGTTTGGAGCCTGACGGTGCGTTGCAGGTCTTCAAAAACAACCCAGGAGATCGAGATGCCGGAAATAGAATACCCGATCGGCATCAGACTGATCCCCAGAATTTCACCTGGAAGAAGTACATATCCAAAATATGTTAAGTAAGGAACAGATATGCTGACTGCGATCAGACCGGCAGTTACGCGTTTCCAACCTTTTAACCGCTGCATTTCAAATAATAATAAAAGAACACAGCTGCAGGTGAACAGTATAAGATAAACAGCTTCGAAATTATACAGGGGACCATAGTGAACCATTAGAATATCAGGGTTGTCGGGGCTGAGGCTGTATCCGTTCCAGATCAGATGGTGAAAAGAATTGGTCCATTCCAATAATTGAAAAATAGCTGGAATCAAAAATAAAATAAATAGCCTGGGCCTAGTAAGCCACTTATATTGGAAAATCTCGCAAATCAACGGCACAATCAGCGTATTGAAAAGCCATACCAGGGTGCTTTCTATTAGCACAAATAGCCACTTTGCATCAGGTTGCTGCACAGTCAATTCCAACCCGGATGCCAGGGTCCAGAGAGAAACCAGGAACATGATCAGGGCGAGTTTTGCAAAACCTGGCTGCTGACGCAGGCGCCAATTGAGAATGGACACAACCAGCGAAATTGAACCAGAGAGGAAAAACAATAAAACGCTTGGAGTCAAATGCCAGGTCCACATTTATTTTTCCATCCTTATGGTCCATACGGGAAAACGAGTTACTCACTCGCGAGATTACGAAGTCAACCAGTATAATTTTTATCACAGTCTGCTGGGGTTGTATAGCTTTCTCTGGGCGCTGAAACTCCTTTTGATTTTTTGGATGCTGTGCCAATCTTCTTGATCGTCCAACCAGCTTCGCTTTCATTAGATGGGTCTGCCAAATTGATCTCGAATTTAGCCAATAGCGAATCACCTCGGCAAGAGCGTCGATATTCGGTCTGCCCGGCTTGATACCATTGCCCCAGGACCCATCATTCTGCTGCTGATTTCAAAACCAACACTTTGGAAGAGCGCGTTGCCTGCCCCCACAAAAAGGCTCTTTCAGCCCCTGCCCGTTTTTTGGGGCAGGGGCTGAAAGGGCCTTTACCTGAATACCCGAGAGTAAATACTTCTGTTTGGTGGAAAAGATATTCTCAAACGAACATGCTCTTCAGAAGTTTGGGCTTACGAATTCAACGCCAATACCTGGCCTTTGGTCTCACCTGGAAAGTGTAGTAGCTTAATACCCTTACGGCTGGTTTTAGAGCCTGGCTGGAATGCGGTTTTTATTGCGTTTAAATAGCAGCAGCCCAAGTCCGGTGAAGAGGCTGACCAGCAGGATGTTTGTGAAAACCTGGAAAAGACCTCTTGTAAGGGATCCATTTTCTCGAAAGCCATCCCTTTCTTCGCGTCCGCGGGTCGATCTGGCAGGTTGGCCGGTCTGATTGCCAACACCAGGTGCGGATGGTTGTTCAAAGCGTTGCTCGCCTTCAGTTCTGAAGCGCTGTGTGGAACCGCTGGTTGTGGTTGAGAGACCGTAGGCAATGCCACTGACGATCGCGGCCGCCAGCAGGATAAGCAGTGTGCGTCCCAAGACGCGTAAGGTTGATTTTAGCATGTTGGTCATGGCTCCTATTCTTTCTCGGTGGCAGCGCTGGCAGCTGATTGCCTGGCTTGCGGTTGCAAGGGCCCGATGATATATTTTTGGACTGTTTTTACGATCCAATTCCAGCTGATTGCCAGGTGCAGGCCAACCAACAGCAGCAGCGAATTGGCTGATAACGAATGCAGACCACGCCAGAGAAAGTTGGGAGCCGCACCTGTCAATCCCAGGACCGGTATGGCCACGCGCGAAATCATCAAACCGGTATAAATTGCCAGAGTCATGGCGATAAAAAGGATGAAATCCAAAATGTAGGTGATGCGGGTTAGTGCAGGCAGGTTTCTAAAGAAGCGCATAGAGATTGCTGCGATCCATTGCCATCCCAACAGCATGTGAACGATGATGAATACACCGATGGCAATCCCCAGCCATTCGTGCAGAGCCAGCCCGGTCAGGGTAGTGGAAAGCAAGGCCAGGGTCAGCCCGGCTACCAGGATGTTCATAATGAGTTTTGTTTTTATCGAGGTGCTTGACGACATGTTTCTCTCCTGATGTCCGCACTGGAGCGCGGGCGAATTGAGATATATTACCTGAAAATTGTGTAGAAATTGTCAAAAATTGTGTCTGAAATTGGCAGATTGTATTAGCGTAGGATGAGAACTCTGTGTGGAATGATTTAAATATAAAAAAGCATGCCCGGGCATGCTTTTTTATAGGCTTGGCTGCAATTGCAGCGTATTGATTACTTGCCCAGCTTTTTCTTAAATGCAGCGGTCAGCAGTGGTATGAAGGTGAACAAGTCGCCGGCTACGCCGTAGCGTGCGGTTGCAAAGATGGGCGCTTCCGCATCTTTGTTGATGGCGATTACCAGCTTGGCGGTGCGGATGCCGACGATGTGCTGAATGGAGCCCGAGATGCCGGCTGCGATGTATAGATCTGGTGAGACCACCTTGCCTGTTTGTCCAACCTGGTGCGAGTAGGGAATATATCCGGCATCGACAGCTGCGCGCGAGGCACCGATCGCACCACCTAGCAGCGCGGCCAGCTCAGCGATCAGGGCGAAGCCTTTTTCGGCGGTGGCTTTTTCGTCCAGACCGAGGCCCGGATTGTTCGAAACGCCACGCCCACCCGCCACGATGATGCCCGCGTCGTTGATGCTGACGCCGGTTTCGCCGGCGGAGTAGCCTTCCACGGTCGTCAGGGCCTGGGTTTGAGCGGCTGCCTTTGTTGGCGTTCCGCCGCGACCAGCTTCACGGGTTGGGCGCGGAAAAGCCCGCCCGCGCAGGGTGATGAATTGCGGGCTGGCGGCGCAGATGGTTTTTTCGAATAGCTTGCCCTCATAGATCGGGCGCGTGGCGCTGATCCTTCCGCCGCTTTCTTCCAAGACGGTCACGTCGACAAGCACGCCGCTGTTCAGGTCGATGGAACTCATGGCGGCCAATTCGCGAGCGCGGAAGGTGGTTGGCAGCAGGATCAGGTCAGGGCTGGAGGCTGAGGCCAGGGCTGTCAGCGTGGAGGCATAGGTTTCGGCGCGGAAATCTGCCAGGGCGGGGTCATCAGCCAACAAGACTTCATCTGCCCCAAACTCAAATGCAGCCTGGGCCAGGGCTTCGACGCCGGATCCGAAGACAAGCGCGCTGACGGGCCCGAAGGTTTTGCCTACACCCAGGGCTTCCCAGGATGACGAAACAGCTTCACCTTTGAAGTGGTCAATATATACCCAGGTTTTCATAGGATTTTCTCCGCCAGGATTTTTTCTACCAGGGTTTCGGCGATTTCTTCGGGGCTGCTGCCAATGATGATCTCGCAGGCCACGTTGCGGCTGGGTGGGTTCATTAATTCAGTGCGGCTAACCACCACTTGTGGAGAATCCAGCCCCAGGTCCGCCAGGCTCCAAACGGGAATGACTGCTTTGGAGGCTTTGCGGATGCCCATGAAGGATGGATAACGTGGTTCCCCGATACTTTGCACAACACTTAAGATGGCAGGCAGGGCCGAGCTGACGGTTTGCTTGCCTTCTTCGATGACGCGCTCAACAGTGACCTTGGTTCCGTCAACTTTGATCGAGCCAGCCAGGGCCAGCATGGGCCAGCCAAGTACCCGCGCAGTTTGGGCGGTGGTCAGACCGGTGGATGCGTCGATGGTCTGGCGGCCAAAGATGACCAGGTCCACTTCTCCCAACTTTTGGATGGCAGCGGCCAGCACCCGCGCGGCAGCCTGTGAATCGATCACTGCCAGGGCGGGGTCGGAGATAAGCACGGCATTATCGGCGCCCATGGCCAGGGCATGTTTGATGGCATCCCGGGCTGTTTCTGCGCCTATGCAAATTGCGGTTACTTCGCCGCCGAGGACTTCCTTCTGTTGAAGCCCGGCCTCGACAGCGTACTCATCAAAAGGGTTGATGACCAGGGGCGATTCTCCCCATGAAACCTGCCCATTTTGTGCGGAGACTTTGGCTTCAGAATCAGGAACTTGTTTTATACAAACAACGATTTTCACTTTGCTCCTCCTTTGCCTGACGGTTGTTAACCTGGATGGCCTGATTAATGCTTTGAAAGCAATGCGCTGATATTATACCAAACCTACCTACCGTTCGGTAGGTAGGTTTGACCTGGTTTTGCTAAAGATCTGCCCCAGGTTTCGGGAAAAATTTTGATATTGAAGTGTAACAATCAACAGGCATGTGAAAAGACCGAGATGAAGGACTGCCATGATCATGTGTGTGGATGTTCCCAGTCTGAAGTCAAGCGTGGATAATATCTGTAAAACAAATAGCCCATATAAAGTTGCGGCCAATACCAGGCTGGAGAGTATTTTTTCTGAAAAGAGTCGGCTGTAACTGCTCAAGCCGGTCCAGGCCAGGATGATATAGGGATAAAAATGGAAGAGATAACGTTCGCGGGTGCCGGTCAGAAAAACAGCGCAGCACAGGTTGACCAATGCCAGGTGCAAAATAAAGTTCAACAAGGTTTCGCGGTCAATGATTGCCTCGCCACGCTGATATTTCTGCCTTAGCCAAAGACCCAACGATACTGTTACCATTCCAGTCAGCAGCACGAAAAGAAATAGACCCAACTGGTAGGGGTTTGAGCCTGGAATACCGGCAAACATTGGCATGTGCGCTGAGCTGAACATGTCGCGTCCCAACAGCATCCAAATATTAAAGCCATTTCCCGAGATGATGCCTGCCTGAAAAACTCCCTCCTGCCAGATGTAAACCAGGTGTGAAAAATAAGGGGGCTTTAACTTCAGAAAGAGGTCCCATGCAGATATTGCTGCCAGGAAAACGCCCATCGTTAGCGCTGCGTTCAGCAGGCGCTCCTTCCACTTAGGGCTGTGGAATAAAATATCTGTTGCCAGCAGCAGCCCGATGGAAAATACACTCAGGATGGTCAGCTGTTTCGTCAGTAAAATACAAGCCAGTAGGACGGCGCTAACCACCAGGTAGCTCCAATAATATTTTGGCATGGCCTGTGCGTTAATATTATTTTTGACTATCCAGGCCAGGCTGATCAGGATAAAAAACTGGCTGATGCCGTCGATCTGTCCCCATATGGCCCCACCAGCCCAGGAACTGATCGAAATACCGATGATCCCAGCCGTGTATGCTGGTTTTGCCACCTTGAGGCTTTTTAGAATCCAGAATATCAGCAGAACGTTGGCCCCATCTACAATGCTCAAAAATAAACGGAAGATGAAGACCGAGCGATCATACCCCAGGCCGCTGAAAAGGTTTAGGAAACCTGCTGAACTAAACATTCCAAGGATGGGGTAATTGCAGGTGGGGCAGCTGCTGTATATACTCAGCCAGTTTAATTTCCAAATTTGGGACCAATTCCAGAAGGCTTCCAGATCTTTATGGAAATACAGGTTGGGCAGGCCGAGCACGACTATGAGTGATAGTGTAAGGCCTGCGCCCAGTAAGACGAAATCAGAAGTTGTTTTTTTCATCTTCGTGACAATTCCTAATTGCTTTATTCTTCGCTAACTGGCAGGATAAAAAAGGGGGTGATGGGACCGAAGCATGCTCATCATGCTTCGGTCCCATTTTCTCTCATGGGTGTGTTTGGTGGCCCCGATTTCTGAACGGGATTGGGCAGGGAAGCATTCCTCGCAGTGGAAGAAGTATATTTTTATTGAGCAGACCACCGGTTTTCGTGCATTTGGTGCGTCAGGTTCGGATGGCCGAGATCTGAAGCAGGCTTGCGTGAGCAAATACTTTTAGGCGAAAATAGATTTCAGCGGAAATATTACCCTATTAAATCATACAATAAGCATCTTGAGCATTTTGCTCCATGATTTTTCAAGCGCGAGTATTCTCGCAATGTACCATTTTTTGCGAATGTTGGTCAACCGCACTCTTGCTGATACGAAAATCAGCTGGGTTGGTGCTGCCAATAGCCAGACCGGCGCTGTTTTGTGTTATATACATATTCGAAACCTGCCCGAATGAAGTATTGCGGAAATTGTTACTTTCTCATAAGATTACACTATGAATACAAATGAACCGAATTATCGTTCTGCGCTCAGTGATTTTAATGAGCTGCGTTTGCTGGCCTCCATGCAGGAAGTGTTAGCGCGTTTGACCGGAAAATCAAATGAGCTGCTTTCTTATGATGAAGTGGCCCAAAAGTTGAGGCTCAACGCCCGCTCTGAGCGTGGTGTTTTTGATATTCCATTGAATTCCATTGTCGGCAGTGTCGGGCGCTACAGCGATTTCAACCGGAGTTTTCTGCCGCTCATGAGCAACGAACAGGAACGCGAGCGCTGGGCGCGTGTAAAGGCATCCATTGATGATCCCAATGGAGTTGGCTGGCCCCCGATTGATGTCTATAAAGTTGGCGACGTGTATTTTGTGTTGGATGGCAATCACCGTGTTTCTGTGGCTCGCAAAGAAGGTTTTACGCATATCCAGGCCCAGGTGATTGAGGTCAAAACCGATGTACCTTTGAGCCCAGATATTCTTAGCAATCCAGATGCCATGATTGTCAAGGCAGAATATGCTGATTTCCTGGATGCGACGGATATCAAAAGCCTGCGTCCTGGCGCGGATCTCAGTCTCAGTGCGCCTGGTCAGTATAAGCGCCTGCTTGATCATATCGAAGTTCATCGCTATTTTATGGGTATGGATTTCCAGCGCGATATTTCCTACACCGAAGCACTCTTGCATTGGTATGACAATGTCTACCTGTCGATTGTTGAACCGTTGCTCGAACGCGGGCTGCTGCGCTGGTTCCCTGGGCGCACCGAAACCGATCTCTACCTGTGGATTTCGGAACATCGCGCGGCGTTGGAAAGCGAATTGGGCTGGTCTGTGAGTCCAGAGGCTGCCACGGTAGACCTGGCAGTGCAAGAGAACCCTAAAGTGGCGAGTGATGTATCTGAGACGGGGCAGTGGAGTCTTGGCAAAATGGTTGATCGCTATACCGAAAAGCTATTTCGGGATGTACTTGTTCCACTAAGCGGCGAACCTGAGAGCTGGCATGCGTTGGAACAGGCGCTGATCATCGCCCGGCATGAGTCAGCTGACCTGCATGGAATTCACATCGTCACGCCAAAATCTGGAGAGGAGCAGGAGCATGCGCTCGCAATTCAGGCAAGTTTTGGCCAGCGCTGTGCTGAAGCGGGGCTGCATGGCAGCCTGGCGCTGGAGAAAGGCGAAGTCCCAGAGTTGATCTGCCATCGCGCGTTGTTGGCCGACCTGGTGGTGCTGAATTGTTCACACCCGCCAGCGCCGGGGCTTTCCAGCCTGGGTTCGGGTCTGCGCTCAATCATCAGGCGTTCTGCCCGCCCAATCCTGACCGTGCCTGGCAAGGTTAGTCCGATGGACCGGGCCATGGTTGCCTTTGATGGTAGTACCAAGTCAAAAGAAGCTGTTTTTATCGCGGCTTACCTGGCCGAGCAATGGAAGACTGCTTTGACGATATTGACGCTTTCAGATGCTGCCAACAGCAACATTCAGGCGTATGCGCGTGATTATTTAGGGCTGCATGGGATTGAGGCTGATTACATTATTTCAAGCGGTACGCATGAAACTTTTTTGGAGATTATGAAAGAGCGTGAGATTAACCTGGTTTTAATGGGTGGCTACAACGGTAGTGCCTGGCAGGAGATCATTATTGGCAGTGCCGTGAACTTTTTGCTGCGCAATGCCGAATGTCCTGTGTTGATTTGCCGGTAGACGGTTTGCTCAGGTTTAGGGCAATGTTGGGTAATGCACCTTCTATCTACATGTTAATCCGGCCATCGAGCGGATTGGTTTTCCCCACAAAAATAATCTTCAACTATCTCAACTATTCAAACCAGCCCGTGAGTACTTTGGCAACATCAGATTGAACATACGTTTTGCGAACCGGCTACATGCACACTTGGCCAGCTCATCACGATGAGTTGGCCAAGCAGGTAAATATTATCAGCAGATATGCCAGCTCTCAGACAGCTATACCATGAAGTTGATGCGATTGGGGCTGACGAGCATCATTTGAACCTGTACCGGCGGCATCTGGGGCAGAAATGGGTTGCTGATTTCCGAATTGTAGATCGAAAGCCAGCCGTTATAGACCAACTCCAGGCTGTTTGCCAGCGTGGCAGAACTGGCAATGCGCACGTGGCCCTTGACGATAAAAGTGCCCATTAAGAGCGATACTGGCACCAGCGAGCGGTTCTTTTCGTTTTCGTCGTAGTCCAGGGCTTCGGTAAGCGGCGGCGCCAGGTGAAAACCAATCATGCTGGCGGTGGGCACGAATATTTCTGCGTAGGAAAGTGCTTTTGGTGGGCTGCCCCCAAAGAGAAGTACGCCTGGTTTGAGAACGCGGATCAGGTTCGGCACACCCTGGGTGCGCGGCCAGACCCCAACACGCGCATTTTCCTTGGTGACCACTTCTCCGCGCACAAGCGTATTAAGGGTGTACATCATGACCATGGTTGTTTTTTCGTCGGACGCCAGATTTTCCATGTTAATCACTCCCAGAGCTTGTTGATCTTCCGAAATCAGATGTTCCACTCTGATTATACAACAACCCTTCCCGCGCTTCTCATCCGCGTTTATACTATTCTTGTGACGAAAACAAAACGTTGGTCGATCCCCTCTGTCCTTTCTGACCAGGCCAAAGCTGACCTGGAGGCTTTTCCTCCCATCCTGAGGCAATTGCTGTTCAATCGCGGCTATAGCGATAAAAAATCGGCGAATATTTTTTTGCGTGCCGATGCTGGGATTGATACTTCTCCTTTTGGGATGACAGGCATGCGAGCGACAGTTGACCGTATTCTGTATGCGCTTGATCATCAGGAGCAGGTTGCTATTTATGGGGATTATGATGTGGATGGCGTGACCGCCACCGCCTTGCTTGTGCAGACCCTGAAAGCCCTGGGTGTGCAGGCACGCGGCTATATTCCCAACCGCTTTGATGAAGGTTATGGCCTTAATAATGAAGCCCTGACGGCCCTCAAGGAAGAAGGTGTTGAGCTTGTGATCACGGTGGATTGCGGGATCCGTTCGCCAGCCGAGGCTGCGCACGCCCGCTCGATCGGCCTGGATTTGATCATTTCAGATCATCACCAGCCATCCGACACTCTTCCGGCTGCATTCGCGGTTATCAATCCAAAACAGCCTGATGATCTGTATCAGGATAAGGATCTGGCCGGAGTTGGGATTGCGTACAAGATTGCCCAGGCACTGGTGGAAAGTTATCTGGCTACCGGGCAGGTGACCGATTTTAGACCGGAAATCCTGCTGGATCTGGTGGCGTTGGGCACGGTGGCCGATCTGGCTCCTTTGACCGGCGAGAATCGCATGCTGGTGCGCAAGGGCCTGGAGTGTATCCGCAGTACCTCCCGCCAGGGTCTTTTTGCGCTGGCCAACGTGGCCGAGATGACCATCGCCAAAACAACGGCCACTAACATCGGTTTTGTGCTGGGACCGCGTTTGAATGCGGCCGGACGGTTGGATTCTGCCCTGGCGGCCTTCGATCTGCTCAGTACGCAAGATCTGATGCTGGCCGGGCAGCTCGCCCAACAATTGGAAGCCCAAAACCGCAGTCGCCAGGAAATCACTCGAAAGATCCAGGCCGAAGCCGAAGCAATGGCGCTGACCGGTGATCCGGAGGCTTTTATCCTGTTTGCGGTGTCTCCTGAGTTTAATTCAGGGGTGGTGGGCCTGGCAGCTTCGCGCCTGGTGGAAACATATTACCGTCCGGCAATTGTTGGCCAGCAAAGCGAAGAGACTACGCGCTGTTCCTGTCGATCCATTCCTGAATTTCACATCACCCAGGCACTGGATGAATGCGCCGATTTGCTCGTGCGCCACGGGGGGCATGCCGCCGCTGCCGGTTTTACAGTGAAAAACGAGAATTTAGAAGAATTACAGCGACGCCTTAAGCTGCTCGCCAAGGAAAAACTTGGAGATCGAGACCTGCGCCCGGTACTCTCAGCTGATATGGTGGTGCCGCTGGGTGACATGAATGCCGATGTGATCAAAAACATGGAGTACCTTCAGCCAACCGGCTATGGCAACCCCGAGCCGGTTTTTGTGAGCCGCAACTTGCAGGTAAAAGCTTCGCGGACCGTGGGCATGGATGCGAAACATCTTAAGCTGACGCTTTCTGATGGACGCGTGAGCTTTGATGCGATCGGGTTTCGCCTGGGGCACTTAAAGGCCAGCATGCCGCCCAGGGTGGATGTGATGTACACATTTGAAACCAACGAGTTTAATGGACGCACTACCCTGCAGTTGAATCTGAAAGATGTGAAAGCGGCCGGAGAACCGGACGAAGCTTGATCTTTGTGACGCAGCTTGCGGATTTTCAGGAGTGTCTGATGAATAAAAAAAAGCCAGAATCTGGCTTTTTTTTATTCATGTTCGGATTGACTAATCGGTGAAGCGGTATTTGAGCAGCGCCCATACAGCTTCAAAAGCATCCCAGATCCCGATCTTTTTGCCCTCGGAGTATTCACGTGGGTTAAAGGAAATCGGAACATCATAAACGCGCACGTGTCGTTTAAGAATTTTGGCAGTGAATTCGGGTTCAAAGTCGAAGCGATTGGCACGTAGATGCATATCCGTGACAACCTCGCGGCGGAAAACCTTATATCCAGTTTCCATATCCGTCAGGATGTTGTTGTAAAGGATATTGGTCATCAGCGTTAGCAGTTTGTTCGCTACCATATTCCAGAACAAGGTAGCGCGGTGTGAGCCGCCCAAGAAGCGCGACCCATAAACCACGTCAGCCAGGTTTTCTTCGATCGGTTTCAACAGGTTGGGGTATTCGCGCGGATCGTATTCGAGATCGGCATCCTGGATTAGCATGACTTCGCCCGTGGCGGATTGAATGGCTGTTCGCAGGGCAGCGCCTTTGCCAGCATTCTTCTCGTGAAGGATGACCCGTATGCCGTCCTTGCCATCGTATTCGGCCAAAATATCCCGCGTGCCGTCCTGTGAGCCGTCATCGACGATGACGATCTCGGTGGCAAGCCCGGTGGCCTGCACGCGTTTGATGATCTCGCGGATGGTGTTCTTTTCGTTATAAACAGGGATGAGTACGGATAGTTTCATGCGCCGATTATAATGCCTATGAGCTTCTTTTTGAGGTGCTTTGGGTTGGAATTTTGAAAAAAGTCTTGTTTTTGGGTGCGTCTATTCTAAAAATAGCTGGAGTGAATGAACGAAAGCTTGTGCAGTTACCGGCCTGGGTTCGCACAGTCCCAGGTATTGATCCAGGTTTTTGCTGACCAGGGCCTGTTAAACTTGACAAGTTGATTTTTTATACTATACTCCCGATAGAGTAAATCAGGACATTATTATTATGAAACTTACAGCTCGCAGTGAATATGCATTATTGGCACTTGTATATCTGGCCCGGCATCCATCCGATGAATATATTTCAATCGATACGATTGCGAGGGCCCAGGGTATTCCCCCCAAATTTCTTGAGCAGTTGATGCTGGCGTTGAAACGGGCTCACCTCTTGCGCAGCAGTAAAGGCCAGCATGGAGGCTACACACTGGCTAAGACCCCGAGCCAGATCAGCCTGGCGGAAGTCATCCGCTTGTTTGATGGTGCCCTGGCCCCGACGGAATCGGTCAGCGAAAATTTTTATGAGTCGACACCGATCGAGAAGGAAAAAAAGTTGACCGAAGTTTTCAGGGATATTCGAGATTATGTCTCGCGTAAATTGGAGACAACCACGCTCGCTGACGTGATGGACTGAATAAACATCAACAAAATCCCCTTCCTTTTGGAAGGGGATTTTGTTGATGTGATTATCGTCACTTTGCCATACCAAAACGTCTTCATTCAGTACTACGCATCCAGCGGCTGCCAGGTACGAGTGGAAGGGTTGTGGAGTGGATAACGCAATGTAAGCTGCAAGAGTTTACCAGGATCATTTCGGGCACCGAGCAGTTTTTTTAATCAGATGATTTAGAGAAAATCTGATAAAATAAAATTAGAAAATTGGAT
>CAINXK010000516.1 GCA_903854805.1 uncultured Anaerolineae bacterium
CGTCTGGCACAATTGGCTTTCTTCTACGTCTGGCTATATGATGCATTTCCCCTTTTAATGGCCCTGGCTGTTTTATACGTGGTAGCGATTGCCATCACCGAACACCGTTTGGAATTGAGGCCTGTCATTTACGTTGGTATTGGGCTTGCGTTAGGGATCTTGGTTAATCCATATTTCCCATACAATCTTATCTTTGCATACAGACACATGCTTCCAAAATTGGTAGATGCCACATCTATCCGTGTCGGCAATGAATGGTATCCCTACACAACAGAACAATTACTGAATAACTCTTTTCCAGGATTGCTGGCTTTTTTCAGCGGCATGTTTGCATTGGGTTTATCCGGTCGCAAAATGGATTTGCGCACAACCTTCAGCCTGTTGGTCAGCCTGCTATTTGGCCTGATGCTTTTTCAGGCACGCCGGTTTGTTGAATATTTTCCTGCACTCGTGCTGATTTTTTCAACCTTTGCCTGGTCTCCCTTTTTCCAGGATAACAAACCGCAAACAGAGATAAAAAACCAGGTTTCACCCTTTACTACCCATTTCTGGAAAGAGTTGATCCAGAACCTGCAATCTGCACTCACCCAACAACCGGCTTCAACCCGCCCAGAGATCTTTCGTTGGCTTGCAACTGTATTCATATTTATTGTGATGTTGACCGGCAGTATATTCACCATAACCAAGGCCCAAAGCAGTATCCGGGATTCAAGCCCATTCAACATGTACGCTGGGGCATCAGCCTGGCTGGAAAAAAATACGCCCATGGGCGCGCGTGTTTTTCAAACAGACTGGGACGATTTTCCACGTTTATTTTTTTACAACACACACAATACCTATCTGATCGGGCTGGACCCTACTTATCTGCAAATTGCCGACCCAGACCTTTTTTCTCTTTGGGAAAAGATAACCAGAGGCAATGTCAAAAATTTATCCGAAATTATATCTGGTAGATTTGCAGCCCAGTATATCCATACAGATCTAAAACATACTGATTTCATCAAAACTGCAGAGCAAGACCCCGGATTAAGAGAAGTCTACCGAGATGAACAGGCTGTAATTTTCGAGGTTATCCCAAAATAACAACAAGATTTTCGATTTTCGCTCACCTTCAAAGCAATATTAGGATGGCACGCCCGCGAGCCTGAGAAACGGCCATCACCCCCCCCCGTTTCAATAAAGTGGTTATTTGGGCTGAAAGAACATTAGCCCAAATAACCACTTGCGGGGTAAACCATCGATTTTGAATCGTCCGAGCAGCAGAATCAGGATGGTTAAGTACCAAAACGAAGAGCTCATGAGTAGATGCAAAACCATGATAGAATAAATGTGCTATCGCCTGCAGGCTTTTACTGGCTGGTGTTCAGAATCAGGGCTTAATCTTCACAACCACTGCTTGCAAATAAGCGAGAATCGGTGGTTCGCACCACAAAATAACCACAAAAAATAATTCTCAATTATTCCAGCACTCATCCACATGAAACCCATTCGCGCATCTGACATTGGCACCTACCTTTACTGCCGCCGAGCCTGGTGGTATCGCCTGAACGGGCACGAATCTATCAACCAGGCTGAAATGGCATCCGGAACGGAACTGCATCGCAAACACGGTCGCCGGGTAATGGCCGCCGGGTTGATGCGCACACTGGGTTTTGCGCTTTTACTACTCGCGTGTGTAATGATAACCGCTTTCGGACTGCTAAATTTTCTGGGGGGCTGATGGCAATATTTTATACAGCAGTTTTCTTTATTCTTGCCGCCATCATTCTACTCTGGCAAGCTGGTCGTGCAGAAAAAAAATCTGGTTTACCAGGCGGACGTGTAATCTATACCGATACTCGCGCCTGGGGCAATAAGGTCGAAAAACCACTCTACCACGGGGCGCTTGGTCTGACCGGAAAACCAGACTACCTGGTTGAAAAAAATGGGCTATTTATTCCCGTAGAAGTAAAATCAGGGCGCGCACCACAATCTCCTTACGATGGTCACATTTACCAGTTAGCCGCTTACTGCCTGTTGGTCGAAAAAAGCATGGGCTCCCGCCCACCCTACGGGATCATCCATTACGAAGACCGCGATTTCGCAATTGACTACACAAACGAACTTGAGAATGTGGTTCTTGATATTCTGGCTGAAATACGACGGGATGAATTACGCTGCAAAACACGCCCGGATGGGATTGATCGCTCCCATGAAAACAGTGCGCGCTGCTCAAAATGTGGCTTTCGAAATATTTGCGAGCAGAAACTCTAAATACCCAGATACTGACCCGTAAACCTCGGACATGATTTATGTTTTACAAATTGAGAATCGGCTTTAACGCTTTATAATTTAGCCATGACGTCATCCTTTATACCCCGGCATATCGTGGTAACTGGCCACCCCAAACTGCCTGAATCCTTGGAACAAGCCAAGGCAGTTTCCGCCTTCCTGAAAGAGAAAGGGCTGGAAAGTCCGCACGGTTCTCTCTACGACGAAAAAATTCGCAAGCGCGTGCATGCTGGCGAGTTTGACCTGCTGATCGCCGTCGGTGGAGATGGAACCATGCTGCGCTCCGGGCATTTATGCGCCCCACACGACATCCCTGTCATGGGAATTAACAAGGGGCGGCTAGGCTTCCTGTATCAAGTCGAAGAAGGCGGTTGGGAAAAAATGGTTGAACAACTGCTGGCTGGCGATTTTTGGGTCGAGAAACGGATGATGCTGCGCGCGAACCACATGCGTGCCGGCGAAATCCTCGGTTCCTGGCTGGCACTCAATGACGCTGTTGTCAGCAGGGGCCAGTACCTGCGCCCAATCCACATTAAAGCCAGTGTGGACGATCAATATCTAACCACATACGTGGCAGATGGGTTGATCGCATCCACGGCTACTGGATCTACAGCCTATGCGCTGGCATCAGGCGGGCCCATCCTGCCGCCTGAACTCCGTAATATCCTGCTTATCCCCATCGCCCCACACCTCTCGGTGGATCGGGCTGTCGTACTTTCCGAGGGCTCAACAGTCAGCATGACTGTCCTAAGCGAAAACTCAGTACTCAGTGTGGATGGACAGATCCCGGTCGGATTGGCAGAAGATGATCGCGTAGATGTTCGCGCCGGAGAAAATACCGTGAAATTTATTCGTTTTGGCGACCCAGGTTATTTCTACCGCAACCTGACCGGCCATATGAACCAGAACGCAACCATAGGATTACCGCGATGACAGCAACCTCACTCCCAACCTACTGCGCCAACCATCCCGACGTTGAGACCATGCTGCGCTGCAACCGCTGTGACAAGCCAATTTGCGCCAAATGTGCGATTAAATCACCGATTGGATATCGCTGCCCGGAATGTGTAAAGAACCAGCAAAAAGTTTTCGACACCGCGGTTTGGCTTGATTACATACTTGGTGCTGCCACAGCCGGGATACTTTCAGGAATTGCGAGCTTTTTGATCAGCCTGATCGGTTCCATCGGTTTCTTCGGCTGGTTCTTGGTGATTGCCGCCGCGCCGACAGCCGGCATGGCCATCGCCGAAGGCACACGTTTCGTTATCAAACGCCACCGTTCACGCACGCTTTTTATCACCATTGCCGTGGCGGTTGTCGTTGGCGCGCTCCCAACCATTTTGCTACAGCTCGTCACCCTAAATTTATTTGGCCTGGCATTCCAGGGCATCTACCTGGCGATGGCCACTCCTGCTGTTTATACTCGCCTATCCGGTATCCAGTTGTTCAAATAGCCCATGCTGACAGAAATTCGAATTGAAAATTTTGCAATTATTGACAAACTCGATCTCGAGTTCTCGTCTGGTCTGATCATATTCACTGGCGAAACCGGTGCGGGTAAATCCATCATCATGGACGCGCTTGAAATGCTATTGGGAGGGCGCGCTGATGCCACCGTTCTAAGAGCAGATGCCGAACGTGCCAGCGTGGAAGGCGTTTTTAGACTCTCGACAACCACCCAGGAAGCCGTCAATGAAATCCTTAAGCGCGAAGACCTGCTTGATGACGAAAAATATGTAACTTTGGCGCGCGAAGTGCGTCGCGAAGGCCGTTCGACCGCCAGGATCAACGGCCGCACTGTAAACGTGACCCTGCTTAAGGAAATTGGGAAATTTCTGGTAGATATTCACGGGCAAACCGAACACCTCTCCATTCTGGACCCTCGCACTCACCTGGGGCTACTGGATCGGTTTGCCAATGTGGATGGTCAATTGGCATCCTACCGGCAAGCCTACTCCACATTACTGGGTATTCGCCGCGAGCTGAATGAGCTGCGCGCCGTCCAGGCTGATTCTGCCCGGCGAATTGAAATGCTATCGTATCAGGCTGAAGAAATCGAAACCGCCAAGCTCAAGCCCGGTGAAGATGAAGAACTACGTCTGGAACGTGACCGGCTCGCAAATTCTGAACAGCTGGCAACCAATGCCCAGGAGGCCTTGCAGCTCCTGGATGATGGTTCACCCGAAACCCCGGCAATCAGCGACCAGTTGGGCCAGGCAGTTTCAGCGCTTGCCTCCATGGCACGCGTGGATACAAACAAAGCAGAACTTGCAGTCCGCGCAGAAACGCTGCTTGAAAGCATCGCAGACATCTCTCATGACCTGCGTGACTACCTGGAAACTATCGAATTTAATCCCCGGCGTCTGGAAGATGTGGAAGAACGACTTGATATGCTGCACCGGCTCCTACGCAAATACGGGGGCACAATCGAAACAGTTCTGGTTTTCGGCGCAAAAGCGCGCAAGGATCTTGAGACCATCAGCAATGCTTCTGAAAAAATCGCCGAATTGGAAACCAGGGAATCCGGTTTACTAAAAGAATTAACTGAACATGCGAAAAAGCTTTCAGAAAAACGCAAAACCACCGCAACCGAGCTTTCCAAAAGTATTGAAACCGAACTGGACGATCTTAAAATGGCATCTGCCCGGTTTGGAGTAGATTTCCAGACCAAACCAGACCCGGCTGGCCTACCGCTCAGCAAAGATATGCGGGTTGGGTTCGATTCCAACGGTTACGACCGGGTGGAGTTTCTGGTTGCACCAAACCCTGGCGAAGGCTTGAAACCATTAGCAAAAATTGCTTCAGGCGGCGAAACTTCGCGGCTTATGCTGGCCCTTAAAAATACCCTGGCCCGCGCCGATCAAATTCCCAGCCTGGTATTTGATGAAATAGACCAGGGCATCGGTGGGCGTGTTGGCGGTGTGGTTGGCCAAAAATTGTGGAATTTGGGACGTGCGCACCAGGTCCTTTGCATTACCCACCTGCCACAATTGGCAGCTTTCGGTGACCAACATTACCGCGTCCAAAAGCTGGTTGACCATAGCCGTACCACCTCGCAGGTGAAGCGATTGGAAGGCGACGAACGCTTATTAGAATTGGCACAGATGCTTGGCGAAGTTACCGAGGGTACACTGCGCTCAGCGCATGAAATTTTACAGTCAGCTCAAACCGCAAGTCATAACCATAAAAACGCTGTCTGACCTTCTAAAAAAACCAAAGCAGGAATAGATTTCCAGCCTGTTGTATAATTGGGATATCATGAAACGACTGATCTATATTTTTGGAATTACCATCGCTCTTTTACTATTGGCAAGTACTGCACTTTCGGCCGAGGCATCTGATGATTTGCAGAATTTCATCACTCCTACTCCTGGGCCAGATGGTCGCATCCTTATCGTTGTGCAGGAAGGCCAAAACTGCTCTTATATCGCCAATATTGCCGGCATCCCCCTCAGCCAATTACGCTCACTAAACCGGCTTGATGAAGCCTGCACACTCCGAATTGGGCAGGAACTGCTAATCGGGATGGGTGGACCTTCAGGCGTCACCCCCACCCCAACCGGAGAGGCAGTCATCGCCACACCAGCCCAACCCAGCCCCACACCCGACCAGGGTGAGGCCAATGTCTGCGTCTTGCTTTACGAAGATACAAATGGAGACGCTTTACACCAAGAAACAGAAAGCACCATACCCGAAGGTGCAGTCAGTGTCACCGGTACTTCAGGCCAATACTCGCAAACTGCCAATACAACCTCCGGGATAGATCCGGTCTGTTTCGAAAAAGTTACCCAGGGCACCTACAATATTTCTGTGGCCGCCCCAGAAGGCTATAACCCAACAACACAGCTTAACTTTACACTGGATATCAAGAGCGGAGAGCAAATTTTCGTGGATTTCGGCGCTCAAAAAGGCGGGCAAGCCAAACCGCAAGACCCCGCCAGCGAACCCGGATCAACCAACCTGCTTGGCATCGCCGGAGGAACCCTGATATTTGCCGCGCTTGGCCTTGGTTTTTATGCCTGGGTGGTATATGGGCGCAAACCCAAACTTGGTCTGAATAAACCGCCCAACAGCTAATTAACTTCCAAAAAGAAAAAAGCGAGGACGCCCACCAGCGTCCTCGCTTTTTTCACCGATTCGACCCAGGCTTTGCTATAATCTGCACATGGATTCAAGCACAGCTCAACGTTTATTAGCGTTAAATCGTCAATTCTACGCAGATTTTGGCGCTCACTTCTCTGCAACGCGCCAACGCATCCAGCCTGGAGTACGCAAAATCATCACAAACCTTGCCGGCAATGAGCATATTCTTGATCTTGGATGTGGCAACGGCGAACTTGCCCGCACGCTGGCACAGAGCGATTTCCATGGAACATACACCGGTCTGGATTTCAGCTTGCCATTACTAAGCGATGCCAGGATCCAACCACCTGGATTTTCTATTTCATTCCACGAAGCAGATCTGACCGCAGCCGATTGGGAGCAGACCCTGGGAGCAGAGCACTTTTCGCTGATCACAGCGTTTGCAGTGTTGCACCACATCCCGGGGGCTGAATTGCGGCGTAAAATTTTTCGTAAAATACACAATCTGCTTGAGCCTGAAGGAAAATTCATCCAATCGAACTGGCAATTCTTAAATAGTAAAAAACTTAAGAAACGAATCCAGCCATGGGAATCGGCAGGTCTGGCCACCGAAGATGTAGATGATGGTGATTACCTGCTTGATTGGCGCAGCGGTGGCTCTGGATTGCGGTATGCACATCACTTTTCAATCCAGGAATTAAGCCAATTAGCGAGCGAAACTGGTTTCATGGTTAAAGAATCATTCTACTCTGACGGCGAAGGCGAACGCCTGGGGTTATACCAGGTATGGGAGTGTTATGAAAACAAAGGGTGAAATCGTCCAAAACTGGCTTCCGCGGTACACAGGCAGAGAGCTGGGTGAGTTTGGGCAATATATTCTTTTGACCAATTTTAACAAATATGTGCAGACATTTGCAGCCTGGAACAATGTCGGCGTGCGCGGGTTGGACAAACCCATGCCAAACGCGAATGCAGGCCGGATCACGATCATCAATTTTGGAATGGGCAGCGCCAATGCAGCCACAGTAATGGATTTGTTAAGTGCTATTCAACCAAAAGCAGTCTTATTTTTGGGTAAGTGCGGAGGCTTGAAGGCGAAGAATCAAATTGGCGACCTGATTCTGCCAATTGCAGCCATCCGGGGTGAAGGCACCTCGAATGACTATTTTCCTCCTGAAGTGCCGGCCCTGCCAGCCTTCAGTTTGCAAAAAGCAGTTTCAACAGCCATCCGCAACCACGGGCGTGATTATTGGACCGGAACGGTTTACACCACAAACCGGCGCATTTGGGAGCATGACGACGAATTCAAAAACTACCTGCGCAATATCCGCGCCATGGCTGTAGACATGGAAACCGCCACAATTTTCAGCACTGGCTTTTACAACGAGATTCCGACTGGCGCCTTATTGCTGGTATCTGATCAACCGATGACACCCGATGGCGTAAAAACTGCTGAAAGCGATGAGAGGGTCAACCAGGATTTTGTCGATGAACATATCAAGATCGGAATTGATGCACTGCGCGAATTAATCGATAACGGCCTGACGGTTAAACATTTGCGCTTCGAGTTTGAATAACCCAGGGAAAGTGCTGTGGATAAAATCAAACTAATTTTTAGCCGCTGGTGGATGGTAATCGTATTGGCCGCATTAATGCCAGTCTATGCCACTATCGCGATCAATAACGAACGCAGTGTTGATTACACCAACAATGGCTTTTTCTCTTTCTGGCTCGCCGGGCGAATGCAATGGACCGGGGAACACGCCTACTCTGCCACCGAATGGGTCAATGGCCATCAAAAGAACGGAGCCACCTGGGTCCCAAATAAAATATTCCCTTACCCCCTACCACTGGCATTGATCACCGCTCCGATTGGTTTTTTCCCAATAGACAAAGCTTATATACTCTGGGACTTATTGGCCCAACTGCTAATAGCTGGCTGTATACTATGGCTTGCCACACACTGGAAGGGCTTAAATCGGCAGTTGTTTGCCATCTTCGTGTTAACTGCTGCGATCCTGAACGGGAACATCTTTCTGGGGTTGATGACAGGCACTTTTGCGGCGCTATTTCTGGTATTTCTAACGCTTGGATTGTATTTTCTGGAGACCCGTCGTCCACTCCTGGCAGGGATCATGCTGGCCGGATTGGCACTAAAACCTCCCTTACTGATCATAACAGCCCTAATTGGGCTCTGGCTGCTTTTCCGGCGCAACTGGAAGGCTATTGGTGGCATCGGGATCGGCGGAATGGGGTTACTCATTACCGGCTTTATCCAGGACCCTGATTGGTTGGGGAAGTTTAGAAACGTGAGCGAAAATCTTCTGGATAAGCGTCTCGGTAATCAACCTACCCTGCTCAGTTACACCCGCCTTTTTTGTGGCGGCGAGCCGCTTTGCACTTTTACGTCTTACGGACTGTTGGTCCTGATTTTGGTAGCACTTTTTGCATGGTTGTCTTGGAAAAAACGGGACACACTGACGCCGTTGATGGCTTTTAGCACAGCAATCTCGCTCGGAGCACTGCTACCGCCTTATCTCTGGTCTTACGATTATGTACTCTTAACCATACCCATTTGCTACATTTCATTCGATCTAATCCGTCGCAGGGAGAGCTATTTGTACTCCACGCTTTTCCTGCTATTACTGGACATTATTTCCATCATCGGATTAATGCTATTTTGGAAAAATCCTGAGAGTGCTGCACTCACCATCCAACGCGATATGTGGAGCATCTGGGTGGCTTTGCTGGTATTGTCAACCTGCTGGTGGCTGGTTTTCCGAAATCAAGAAAAAATCGACCTGCCAAACGCAGACAACCAGTCCAAATTTGATCCCTTAGAGAGCGAAAGATAAAAACTAATTTTCCGAACGGGCTTTTTGATACAGACAACCAGCAGGCACAGACAGCTCATAATCATTAAGTGTGGGGAAAATTTATCAATCCAATAAAAGTATCAAATAATATCTACCGATTCGTTAAAAAATGATGCCCTTTATTGACAAATACGAATCAAATCACGCCCCCAGCATGGGTTAACGCACAGATATTGGGATAAAGATCAGCAGCCCCTACCCTTTACATGCTGTCAGTTTAATGTATTATTAGGGCGTTGGCGTTTTCCTTGGTTTTTTCGAAATCGGGGGGGACGCTGATAATATTTAACATCCCGGAAAGGAAGTTTTATGAATGTACGAACAGCCAAGCTCATATTTGTCGCCTAAGATCCAGGCCAACCCGAAAGCCAATGGCAATGGAAACGGTATTTTCGCCCAACAAGTTCTCAAAAAGGGCGAACTCCTAGCCGTTTTCGGGGGTGTCGTCTATGCATGGGACACCTTCGTCAACCTCCCTGAACGTGACCGTAGTTTATGCATCCAGGTGGAAGAAAACCTCTTCCTGGTGCCACGTCCAATTGGAGATGGGGATTACGTCAACCACTGTTGTAATCCCAATGCCGGGCTTTCGGGGCAGATTGCGCTCGTAGCCATGCGAGACATTCAACCCGGCGAAGAAGTTTGCTTTGATTATGCCATGAGCGATACCGCTGCATACGATGAGTTCTCGTGCGAATGTGGCGCACCGAACTGTCGCCGCAGTGTGACCGGAAGCGATTGGCAATTGCCAGAAATTCAGAAGCGTTACGCCGGATACTTCGCCCCTCACGTCCAGCGCCGCATAGATGCCCAGCATAATGCGGAACGGGCTGCCCACCGGGCTGAAAAATACCGTTACAACGGTATTAATGCCGCACCAAACGTACTCTACGAATAATAAAAAAACCTGCTTTCAGCTGAAAGCAGGTTTTTTTATCAGAGTGGTCGTCAAATATTGGGGTTCCCAAAGATAAGCAGCTGATGTGTTTTTTTTGGAGCACGCAAAGCATACCGATTCGTATTCATTGGCTCACAAAGGCTTTGATGGATAAGTCCTGAAACTGAATGTCCATGAGTAAATGCATACCCATCATGGAACATTTGTTGAGAAATACACCTGTCCATTCAAAAACAAAAACATGCTTTTGTTTGGGCTGAATGCCATTGCAGTAACTGGCACGCCCTTAGGCAAGATGTTTTCACTGCCAGCAGCTGTTCGTACCTGGTTTTGCAATTCCAGCGAGCGTGGGCTGAAACGGAAGACAGCTTGGGTAAATGGTTCCAATAGCACAACGGATGGATCTGGGGCACTGGTGAAATCAATTTGCGAGAAAATACCATCGCTTAGACTCATACCACCTTCGTAACCAGGACGCGAATCAACATATAACGCGGGATCGCTGCAGCGGGTGGGCGAGGCATCCAGGTGGCTAAAGGTGCAGATAGCCATGTGCCCATCCTGATGCAACAAATAAATATCATCGCCATTAACCGCCATATCGATGGCCTGATCCAACATTACCGGCACCTGTTCGCCAAAGAAAAATTGCGGTTCGGAAAATTCGAGTTTTTCAGTACTTTCATAAATCCAGACAGCATGCGCTGCTGCATCCAGGACATACAGATTAAAGGCATCGAAAGCAATGGCCGTGATACCTTTCCAACCAGTGCCAGGGGGTTGGAGAACCGTAACGACAGGCTTTTCGCCAGGGATGCACAACAACAGCTTTCCAGAACCATCGATACCGATCAGACTGACATCCGATACGCGGGAATTAGGTACTGAAACGATGTCAATTAACTTATCGACTTGAACCCCTTGCTTGTCAACCCCTAGACCACACTGAAAACCGCCATCCAGGTCATAATCCTTACCATTAAATATCCCGCGTAAAACCGAACCATTCACAGAATCGAGTAAATAGAGATCTGAATCGGAAGCCACCATGCGCGAAACATGTAAATTTCGGCTAAGCGGTGCATTAAAAGCCAGGATAAAGTTGTGCCTCACCACACGATCAAGCGTATCCAGAGCAGTTTGGGCATCCTGGCGTAATTTCTGCGCATCAGGATTGGGCTCCAACTCATAAGGAGCAGCCTTATCGAGCCAATCAAGCGTAGTCTGCCATTCGACCCTTAAAGCCAGCGGCGAAGTCTCTGCCACGGCCTTCTGGGCTGTCTCCTGTGCCTGGTCAAAATAAATTTTATATTGTGCTTCGTACCCCAATTGGTAGTAGACAATTCTGGCGATGACAAAAAACAAAACTGGGATGGCAACCGCGAAGAAAATCGCCCAGCTGCGTGAAACTATTTTTTGGGGCTGATCATCCTCAGTGTCCGGAAGCAGGCGTGGGATAGCCTTTTCGATCCATAAAGCCAATTTTTGGGTGAAAGTACGCAGACTGCGAAGCGAACCGGCCAGGTTGCGAGCCGTGCTGCGCACTCCCTGATCGATTTGTTCTCGCTCAGATTGAACCAGAGGCTTGGCCTCGCGGGAAGATTTTCTACTCACAGGAGCCTGCCGGCTGAGCACGGGAGCCACAGCACGCGATTCTTTTGCCGACAATTGTTGATTTTCTTCATCCAGCACTTGAGCGTCTTGCGCTGGCTCAGTTTCTCCTGCAGATTCCACAGCCAGCACGACGGGCGCCATTTCTGGGATCTGCAATTCATCCAAAATTGCCGGTACAGAAACAGGCGTAGGAATGGCTGGGCTGGAAGGTTGCACCGGATCATCCTTTACCGCCCGTAGGATGTTCATGGCACCGCTGCCATCAGACGCCTGCACCAAGACCGCGCTGACGTTTGTTTTGGTACTCCCTAATAAACGCGCCCGAATGCTCTCCAGGGATTCAGAACCTGTCATGCTACTGAGTGGTGTTTCCCAGTCTGGTGGTAAAGCCGCGCATATCAGCAAACGATCGCCAGCAGATAGCGTCACCTGAGAAAAATACATTCGCGCAGATTGGCCCAGCCCCAGACCTTTTCCTGCCAGTTGAGGATCGTAAAGATGACGTGTTTCACCCGCCAGGTGGTAAACATGTGTCGGCCCGGATTGGACAATATACATAGAATTCCCACGCAAATTGCACAAAACAAGCGCGCCGATACTGTACAGACCTTTGCCAGTCGATTTCATGTTGCGTTCTGCCAGAAAACTGTTAAGTAACTCAGCGGCAGTTTTTAATGCAAAAGTAAGCGAACCCGGTGTGCTGTAAAAAATATCAGCCACCTGGGTAGCAATTTCCCCATATTCGCTGGCTGAGAAGCCAACATTGCCGCCCAGTGTCAGGTAGACTAGCAGTCGATCCTGGTCACGTCCACGCGCAATTTTTTTGGATGGGTTTAGGGCCAAAAGCCCGGGCGAAAGCGGCCATTCCTGGTCGTTGATCCGATAAATACTAAGAAGAGTCAAGTCAAGAGCGTTCATATATGTATCTAACATTATACTGGTAAAATCTTTTCAGGAAACAACCTGATGGAATTCAAATTACATAACACCTTTGAAACACTTAAACCGTTAGCACCAACCTGGAACGCTCTTGTCCAAGCAGGCGTGACAAATGCACCATTCTTACGCTATGAGTATTTATTCACCTGGTGGAGTACACGCGGCGGTGGCGAATGGGACCAGAACGCACAGCTTGCTGTAATCACCGCGCATGAAGGTCAAGAATTAGTTGGCATCGCCCCGCTCTTCCTGACAACAAACCACGATGGTCAAACTGCATTAATGCTCTTGGGAAGCATTGAAATTTCGGATTACCTGGACCTGATTGTCCGCCCGGAACAACTTCAGGTCTTCATTTCAGGTTTGATGGACTGGCTGAGATCAGATTTTCCAACAGCCTGGCAGGTGCTTGATCTGTACAATCTACCTGATTCATCTCCCAGCCTGGCAGCAATCGAAAAGAGCCTGGCGGGAACTGATTGGGGATACGCAGAGAGCATCTACCAACCCAGCCCATTTATCACCCTCTCAGGTAACTTTGAAACATACCTGAATGGAATCGATAAAAAACAACGCCACGAAATTCGCCGCAAGATCCGCCGGGCAGAAGAGAGCAACCGTGGTGTCCGCTGGTATATCGTCGAGGATGAAACCAAACTCGATTCTGAGATGGATGACTTTCTCGGATTGATGGACCATGACTCGGAAAAAACCGCTTTTCTTACCACTGACATGCGCCTGCAGATGAAAAAATCTGCCCAGGCTGCTTTTTCGGCCGGATATCTACAATTAGCCTTTCTTGAAGTGGATGGGAAAAAAGCCTGCGGTTATCTCAATTTTGATTACGACAGGAAGATCTGGGTCTATAACTCAGGGCTGGATCGGCAATTTATGGATCTTTCAGTTGGCTGGGTTTTGCTCGGCTACCTGCTCGAATGGGCTAATAACCATCAACACACCGAATTCGACTTTTTGCGCGGCGACGAAGATTATAAATATAAATTTGGCGGGCAGAAACGCCACGTGATGCGCGTAAAAATAAGCAAACCATAAAATTCGAGCACATCGTTCTGCGCCTTAAGCCTCAGTAAAAAAAACGGCCAGCATTGGTCGTTTTTTTCTACACACAGAGCCGGCCACCAAGGTTGAGCCCAGGGCTTCTGATCGATCACAAGCTTATTCCACCTACTAAAAAACCGGCAGAACTAACTCTTACTTAATGAATTCGCGGTATTATTGGTTATAGCAATGACACAGAAATAATAAAACGCCAGACATAGTCGTTTTTCAGTATCCGGAAAAGCTACCTGTGCAAAGCCAAGCGCCAGACAAAATAAATTCACGTAGAGGCAATCATGCAGCCAGATCTGACCGAAAAAATCCTTGAGTTGATCCGCCGGACATCCACCAGCCTGCCAGCGGATGTGGAAGAACGCTTGCATACAGCCGTTCTAAAAGAAGAGCCAGGCTCGGCTGCCCGCGGGGCGCTCGAGACTGTGATCAAAAACGTGGAACTCTCCCGTGCCCAATCCACGCCAATCTGCCAGGATACCGGAACCCCCATCTTCTATGTCTACTATCCTGAAGGCTGGAGCACCATCAAGTTGAAAGCGCAGATTCGCAGCGCCTTGGAACAGGCCACCAGCCTCAATTACATGCGACCGAACGCTGTGGATGCCATTTACGACAAGAACAGCGGCAACAACCTGGGTGGCGAAGATTTCCCATCCATCCATTTTGAAGAAGTTGAAGCCGAGTCGCTCACCATTGAGCTCATGCTCAAAGGCGGCGGTTGTGAGAATGTCGGCGCACAGTATTCGCTTCCAGATAACCGCCTCGGCGCTGGAAGGGATTTGGCAGGTGTCCGCAAAGTGGTTCTCGACGCTGTCCAAAAAGCGCAGGGCCAAGGGTGCGCTCCCGGGATACTGGGTGTAGCCATCGGCGGTGACCGCGGATCATCCTACTACAAATCAAAAGAAGTTTTATTTGATAAATTAGGCACTCGCAATGCTGACCCAAAACTGGCTGAGCTGGAAGAACGTTTGACCAGCGAAGCCAACACCCTCGGCATTGGACCGATGGGTTTTGGTGGTCAGACGACAGTGATCGAAACCAAGATCGCAGGGATGCACCGTCTGCCGGCGTCTTTTTTTGTTTCGGTTTCTTATATGTGCTGGGCATATCGCCGCCGAAAAATGACTGTCAATGGCCGTCAGCTTACTGCGGAAATTCAATACGATTAAGACCAATTTTCAGGCCAGGAGAACCCATGCGAGAGATTAATATTCCAATCAGTGATGAAACCATTCGCGAGCTAAAGGTTGGAGAGCCAGTCCAGTTGAACGGCATCATGGTCACCGGACGAGACGCTGCCCACAAATGGATGATCGAAACTTTTATCAAAAAGACACGTGAGCCACAGGCTGACGACTTGAAAGCCTATGAAGATTTAAAAAAACTTCTCGACGGTGCCGTGATCTATCATTGTGGGCCAGTTGTTGCCGGTCTCGAATCCAAAGAATACCGGTTTGTAGCTGCCGGACCAACGACATCTATTCGCGAAGAGCCTTATCAGGCCGACGTAATGAAACATTTCAATCTTAAAGGTGTGATCGGCAAAGGCGGCATGGGCGCAAAAACACTCAAGGGCTGCGAAGAAACCCCCGGGGTGTATTTCCACGCCATCGGCGGCGCAGCTTCCTTTATAGCCAAATCCGTAAAAAAAGTGTTGGGTGTATATAAGCTCGAATTTGGCGTGCCAGAAGCCCTTTGGGTGATCGAGGTGAAAGATTTCCCAGTGGTGGTAACCATGGATGCGCACGGAAATTCGCAGCATGCAGCAGTGGATATTTCGTCCAAGAAAGTGCTCGATGAACTGCTGGCAAAACCATACTAAACAATTATCTTGAATTGCATCAGGATTCATCTTGATGCCGGGGGTCCGTTTCCAGAATTGACCATTGCTCAAACCCCTGGTGGTCTTCATGCAAAAGAACATGGTGCCAATCAAATTGAGCCGGGCGACCACCAGGAAAAGAACTGGATATTGATTCAGAAACAGGAGATTTAATGACCAATCGAAAATACACCAATCGTCGCTATCTTGACGCTCTTGAGAAAAAAGTGCTCGTTTTTGATGGGGCCATGGGTACAAGCCTGCAAAACCTGCACCTGACTGCCGAACATTTCGGCGGAGAAAAGCTGAATGGTTGCAACGATTACCTGGTTATCTCCTACCCACAGGCAGTCGAAACGGTCCACCGCGCTTTTCTAGAAGTGGGCGTGGATGTGCTTGAAACCGATACCTTCCGTTCAAACCGGCTGACCCTGGGCGAGTACGACTTGGCCAAGCAGACGTTGCAGATCAACACCAGCGCCGCTGCCCTGGCTCGCCGCCTGGCAGATGAGTACACAGCCAAAACAGGCCAACCACGCTTCGTGGCAGGTTCAATTGGACCAAGTGGCAAACTTCCATCTGCCGATGACCCTGAGCTCTCGAACATCAGCTTCGACGAACTGGCAGACATCTTTCGAGACCAGGCGCTCGGACTGCTGCAAGGTGGCGCTGACCTGCTATTGATCGAAACATCGCAAGATATCCTGGAAGTTAAAGCTGCTATCACTGGAATCCAGAAAGCCTTTGAAGAAACCGGGATTTACCTTCCGATCCAGGCCCAGATCACACTGGATACCACCGGGCGCATGCTGCTGGGCACGGATATTGCCGCCGCACTTACCATCCTGGAAGGGATGCCGATCGACGTGATTGGCCTGAACTGTTCTACCGGACCGGAACACATGCGCGAGCCTATTCGGATTCTCGGCGAGCAATCCAACTTGCCGGTCTCCTGTATCCCTAACGCCGGGCTGCCGCTCAATGTCGATGGTCAAGCCGTCTATCCGCTCGAACCCGAGCCTTTTGCAAATGCGCTGCTCGAATTCGTCGAGAAAAACAATATCTCTGTGGTTGGTGGCTGCTGCGGAACGACTCCGGCGCACCTGAAGAAACTGGTTGAGAAACTGGATGCCCGCCCCCACCCCATCCGCCCGACCGCAACAACTCCGCGGCTATCATCCTCCATCTCAGCCACCAGCATGCGCCAGATTCCACCGCCCCTGTTGATCGGTGAACGATGCAATGCGCAGGGTAGCAAGAAGTTTAAGCGCTTGCTGCTAAATGATGATTACGACTCAATTCTTGAAGTGGCCCGCGAACAAATCAATTTTGGGGCTCACGCCCTGGATATTTCATGCGCCGTCACAGAACGTCCCGACGAAATCGAACTGATGCGAAAAACGGTCAAAAAATTGGCCATGGGTGTTGAAGTGCCCTTGGTGATCGATACAACCGAACTGGACGTACTCGAGGTGGCACTCAAAACCGCCCCCGGGCGCTGCCTGATCAACTCAACCCACCTGGAGGCCGGTCGAGCCAAGGCTGATAAGATCTTTGCCCTGGCAAAAACCCACAACGCAGCAGTCATAGTTCTGACCATCGATGAAAACGGCATGGCCAAGAGCGCCGAGCGCAAGCTGGAAGTCGCAAAACGCATCTACGACATCGCAGTTAATGAGCATGGGCTGCGCCCCGATGCGCTTGTATATGATGCCCTGACCTTTACTCTGGCTACCGGCGATCCAGAATTTATCGATTCTGCCATTCAAACGATAGCGGGCATCCGTACTATCAAAGAAAACCTGCCCGGCGTTCTAACTTCGTTGGGAGTCTCAAATCTATCTTTTGGTCTTGCAACCCAGGCCCGCCCGGCGCTGAACTCAGTCATGTTGTATCACTGCGTACAGGCCGGACTGGATATGGCCATTATCAATCCGGCGCACGTCACACCGTATGCAGATATCCCTGCGAACGAAAAAAGACTGTGCGAGGATTTGATCTTCAACAAACGTCCAGATGCTTTACAGCTCTTTATCGAACATTTCGAGAATATCTCACCCACAGCAACCGAAAATACGCTCACCGATCCTACCGAGGGCATGAGCGCTGAACAACGTCTTCAATGGCGCATCATTCACCGCCACAAAGATGGGGTTGAGACCGATATCGATGAGATTATCAACCGACCGCGAACTTTACCGGCAACCGGCAAATCGCCCCATGGTGCTGTACATGAAATCGCCGTGCACACATTGAATACCGTGCTGCTGCCGGCCATGAAAGAAGTTGGTGACAAATTCGGCGCGGGTCAACTGATCCTGCCTTTTGTATTGCAATCGGCAGAAGTGATGAAAAAATCTGTAGCTCACCTGGAAAAGTATCTTGAAAAGGTGGAAGGCGTCACTAAGGGCACGGTTGTGATTGCCACGGTTTACGGTGATGTGCATGATATCGGCAAAAATCTGGTCAAAACCATCCTGGCCAATAATGGGTATACCGTCATTGACCTCGGCAAACAGGTGCCGGCTGAGACCATCATCAGCAAAGCTGTGGAAGTCAACGCAACCGCTATCGGGCTTTCGGCACTGCTGGTCAGCACATCCAAACAGATGCCGCTGATCATTAATGAACTTCAACGCCGCGGGCACAAGATCCCGGTGTTGGTGGGCGGCGCCGCTATCAACCGCCGCTTCGGCCGCCGCATCCTGTTTACTGATGACGGTGCCTCTTACGACCCTGGAGTGTTTTATTGCAAGGACGCTTTTGAAGGGCTGGAAACGATGGATCAATTGATAGATCCGCTGCGCAAACCTGCCCTGCTCGAACAGATACGCAAAGAAGCAGATATGGAAATGGGCCGCGCCTCGCAAATGCCAGCCCATCGCCAAACCGAAAACACCCGCTCAAACGTCATTCCAGCCCCGCTCAAACTCCCCATCAAATGGGGGGCGCGGATCGTCAGAGATATGCCGCTGGAAATGGTTCTCAAGAATCTAAACATAAACGAACTTTACCGCCTTTCGTGGGGCGCAAAAAACAGCCATGGCCCAGATTGGGATAAATTACAAAAGGATTTCGACGCGCGCCTGGCACAAATGACCCGCGAGGCGATTAAAGAAGCTTGGCTCAAACCACAGGCTGTCTACGGTCTCTTCCCTTGCCAGGCTGATGGCGATGATCTGATCATTTACAACCCGGAAAGCCTTGCCGGCAAACTCGAAGCGCTAACCCGTTTTCACTTTCCGCGCCAGCCTTACGATGAACACCTGGCGCTTTCAGATTATTTCGCCTCAATTCAGTCAGGCGAAATGGATGTGGTTGGTTTTCAAGTTGTCACGGTCGGCCATGCAGCCACCGAAAGATTCGATAAATACCAGGCCGAAGGAAACTATTCTGAAGGCTACTTCACACACGGGCTAGCTGTCCAGACCGCCGAAGCCACGGCTGAATATCTGCACCAACACATCCGCCGCGAGCTTGGCCTGCCTGAAGGGCAAGGAAAACGCTACTCCTGGGGCTACCCAGCCATCCCTGAACTTGAAGATCATCGCAAGGTCTTCGACCTTCTGCCAGTCGAAAAAGAACTGGGTATGCAGTTATCGCCGGCCTACCAGCTTATCCCCGAACAATCCACCGCCGCCATTGTGATCCACCACCGCGACGCCAAGTATTACAGCACTGGCGAAAGCCGTGTGGAACAATTGATGAAATAAGCACAACCTGATGATTCATTCTGTAAAAGTATTACCTCGTTTAGAAAGTGAATTGACATGAAGCAAGACTTCTGGCAGCTTTTGAACAGCACCACCATTCTGACCGATGGCGCCATGGGCACCATGCTTAACGCGCGTGGTGTCAGTTTCGAGAAATGCTTTGATGAGCTGAATATCACCAACCCGGCTGTTGTAGCTGAAGTTCATCGCGAATACATAGAAGCCGGGGCACAAGTTATTTTGAGCAACACTTTCAGCGCCAATCGCTATAAATTGGAGAAGTTTGGTTTGCAGGACAAACTTCTCGAAATCAATACAGCGGGCGTGGAACTGGCCAGGCGCGTAGCAGCGGCATCTTTCAAAGATGTGCTGATCGCCGGAGATATCGGGCCGCTGGGTGTACGCCTGGCCCCCTTCGGCCGCGTACAGGTGGAAGATGCTCGTGCCGCATTTGCAGAACAGGTCCAAGCTTTGTGCTCCGCCCAAGTAGATCTAATCGTGATTGAAACCATCGCTGACCTATACGAAGCGCGCGCGGCAGTCCAGGCCGCCAAAGATATTTCAACACTGCCAGTCATTGTTTCCGTCACCTTTACGCGCGATGGGCGTACGATTTTAGGCGATACCCCCGAAAAAGCTGCGCGCCTTCTGGCAGAATCTGGCGCGGACGTCATCGGAGTAAACTGCTCCGGCGGCCCAGCCCAACTATTAAGGATCCTCGGCCAGATGAAACAGGCCGCGACCCACATGAAGTTCTGGGTCAAACCAAACGCTGGCTGGCCAGAACAAATCAGCGGGCGCATTATGTACCCGGCCGACCCCGAGTACTTCGGCGATTATGCGCTTTCATTCCGTGCTGCCGGGGCAAACATTGTCGGTGGCTGCTGTGGCACCACCCCACGTCATATTGCCGCCATGCGCAAAGCCCTGGATGCCGCGCCGATTCTGGACCTATCAAAAATCCAGACAACAACTATCCCGAATGTGCCACAAGTTGAATTTGAATCGGAGATTGAGCCGCTCACCCAGCTTGCCCAAAAACTGGCGGATGGAAAATTCGTTATCGCCGTCGAAATGGATCCCCCCCGCGGGCTTTCCACGCACAAGTTAATGGCGGGCGCGGCTCTGTTGGCCGAAGCTGGCGCAGATGTAATCGACGTGGCAGACAGCCCCATGGCGCGTATGCGCATGTCAGCCTGGGCAGTCTGTGATATCGTCCAGCGCAAAGCACAGGTTGAAACCACGTTGCATTTTCCAACACGAGGCCGCAACTTACTGCGAGTGCAGGGCGATCTTCTGGCTGCGCATGCTCTGGGGATCCGCAACGTTTTCGTCGTCATGGGCGACCCCACTTCAATCGGCGACTACCCGGAGGCAGCTGACAATTTTGACATCGTCCCTTCCGGCTTGATTAAACTGATCAAAGAAGGCTTCAATACCGGGATAGATCACTCCGGAACCAGCATCGGGCAGCCGACCAGTTTCTTCGTCGGTTCGGCCCTCAATCTTTGCCCGCAGGATTTCGCAGTGGAGATAAAGAACTTGCGTAGAAAGCTAAAATCGGGTGCAGATTTTTTCCTGACCCAACCGATTTTCGACCCCCAGCTTGCGGAAAGCTTTCTGAAACACTATGCCAGTGAATACGGACCGCTTGAAAGACCGGTCCTGGTGGGAATACTGCCACTTTTCAGCACTCGCCATGTAAATTTTCTACATCATGAAGTACCAGGCGTCAGCATCCCCGAACCCATTCGCATCCGAATGACAAACGCCGGGGATGAGGGTGTCAGGGAAGGCATCCGGATTACCACAGAACTGGTGGAACAAATCAAAGCCTGGGCACAGGGAATTTACATCATGCCACAATTCAATCGATACGATGTGGCCGCGGAAATGATTGATGCCGTTAAAACGCAGCAGGACAAAACCGAAGCCTGAATTAATCCCCAACAAACCTGCACATCGAGCCAACGGTCCAAACATTGGAAAAAGGTCAAAATATGCTTCTCGTGATTGATATTGGCAATACCAACCTGACCATCGGATTGTATGAAGGCGATAAGCTTGCCTGGCACTGGCGCCTGGCAACCGATCACAATCGCATGCCGGATGAATATGGGCTGCAGCTGCTGGGGCTTTTACAACACGCCGGGCATATCGTTCCAGAGCTGACAGGCATCTCGCTGTCATCGGTGGTTCCACCCCTGACAGGACGCGTAACCCAGGCCTGCCGCGAGTATCTAAAGAAAGAGCCGTTGGTAGTTGATACCGGCGTTAAAACCGGGATCCGGATTCGCTATGAAGACCCGCGGGCCGTCGGTGCAGATCGTATTTGCGACGCAGCTGCAGTCATGCAGCATTATGGCGGCCCGGCCTGTGTGATCGACTTTGGTACCGCCACAACTTTCAATGCCATCACAAAAGAGGGCGATTACCTTGGCGGAGCAATCACTGCCGGGATCAATCTGGCTGCCGAAGCGCTATACACGCGCGCGGCAAAACTCCCACGCATTGATCTACAACGACCACCCAATGTGATTGGCCGCAATACTATCCACGCCATGCAGTCCGGGCTTTTATTCGGATATGTCAGCATGGTTGAAGGCATGGTGGAACGTTTCCGCGTAGAACTCGGCCCCCAAATGAAGGTGGTCGCCACGGGTGGGCTGGCAGAAATAGTGGCAAAAGAAACAACTGTCATCCAGCACATCGCCCCCTGGCTGACTCTGGATGGCCTGCGGATTATCTGGAAACTGAACCAATAACTGTAATTAACTCACTTCCCCAAAGCCAACAAGACCTGGCTGGGAATATCCGACACTTTATAAATCCGAATATATTCAATCCCGTTAAACCAGATCACTTTTTCAGGGTCGGCGGGTTCCATAATCTTAACTCAAGTTGCTACCTTGAGATGAACATTAAAAAAAATCCATGAAAGTCAGCTACATTTGGGGTATCCCGACCACCAAAGAAGGAGACCGTCATGGATACCCAAATTATAGTTGTTTATTGTCTGATCGACGACATGCTGAAATCTTTGCATCATTACGAAGATAAACAGCGCCAAATGAGTGATGCAGAAGTAATGACGACAGCTATCGTAGCTATGTTGTACTACAAAGGCAACTTTTGCATGGCCAGCCGATTTTTATATGATGGCAACTACATTCCCAAGATGTTAGGGAAGAGCCGCTTCAATCGCCGCTTACCAATGTTGCTGATTTATTTTTGACCTTATTTCTGCGTTTAGGCGAGACATGGAAATAGCTCAACGAAAATTCAGCTTATGTCGTTGACAGCTATCCAATCGCTGTATGTGATAATTATCGCATCTGTCGGTCTAAAATCTATCACGGTGAAGACTGGCGAGGCAATATTGCAAGCAAAAGGATCTATTTCTATGGCCTTCGCATCCACATTATGGTAACGGAACACGGCAAACCGGTTGAGTTTTTCTTGGCTCCTGGTGCTTTCAGTGATACAAGCGCGTTGGGACTTTACAATTTTGATTTGCCAGAGCAATCCTGGGTGACAGGTGACAAAGCTTATAACGATTACACCATTGAAGATATCATGCACGATGCGGGTACCGAACTTCTCCCGCTGAGAAAAAAGAATTCTTTGCGCCCTATGCCTTCATACGTGAATTATTTTCTATCCGCTATACGAAGGATTGTTGAAACCTCCGGAAGTTTGATCGAACGCTTATTACCCAAATCTATTCACGCTGTTACTGCCAAAGGTTTTGAGCTGAAAGTCGCTCTTTTTGTTCTTGCCTGCTCTGTCCAATTTCTTTGGTAGCAACTTGGATTAAATATATATTTCCTGAGCATAAGAATCGCAATTATTCCCGCAGTCTGAAAACAAACCCGGCGCATAGCTGCACTCTCTCAGGTATAATCGGGGCAATGCTTACACTGAAACGCACCTGGATCCTTTTGTTGTTAATATTGACAGCTTGCTCTGGGGGAACGTCGAACTTCCCGACTATTCTCGCATCACCCACCCCGCTGCCCGCCACCAGCACGCCGCTGCCACCCACAGCCACACCCATCCCCATGGCTATCATGGTCAATAACGATGGCATGACTGTTGATGAATTTAATGCCGAGTTAGCCAGGTACAAAGTTGCCATGACCGGTCTGGGCAAGACCATCAGCGCTGAGCAAGCCTTGCAAACAGTACGTGGAGATATGATCAACCAACTGTTATTGGTTCAGGGTGCTTCCGAGGCAGGATTTGCGCTGGATGCCAGTGCGTTGCAACAGCGCCTGGATACATTAATTTCTAAAATTGGCGGAACGGATAAACTTGCTGCCTGGCAGCAGATCAACAATTACACCGCCGCGAGCTTCAATGATGCATTAAAGCGCGCGGCAGCCGGCGCCTGGATGCGTGACAAAATCATGTCAGCCGTACCCAGTACTACCGAGCAGGTTCACGTACGCCAGATTTTGCTCTATAATGAAGATGTTGCAAAAAGTTATTTTGAACAACTCAAGACAGGCGCAGATTTTGATGAACTGGCCGCGCAGGTTGATCCTGTAACCCGAGGTGATATTGGTTGGTTCCCACGAGGTTACCTGGCAGAAAAAGCAGTTGAAGATGCGGCTTTTTCGCTTGAGGTGGGCACCTATAGCGCGATTGTTCAAGGCGAAGTCGGGTTTCACATTATCAAACTACTGGATCGCCAGGCAGACCGGGGGCTTTCACCCGATGCCCTGTCCACCTTACAAAGCCACGCAATAGTTGACTGGCTCTCAAACCGTCAACAGCAAAGTAAGATTGTCATAACCCCATAACCCTGTCGCGACAGGAAAAACAAACAAATGAGCAAATACAACGACTTTCTCAGAGAAAAACCAAAAACACCCGGCACAAAGAAAAAATCTAATCAAGATTTAACCTGGAATATTCTCACAGTTGCTATGCTGGTGATGACTCTTTTCGCAGGTGCTTTCTTTTTCAGCCTGATCAGGAATCCCTATTCAAGTTTGAACCCATTTGCTCCGAACACCCAGGTTCCCCCACCAGCGACAGCAACCTGGACACCAATCGGTTATGATTCAACCTGGACGCCCACCGCCACCACCCCACCAACAGACACATCCACCCCCAGGCCAACTTTTACGCTCGTATCCAGCCCAACTGCTTATAAAGTAGCAACCTCAACCCCTGACTTTACCCCAACCATCGCATCTACCGCCACGCGCACACCACGACCGACCGGGGCGCCCTACTCAATCGCGGTTTCTTATAACGAAAGCTCAACTTTCAGGGCTGATACCAGTTGCAATTCATTGTTCGTTGCCGGGCAGGCTCTGGACGCCAAAAATAAACCTGTTATCGGCTTATTCGTCAAGCTTGGTGGTGGTGTTCCTGGAAAGACCATCTTCCCCGTCTTAACCACACTTACCGGCATAGACAAGGCTTACGGGCAAAGTGGCTTTGAATTTAACCTGAAGATTGCGCCTGTGGCTTCCACCCAGTCACTTTGGATCCAACTGGTGGACCAGGCAGATGCGCCACTCTCGGAACAATTTAAAGTAACCACTTACGCCGACTGTAAAAAAAACCTGATCCTTGTACGCTTTCAGCAAAAGTAAAATAATTACCGGCTAAAATTTAGAAATAAAAAACGACCTCGTGTGAGGTCGTTTTTTTTATCATAAGAACTCTTACTCGACAGGCACATTCCAGTGATTATATTTTTCCAACCTACCGTGCACCACTTCGTTGAACAATTCTCGCAGTCTGGCAGTGATCGGGCCAATCTTTCCATCTCCAACCTGCCGGAAATCAACCTTGTTTATAACCATTACCTGCGCAGCAGTACCGGTTAGGAAAAGCTCTTCGCAAACAAATGCTTCAGTACGATCAATCGAACGTTCCGACACCGCCAACCCAAGTTCATTTTTTGCCAGTTCAATCACCGTACGACGAGTAATGCCCTCCAGAATGTTATCGTAGACTGGTGGGGAAATTAACACCCCATCGCGTACCATGAAAACATTCATAGCAGTGCCTTCGGAGATATGACCATTCTGGTCCAGCACCAGGGCTTCATCAAAACCCGCCCGAATGGCATCCGTTTTGATCAGTGCCGAGTTGGCATACGCGCCACTGATCTTGCCACGCGCTGGTATGACGTTGTCATCCACCCGGCGCCAGGAAGACATCGTAACATGGGCGCCATCCTCGTTCTTGCCATAAGCGCCAAACGGCACGGCAAAAATCGAAACCTCGTCACGCAGGTCGTGCAGGCGCACTCCGATCCCGGCATCCGCTTTATAGCACAGTGGACGCACATAAACATCCTGCTGCCAATGATCCATTTTAAGCAAATCGATCGTTGTCTGTGTCAGGCTTTCCGCTGTATGCGGAAGATTCATCGCCAGTATTTTAGCTGAATTTAAAAAACGTTTGTAATGATCCATAGGACGGAAAACAAACAGCTTTTTCTGATCAGCATTCCAATAGCCGCGTAATCCTCCGAAAGCCGCCGTGCCATAATTCAATCCATGCGTAGCGATGCTGATCTTGGCATCACCAAATTGGACGAATTTACCTTCAAAATATGCATGCTGGGTTTGGTCCATGGAACATCTCCGCCATAATAGATTGGGCTTAATGGCTGCGTAAAATCAGCGCAGCAAAAGTTTCGATAATTCGAGCAAGACAAACTGAATAAAGCAGACTACCAAACCTGATAAAAATATTACTAATGTCCCGAACTCAAATTATATACGATAGATAGACTTGCGGAGACCAATTGCAGCCGAAATTATACTCGACGCGCCTCAATTCTTGGCAAGCTCTCAACCAGAAGAATCGGACTTTTACTAAAATAAGCGCATGCTTTTTGTCCGTTTATTTTAAATACGCATCTGCTTATTTTATATTACGCCACAGTTTAAAGTTTACTAAACGAAATTGTAATAGAGATAAATCTGCACATCTTAGCTATTCATCAGCTGGTGCACAAACCATCTGAAAAGTCCGGCCAAACCGCCACGTCCCTGTTCCATCAGCGCCATATATCTACTCGCGGAATCTTTCTATGGGTGTTGATCATCCGGGTTTTTCCATTGCATAGCAAGATAATTGCTGAATTTCCCCGCGCACACCTACGGCACACGTCTGCCAAAATTTTGCACACGGACTCGACATCGGCTGCTGAAATCATCAAAACAGCCATCCATTTTTCAATAAACAATTGACAAATTCCCAAAACATCGTAAAATTACTTAGATACATATCTATTTAATTAGACAGGATTTCCGCCATGGATCAAACTGAAATGCTGGAATTCGTTAAGGTTCTGGCGCACACCGACCGACTGCGCGTCATCGGTGCGCTGGCTC
>CAINXK010000517.1 GCA_903854805.1 uncultured Anaerolineae bacterium
GCCAGTATTTGGCTTCCCTATTGCTCAGCTTGAACCTGTTAGCCTTCCTTTTCCATACCGTGCTTGATCTGGTGGACAAGAAGTATCGCCTGATCCGCGCAGCTTTGCGCACACGAAGAAAATTCTTCCAGCATATCGAAACATTGTTGTGTTATATCCAATTCTCCAGTTGGGATGAACTTTTCTCTTTCATGTGCAAAAATCTTCAACTAAATACCGAGTGAACTAAGATCTTGTCTTATTCGATTTTCCAGTGGCGACGACTAACAACTTTAGGCCCGCCGCTATTTTGCGATTCATGGATGGCAAAATTCGCTGTGATCGCAATGATGCTGAAAGGAACAGCTCCAGGTTCTTGGGTATCCGCTTACTCGTCTGCATCTATTAAGATACATCCTGTCTTATTCAAAATGAGAACTGCTGATCGACGGCATCCATTTAGATTTCACAACAGGTTATTAAAACCCGGTTCCAACCACGAGAACCAAGGATTTGTCTCTCCGGACATAAATTGAAGATAACCAATTTCTAAGGCTTCAGGGCACGGGTGGCCAGGTATGTGGGTGTATAAGAACTGATCGCAGTACCAGCATGGACATCTTCATACATACCAATAATATGGAACCCGGCGTCTGTTTGCCCGGCAAGCTGGTCTGTCAGCGAATGACTGTGCTCCAAGGGCCAACCATTAGCCCGCTGGCGCTCATACATTTCAGGCTGGTCAATATCGGCATACGGCAGCTTGTATTTAACTTCCATGACACCGTGATCGGCTTTATCACAATCAAACAGATAGAAGATTGGGTTCATAAAACCCGCCAGCAGGGTCCCTCCATGCCGTAACACACGGAAGGCTTCTTTCCAAACAGGTCGAATCTCCGAAAAAAAGAGATTGGAGACCGGGTGGAAGATAAAATCAAAAGATTCATCGGCAAACATCGTCAGGCTGCGCGCATCACCTTCCACGGTGCGCAGATTGGTCAGGCCTTCGCGTTGAGCCACTTCCAGATCGCGGTCAAGCTGGCGCGGAGAATTATCAAAGACTGTCACATTCGCTCCAGCGGCAGCCAAAACAGGCCCTTGCTGCCCACCACCACAAGCCAGCGCCAATATATCCAGCCCTGTAAGCACCGGGAACCACTCTGGGGGGACAGGCTTATTCTCGGTCAACAGGATTGAAAAAATCCCCTTGCGCGCCTGAAAGATAACATCCGAATTGACGGGCTTTGTCCATGGGTTTTCACCTGAATCGACCTGCTTGTTCCAGGCATCACGATTGTAAGCACGAATATCAATACCTTGATCCATCATTCCTCTACTATATTCCGATTTCTGATTTTGGCGGCTGAAGATAAAGTTTTACAGCTCGCTTATCCAAGGTACTGACTTTGCGCGATGATATTAGCCACATCATCGGCATGTTCTTCTTCATGCGGTCCATAAATATTGACAATATCCACGATGCTGCCCTGTGTTCCCCACGGCAAAATATATTGCGCAGAAATTTTGACATCCGGGATTTTTTGAAGGAGAGTGATGAGAACTTCGCGCGCATCAATATACTCACGATAAACCTGATCATAAGTCAGGCCATCTCGAGCAGCCACAGATTCAGCATTGTAAACATCAATTCCACGTGCGGCAGGCGTGGCAGGGATCTGATCTGCCATCAGCGAGCGGATAAATTCGATGGCGGCAGCATCCCAACCAGAAAGATGAGCCAACATCTCGCGGATAGTCCAAAGTGGGTAGATGCTGCGCTTCATTTCAATTTTTGTCAATTGCGCGGTCATCTTCGAACGAGAACTTTCAAGAATTTCAATCAGAACTTCGCGTGAACTCATAGACATTCCCTTTCTTCATTATCATCATTTTACAACATAATGCCATCCCAAAATTGAGGCTGGTATTAGTTGGCTGACATTGAAAAGTTGGAAAACGATAGATGCACGAATATTTTTCCGAGATCTGACCCATCCATGAAATTAAACACCCCCAAGCTGCAGGGGCGATTAATCCTGACCACATTTCCAACTGCCTATATCATCAACCAACCCACATGTCAAAACTATACAACATGACCGACAGGCCCATTAGCAGCAGGCTTAGCAAGGTCCAGGCCCGATCAAAGGTTTTATTGCGCCCAAGCATTGCCAAAACGATAAACAAAGCCGGAGCAATCAGCATATAGCGCGCTTCGCTTTGTGCGGAACCGCTAATAACAGAAAAAATGACAACCGCTAGGCTAAATGTTGCCACTTCGGGGTGCTTTCTAAGTAGAGCCAGGCTGCTAAAAAAGGTCAGGATTATACTGGCGACTTCAATCATGAAATAAACCAGCGCAGAATCCACACCGATCGAATATTCATAGGCCTTTTTCCAGCTATCAATCGAGCTTTGCAACGTTAAAACACCTCGCCCAAAGTAAAAACTCTGTAAGGCTGCCCAGCCTGCTCCTAGAGAAGAGTAGCGCCAGATCAGGTAACCCACCAGCGGCAACAACGACCACAATCCTTGCAAGACCCAGCGCCACGAAAAAGTTTTCCGGAAGTGTTTCCAATCAACAGCCCGGAACCAGGCAATTACCAGCGGAATGAATAACAGACCGCCATGCGCGCGTGTCCATGCGGCAATAAAGGCCAGTACCCCGGCCCAGAACCATTGTTTTCGTCTGGAGAGCGCCAGAGTCCAGAAAGCCAGCCCTATGAACAAACCCTCTGTATATACCTGCGCAAAGAAAAAGGCGCTGGGAAAGATCAGCATGTAAAAAACAGCACGCAGTCCATCGTTTTCATCAAAATATTCGCGGGTCAGATCCCACAACGCCAGCATTCCAGCCAACGTGCCAAGCAAGGCTACCAGCACTCCCGCCAATGCCGCAGTTGCTATGGGGGTCAACCCTAAAAGACCGAGCGGCAAGATGAACAACCTCATTAAATAAGGATAAGCTGGAAAGAAGGAGTAGTTTTTGGGCCAGTCAATCCCGCTTGCCGGATCTTTTGCACGACCCGCAGCAGGATCATCATACCCACCGACAGCGATGCCAAGATAATATTCCGAATCCCAGGCAACCTGCCGGTTCAAAAAAGGCTCTTCAAGATAGACTTTGCCTTTATTGCTAAACTTCTGAGTCTCGTTGGCACTCCATGCAACCGCATAGTCTGGACGTTTGATCTCAAGTCGGGTGGTAACTAACCATTGAAAACAATACAAAATGGTAAACCACGCCACCCAAAGCATAATCAAATTACGGAAATTGCGGTTTTTAGAACTACCTTTTTTGGGCATATTTTTCTCGATACCTAGGAAACCATTGATAAAATAATGTTATCTCTACAGAATATTCTGCGCGTACACCCACCAGCATTCAAAGGCTCAGTCTGGTTTTGGCTTTTTACTAAAATGGATCAACAGATAGATACCCACTCCCAGTGCCAATGCGCCCAGGATAAAACCGCTGAAGTTAGAGATAAAATCACTAATAAGTTCCCACTGGCTTCCAAAAGCATAACCCAGACCGCCATAAAGGAGTACCCAGGTTAATTCCCCTAATACAGCAAATGCAAAAAACTTCTTAAAATGATAACCACTACTACCCGCAATCAAAGTTACTGGAAAAGCAATCGCCGTTAATAACCACCGGGTCAAAAAGATGGCAATTCCTCCACGACGATCAAAGAGAGCCCGCGCGCTTTTCCATGTAGCCGTATTTCCAAAACGCGCCTCAATTTGACCGCTGGCAAAATAGCCCAATCCATATAGCAAACTATCACCCGCAATGGTTCCAAGGTACCCCAGAATTGGCGTGGAATATAAATCCAACAAGTTTTGACGAATGAAAGCCCCGGAAGCAATCACGATCAAAGTAGCAGGAAGTGGTACACCCAATCCGCCGAGGAACAATATGCCGGCCACCATCGGCGCACCATAAGTAGCAACCCAACCCAAGGCGAGCGAAGTTATATCAACCCCGCTCATGGCTGCACCGCATGATCATCAACAATTTTCTGAATAGCTGCAACCAGGCTTTTCGACCCGCCGGGATAATCAATTTCATCGCTCAAAAAGCCCAAAGGTTCATAAGCATGACCATCCATGGTTATGCCAAGCTCCATAAAGATCGTTTCGGCGGGAATTCCAATACTATTGGCAACATATTGAACCGACATCCAATCAGTTACTTGTTTTTCAATCAACCCGGTGATCACCGGATTGGCCTTGTATTTTACGATGGCATCCCTGATCGTACCCATCAACACTGGGCGGCCCCCATCCACACTGCCAAGCTGCATCTGGCTATTGAGGCGATTGAGACCAATCATGCTGTTCTCTTTTCTGGGTTGAATATTGGCCGAATCGAATAGATATTTTTGTGGAACAGCATAAGCCACAGCAATATAGCGAATAGTCATCCACGGGCGCAAAAGATCTGGCGAAATATTACCCGCCTTAAAATTATTCACTTTGGCGTATTGAACTTCCTTATAAAAGTTCACCATACCCAGCCCTTTGGAAACCATAAAAACCAGTCCAAAGATAATCAGTAATACTGCCAAAATTTGAATTTTTGATATGGATTTTATTCTGCTCAATAGAGACGCCATATTGCTCCTCGCCAAAATAACGGCCGCTTTTTGAATTATCTCATGCAAAGTTTCAAACAAGCTATACAGCGCTCATGCTATCTACCTTTTGAGACGTGGCGGTTAATTATTGTCCATCAACTGCGTAAATTTTTCTACAATCTCAGGCTCAAATTGTACCCCGGAGAGTGCCTTAATATACCCCAGAGCTTCCTTGTGCGACCAGGCTGGCCTGTAAGGTCGATCACTGGTCAGGGCGTCCCACACGTCCACCACAGAAAAGAGCCGCGCCGCCAGGGGTATTTGCTTACCCTGCAACCCGCGAGGATAACCCTTGCCATCCCAGCGCTCATGGTGGCAGTAGGGAATATCAAGCGCTGGATGTAGATACGCGATCGGAGAAAGCATGTCATAAGCATACTTTGGGTGACGGCGCATTATGATCAATTCATCGTCACTGAGACTATCCGGCTTTAATAGTATGCGATCAGGGACTCCCATTTTACCAATATCATGCAGTAAGGCACCGCGGCGAATATGAACAAGCAGTTCGCCTTCAAGACCGAGAGCTTCTGCCAATTTCATGGTTATATCTGTTACTCGCAGCGTGTGGCCTTCAGTTTCTTTGTCACGCAAGTCCATGGCTTTGGACCAGCCCTCAATTGTTGACTCATAGGCCTGGTTCAATTCTTCCAGAGAAATCTGAATTTCCTTGAATAATCTGGCATTTTCGATTGCGGCGGCAGCTTGATGCGCAAAAGATTGAGCCATGGTGCCCGCCTCCTGGCTATAAACGGCATCCGTATAATTATCCAGAGTAATATAACCTATCACTTCTCCACGGGTGATCAAAGGTACACTCATCCAACCTCGCACGCGAGATGTGGACCCCCAGCCCCGGTAGCGTGGATCTGAACTGGCATCTGCCAGAATGATTGGCAGCCTGCGAGTTTTTACTTCTTGAAAAAGTGGATCAGTTGATGGAAAAGTCTTCTTATATAATTCGGCTGTATCTTCAATCCCATCTACAATCACAATATGTAAGTGATCGCCATCCAACAAAAACACCGAGGCACTGTCATATGGAACCACTTGCTTAAGTGATGTAAGGATCGATTCGAGCACATGATCAAGGTCAAGCGATGTGGATAATGCTGCCGTGGCCTGGCGAAGATTTTCGGCTTCCTGGCGACGCTCTTTCTCAGAATTAAATAGCCGCAACCTTTCAATCGAGATTGCCAATTGCCCTGCAATCGTCAGCAGCAGTCGTTCATCATCGTCTGAGAAAAAATCGACCTGTTTGCTTTCTGCATTAATAACCCCAAAGGTATCATCACCGGTCTTGATCGGGACACATAATTCTGAGATGATATTTTCAGTTACTCTTACATAATTTGGTTCAAGCTTAACATCAGCAACCCGGCATGGTTTTCCAGTCTTCAACACCTGCCCTGAGATACTATTCTCAAGAGCAATAACGGCGTGTATATCCTCGGTCAGGCCGCGATAGGATGGATGCGCATGTAAAACTTTTCTTTCAGCATCCAGCAGCAGTACGCCAAAATTTTCAGTATAGAACGAGTTTCCAACTTCCTGAGTGACAAGTTCCACAAGTTCATCCAGCGAATTAACCTGGATCCCGGCCCTGGCAATGTTATGAAGCGTTGTTAATTCTTTCAGTTGGCGCTGAAGCGCCTGCTCGGCCTGCTTACTTCCTGTAACGTCTTCTGTAACAGAAAGGAGTTTAATGATGCTCCCATTTGGATCCCTTTCAAAAACAAAGTATCGATACCGCAGCCAGCGCCAGGCTGTGCCGCCAGCTCTGCCTTTACGCCGATATTCAATTGATCTTATTTCTCCATCCGCAAGTGTCACCAGGTTTCCAATAAACTCACCCAGTACCTTCCGGTCATCAGGATGAATCTTATCCTGGCGCTCAGAAATCGACAAAGCGTTAAATTCTGTCATATTCGTCTCATGGATATGAGCACTGACAACATTATCGAATTCCAATGACGAAGTCAGGGTGTTATAAATACTGATACCCAGCGGAATAGCCTTCAAAACATGGTCAAGAAAAACCTGGGTGGAGCGCAGGTTTTCTTCGGCTTTTTTCCGTTCGGTGATATCGTGTGCAAGCGTTATTATCACTTGCTGTCCGAAATATGTCCCCGGGAAAGCCCGAACCTCTTTCGGAAATATTTCTCCATTTGCACGCAGACCCCAAAATTCAAATTGCTGAGCCTCGCCGGAAAATGCTTTTTTTACAGCCTGCGCCACAGCTGCCAAATCGTTTTTGCCAGGTGCACCCAAAAATTCCGGGGTTTTTCCAAGAATTTCTGACTTTTGGTAACCGTACATCCTGATTGCGCCTCCATTTATGTCAAGGAAACGTCCTTCATCATCCTGGATGTAAATTGCATCGGTCACACTATTAAATAGTCCACGATAACTTTTTTCGCTCTCGCGCAGAGATTCTTCCGCCTTCTGGCGCTCGCTAATATCATTTGCGACTCCGATGACATGACTGACATGGCCATTCTCATCCAAGATTGGAATATAGTGAGTTTCGAAAATATTGGCACCAATCCGAGTGTCTCTATGACGGGTCTCGCCATTCAAAACAGCGCGCACATCTTCGATAATTTCGGGGAAAAGCCGGTAAAGATCAAATACGGACTGTCCAACAACCTGCCCAGGCTGTAAGCCAAGTACATCGAGACCCTTGCCTTCGGATAGGGTGAATATCCCATTTGCATCAATCACGAAAGTGATCAGCGGAGCACCTGTCACGACAATTCGGTAATGTTCTTCACTTTCACGCAGGGCCAGCTCTGCCTGCCTTCGCTCAGTAAGCTCGCGTTGGACAGCGCTTAACAGGCGAGCATTTTCCACGGCAATGGCTGCCTGGTCAGCGAATAAACTTGCCAGGCGAATTTCATCCACAGAATATGAACCGGTAATTTCATCATCCGTGATATTAATGGTTCCAATCACCTGTCCATTGACGCGCATCGGAACACCCAACACTCGCAAGAATGGCACAGACTCATACAATGTGGCCCGGTTTGGCCAGATGCGGTAATCATCGACCATGATAACCTGGCCGGTTTGGGCAACTGCCCCCGAAAGCCCCTCGCCCATCTTTAGATGTGCGCCAACAAAATTGCCGGGCAGGTTGTAGGCGACTACCAATTCAAGGTTATTCTCATCAGGGCGCAAGAGATACAGCCCACCCATATGGGCATTAAGCAGATTGGCAGCACGCTCTACAATGGTTTGCAAGAGTGGCAACAAATCAGTTTGCGAATTGATTTCGAGAGATGTCCGATAGAGGACTTCCAATTCCTGCGCTCGATGCCTCAGTGTATTTTCGGCCTGGAGTTGTTCTGTAATATCATGGGCTATTCCAAAAGCGCGTTCATCATTAATCGGCAAGATCGTAAATTTGGCCATTCGGCATGTTCCGTCAGGTCGTAGATAGGTTAGAGCATCAACAGCCAAAGAATCACTTGCGATAAGAACATCTTTTAAAGAGGCTTCCACTGCCTGCGTTTTAATTACTTCCGCCGAAGTAAGCGCCTTTAGTTCTTCAACAGTCATACCGGTTAATTTTTCGGCAGCCAGATTGGCATTAAGATAGCGGCCTGTTTTTTTCTCAATGATGAAAATGGCATCGCTTGAACGTTCGAACAATAACCGCAATTGTTCTTCGCTTTCCTTCAAAGCTATTTCCGCCCGGCGGCTATCATCTCGTCCACGTGCTTCCCTGATTTCGCGCCGCAAGACCTCAGCCAGACGGTTTAGATTACCTTTCATCAGGTAATCATGCGCCCCTGAACGCATAATCTCCACCGCAGTAGCCTCGCCAATCGTTCCAGAAACAACGATGAAAGGCAAATCTTTTCCACTTTGCCTGAGTATCTCAAGTGCTCGCGGTGCGCTAAAAACTGGCAGGTTATAATCTGAAATTACAGCATCCAAATTTTCAGCAGCCAGTGCAGTCTGCATTTCTTGAGCAGTTTGCACGCGCAGCATATTTATCTCAAAGCCCGCTTTTCGTAAATCGTGAGCAAGCAAAATAGCATCATGTTCACTATCTTCCACTATTAATAAATTAATCAATTCACTCATGTTTTCAGCTCCAGTTCCATTAAAAGAGCATTTGTATAAAAAAGCGGCCTGTTTTTTCGCGGAATTAGTCCAGCCTTACGGGAGTCAGGTTGAATTATAAAGCTGAAATCCGATGCAGCAAAATCTCATAATATTGACGCTATGCGCAATCCAGCAAAAATTACAGATAAATTAGTCCATAGCATCCGCTAGCAAATAAAACAGTGACACAAACTGCCTGAACAGTAATCTTTTTTCGTAGTATATTTTCTACAACAAGGAATAGATGGTATATGGCATTAATCAGTCTGCAAGATGTGAGCCTCGGGTTTGGCGGACCAAAACTCCTGGAAAATATTAATATTCAAATAGAGCGCGGTGAATGGATCGGTTTGCTGGGTAGAAACGGTATGGGAAAATCCACGCTGTTAAAGCTTATCAATGGTGATCTGATGCCCGAGAGTGGTACCGTTGCCCGCCAACAGACGATGCGCGTGGCTTATCTGCCCCAGGAAGTTCAACAAAGCCTGGCCGGGACAGTCTCTGACATTGTCGCAAGTGGTTTGGAAGCAGAACTGGCAGGGTCCAGCCCCGAGGATCACTGGCAGCGCCAACTCCAGGTGGACCAGGTTATTTCACGCATGCAGCTTGACCCGGCTGCGCAATTTGTCACTCTTTCCGCCGGGTTGAAACGCCGGGTCTTATTGGCACGCGGTCTTGTTCGGGCTCCAGATTTGCTTTTGCTGGATGAACCCACCAACCACCTTGATATTCAATCAATCGATTGGCTCGAAAACTTTCTCAAACGCTGGGGCGGAACTCTGCTGTTCGTAACCCACGACCGGGTCTTTTTACAGAAACTGGCCACTCGCATTGTTGAACTGGACCGTGGGCGTTTGTTCGACTGGAATTGTGATTATCCAACTTTTGTCCAGCGTAAAGAAGCCATGCTCTTCGCCGAGTCTGAGCAAAACATCAATTTCGATAAGAAACTGGCCCAGGAAGAACAGTGGATCCGCAAAGGGATCGAAGCACGCCGCACCCGCAATGAAGGCCGTGTGCGCGCGCTAAAACGCTTGCGCGACTTGCGCAGCGAACGACGCGAACATCCGGGCAAGGTTCGCATGCAGATCCAGGCAGACCGTCGTTCTGGCAGATTGGTGATCGAAGTCAAAAGCGTCAGCTATGCTTATGGTGCGCAGATGGTCGTGTCTGATTTTTCCACCACCATCCAACGCGGAGATAAGGTGGGCATCATTGGCCCAAATGGTTCAGGTAAAACCACACTGCTGCGCATCCTGATGAACGATCTGGCCCCACAACATGGTAGTGTTGAACACGGCACGAACCTGGAAGTTTCCTATTTTGACCAGCTCCGCGCACAGTTGGATGATAGCAAATCCATACTGGAAAACGTTGGGCAGGGTGGCGATACTGTCACAATTAACGGTCGCACCCGCAACCTGATTGGCTATTTGGAAGATTTTTTGTTTACGCGTGACCGGGTTCACGCACCCATCAGCGCACTCTCCGGCGGTGAACGCAACCGGTTAATGCTTGCGCGCTTATTTGCGCGACCTGCCAACCTGTTGGTCATGGATGAGCCGACCAACGACCTGGATATCGAATCGCTGGAAATCCTGGAAGACCTGCTGTTGGATTACACGGGCACCCTGCTGCTAGTGAGCCATGATCGGGCCTTTTTGAACAATCTGGTTACCAGCACACTTGTCCTGGATGGACATGGACAGGTAAGTGAATACATTGGCGGCTATGATGAGTGGCAACGCCAGAATCAATTGGAAAACAGCGAAAAGAATGAAGAGGCCGAAAAACCTCGCAAACTTATTACCCAACAAACAGACGACCAGACCGTAACCGACACGCCGCGAAAACCGAGTTACAAGGAACAGCGCGCACTTGAAGCTCAAAAACAGGAACTGTTAGAATTACCCCACAAGATTGAAGCTCTGGAAATTGAACAACATAAACTCAGCGCTGCCATGGCTGAGCCAACTTTTTATCAACGTGACAGCGCAGAAATCAGCCGCGATGCGGCCCGATTAAAAGAACTGGAAGATGAATTATCCAGATTCTACCAACGTTGGGAAGAACTGGAAAATTAATAGCCAATCCCAATATTCATCAATCGAATTATAAACTCATGGCGTTTCAGGGCTGGAGAATATCCGCCCTTCCAGTTTATTTTCAGAAACTTGCCGCGGGTGTATACTCGTCAAAATTTTGAGTGCGGAGAAAAGTCCATGAAGCGAGCAGTCAGTATCAGTATCGGTTCTTCCAAGCGCAACAAAGCAGTTGAAGTGACCTTGTTAGGCGAAGATATTAGCATTGAGCGCATTGGCACAGATGGCGATATGAAGGCTGCTGCGCTAAAATTCAAAGAGCTGGATGGTACAGTCGAAGCTTTTGGCGTTGGCGGTGCAGATCTAGGTTTGCTGGTGGATGGTAAATGGTATGAACTACACTCTGTCACTCCCATGATCCGCTATATAAAGAAAACTCCCGTTGTTGATGGTTCCGGTCTAAAAAACACGCTTGAAAAAAAGGTTGCACCGTTCGTCAAGGCCAAGTTGGGTGACTATATTGAGAAATTGGGCAGTAAGACCTTTATCATGACAGGATCCGACCGCTGGGGGCTGACACGCTCCTTTGTGGATGCTGGCTTTGAATGTGTGTTTGGCGATATGATGTTCTCCTTGGATATCCCGATTGCGCTGCACAATGTAGACCAGATCAAATTCATGGCTGCCATGCTTTTACCAATTGCTACACGGCTGCCGTTCGCGTGGATTTACCCCATTGGTGAAAAGCAGGAAGAACGCAAACCAAAATACCCCAAGTATTTCAACTGGGCCACCATCATAGCCGGAGATTGTCATTACATCAAGCGCTACATGCCCAACGACATGCAAGGTAAAATTGTCGTCACCAATACAACCACACCTGCCGATGTCGAATTATTCCGAAAGACCGGCGTTAAATACCTGGTCACAACCACACCGGTAATGGATGGTCGCTCTTTCGGCACGAATATGATGGAAGCAGCCCTCGTAGCACTTTCAGGCAAGGGCCGCGCCCTAAGCTTCGATGAATACGATGAACTTCTCGAGAAATTGGAATTCCAACCGCAATTACAGGAATTAAATTAATCCCGAAATACGGAGGAAATTCTATGGACGCAATTGTTACTGCCGGTGGGATTCCGCTTCCCGAAGATCCCTTATACATTTACACACAGGGACACTCCAAAGCCATGCTCGACGTTGGCGGGAAACCCATGATCCAATGGGTTCTGGATGCGCTCTGCGCTTCTGAAAAAGTGAACAACATCATTATCCTTGGCATGACTGAAAAGAATGGGTTGATTACTTCCAAACCCACTTATTACCTGCCTAATGAAGGTCGCATGCTGGCAAATATCGTGGCTGGCATTCAAAAGTCCCTGGAACTCAACCGGGAAACAGAATATGCCCTGATCGTCTCATCAGACATCCCAGCCCTGACAAGTGAGATGGTGGACTGGCTTGTAAATGAAATCGAGAAAGCCCCGGCAGACATCTATTACGGTGTCATCCCCCGCGATGTAATGGAAAAACGTTTCCCCGATTCTCGCCGAACATGGACACACCTAAAGGATATGGATGTTTGCGGTGCTGACATCAACGCTTCGCACGTTCGCATGGCAACTGAACATCTCGATACATGGGAAGAGCTGATCGGAAAACGTAAATCACCTTTAAAACAGGCTGCCACGATTGGATTTGGCACCCTGTTTCTTATGATTTTACGTCAATTGACACTTAATAATCTCGTCAGGCGTGTTTCAGGGCGGATCGGGATCCGTGGTAAAGCGATCGTCTGGCCATGGGCTGAAGCCGGCATGGATGTGGATAAACCACACCAATTGGAAATCATGCGCACGGATATGTCAAAGCAATAGTTCGCCAATCCGAAAGGAATTATTTTGGGATTTATCTATCGTATGCTCGCGTATGACCGCGACTGGTCATACGCACTGCGCGTGGCCGAAAAACCTGGGCTAAGACGCAACCTGGCCATGTTTTTTGCGCATTCAGGCGATTCCTGGTTTTGGGGAGCCGGTATGCTCATCTTATGGCTGGCAGGCGATATTTTCTGGAAGCAGTGGGCCATCTGCCAGCTCTTCTGGATATCCATTCTGGCGCTGATGGTGATATCTCTTAAGTTCACTATCCGCCGCAAAAGACCAGCAGGAGAATGGGGCACAATTTACCGGAACACTGACCCGCATTCCTTTCCATCCGGACACGCTGCGCGCTCATTTCTGGTCGCCGTCCTGGCCAGCCTGCTAGGCCCAGTCTGGCTGGCAGTCATTCTTTGGATTTGGGCGCCATTGGTCTCTTTGGCACGCGTGGCCATGGGAGTCCACTATGTTTCAGATGTCATCGCGGGGGCGATTGTCGGAGTGCTCGCGGCAATTCTGGGCTGGCAGTTTTCACCCCTTATCTTTTCATATATCAACCTTTTCTTGATTTCCATCCCAGGAAAACCGCTTTGGTAAATGCTGCCAACCATTCGCACGCTTTTTAGTGGAGTTTGTCCATGATCCCAGGCCTTGATGGTCTGCGCGCAATCGCATTTATTCTCGTCTTCCTGATTCATACAAATTTCGTTATTTTTGGATGGACTGGCGTATTACTTTTCTTTGTATTATCAGGCTTTTTGATCACCGGGATCCTGATTGATATGAAGGAAAGCCTGCCAGTTAAAGCCTATTTTATTAAATTCTACGGACGGCGTTTTTTACGCATTTTTCCCCTTTACTATTTCTACCTTTTGCTTATGCTCGCCCTGGCATTCCTGTTGTATATGATTGGCTTCCGCCCCAACCGGATGCTTGAATACTTTCAACAGATCCCGTATGCGTTGATATATATTTACAATTTTTTTTGCGCCAGCAGCTGGTACAAAGATTCGATCTTTATCAACCATTTCTGGTCGCTTTCAGTGGAAGAACAGTTTTATATCTTCTGGCCTCTTATCATCCTGTTAACCCCCAAAAATGCCTATAAAAATGTTTTTGTCGCATCCATCCTTGCGGGACCAATCTTTCGATTGATTTTCTCTTATCTTTACAACCATCATACCTTTTCGTTCTTAGGTGCTGACCCTGCCAGTGGGATTTATTCTCTGCCGTTCTCACACATTGACGCCTTCGGATTTGGTGCATTCATCTCCCAATATCGTATTCCCAAAGCGCGCCTGCAATTCTGGGTTTTACTGTTCACCCTGCCAATTATCGGCTTTACTACCCAATACATCGCCACAGGCAGCTTCGGGTTTCTATCTGGTTTAGGCTTCCCATTCCCAATCGCCAACGGTTACAAGCAAATTTGGGGATACAGCCTGCTGAATTATTTTTTTGCTGTGACGATTTATGCTGTCGCCCGTGAAGGCTTATTCAATCGTTTTCTCGAACTCAGTTGGATGAAATACCTCGGAAAAATTTCTTATGGCTTGTATGTCTATCACTTTGTTTTGATCTATTTTGCCAGCCGGATCAATGATTTTTCACCGCTGACCTATGAGCAGAACCAGATGATTGTTGCCGTACCAGTTTTCGCCATGACGGTTTTATTGGCGGCGCTGAGCTATAAATATATCGAAAAACCCATTCTTAACCTTAAAGATAAATATTTTCCTTCTTCGGCCCGTCCCGAAAACCCCGTAGTGCAAACAGTATTAGGGGAACCTGCATCCGGATAATTTCAACACCTGGCAGTATCGACACAGGCGTACCACAACTCGGGGAAAAGTAACCATTGGCAGGTGACCTGAAGGCTGACCCCATCTCAAAATACCTGACTTTTGACAGATGCCTATATGCCTGACGACACTCGTAAAACAGCACTCCAAAATGTAAAATACAACTAGCGTGCTGTTGTCAGGAAAATATTAGCATTGCCCAGACCCTCAAGGAGATAACTAAATGGCAATCATACTCGACGGGTCATCACTGACTATCGAAAAACTTGTCGCCATCGCGCGCGATGGCGACAGAGTTGAGCTTGCGCCCGCTGCTTTGGACCGAATCAAAATCTGCCGCGCCATGCTCGAAGAAAAGCTTGCCAACCACGAAACCATGTATGGCACCAATACTGGCATTGGCGAATTTTCGGAGAAAATTCTATCTGATGAGCAGGTCAAAGAGTTCCAACGCTACCTGGTATATAACCATGCCGCCGGGATCGGTGACCCGGCGCCAGTTGAGTATGTACGCGCAGCCCTGGCAGGGCGTATAAATGTCCACGCGCATGGCAACTCTGGCTGCCGGCCTGAAATCACGCTGACTTATGTTGAAATGCTGAACAAGGGTGTGACCCCTGTGGTATGCCAGAAAGGTTCGGTTGGCGCCAGCGGCGATCTTGCCCCCATGGCGCAAGCTGCATTACTACTAATGGGCGAAGGTGAAGCATACTATCAGGGCGAACGCCTGCCCGGCAAAATCGCCATGGACAGAGCGGGTATCCCAATCCCGGATCTAATGGCAAGGGATGGGCTGGCCGCCATTAACGGTTCAAACCTACTGACAGCAATGAGCGCATTACATATCCACGACATGGAAAACTTCCTGAAACAAGCCGAAATCTGCGCAGCCATGTCGATCGAAGCTCTGCTCGGCAATATCAAACCTTACAATCCAAAACTGCACGAACTACGTGGATTCAGTGGATCAATCGTCAGTGCAAAGAACATTCTAAGATGCCTGGAAGGCTCTGACCTGGCCACCGGCAAAATAAAAACGAAAGTGCAGGACGCTTATTCCATGCGCTCCACTCCGCAAGTAATCGGTGCTGCGCGAGATGCGATCGCATATGCACGTTCACAAGTTGAGATTGAACTGAACGGTGTCGGCGACAATCCCATTTTCGTGCCCGAACTAAAGCTAACTCTGACCGGCGCAAATTTCCAGGGCTCACCAGTTTCACTTCCCATGGATATGGCCGGAATAGCCATCACGATGGTCTGTGTATTATCCGAACGACGCCTGAACCGTCTGACCAACCCGGCTCTTAGTGCTGGCCTACCAGATTTTCTGGCTCACAGTCCAGGCTTTTTCTCCGGCATGATGCTCAGCCAATACACCGCCGATCATCTAATCGTTGAGCAACGCATGCTTTCCGCGCCAGCCTCCATCCAGTCCATCCCGGCGGCCGCCGACCAGGAAGATTTTGTCTCGATGGGTATGAATACCGCCATCAAGAACGGGCAAATCCTGGATAACGCCTTCGGAATATTGGGGATTGAGTTCATGGCCGCCGCCCAGGCACTCGATTTCCGCGAATTTACCCCCGGGAAGGGCACGGCCAAAGCGCGCGAAACCATCCGAAAACACGTCTCGCACCTGGAAGTAGACCGCCCACTGTATGCCGATCACAACACCATGAAAGCGCTGGTCAAATCAGGCGAAATCCTACAGGCGGTCGAAGAAACGATTGGAACGCTTGGCTGAACTTGCAAGCAAGAATTACTATTATGCACAACCAATCCTAATTTTCTGACCAAAGGCCCCCTACTATGATTACCAATGAAATCAACTTTTTCTCGGAAAGCCTCGGAATGCGCGCCACTCTGAATGTGATTTTGCCACAACGCGCACAGGCTGACAAAATGCCCGGCACAACCCAAAACAATCGCAAAGCAAAGTACCGCAGCCTGTACCTCCTGCACGGACACTCTGATGACCAGACCGCCTGGCAGCGCTGGACCTCAATCGAACGCTATGTGGAAGGCATGAATCTGGCTGTGATCATGCCTTCTGTGCACCTTAGCTTTTACGCAGACATGGTGCACGGTGGTCAATACTGGCAGTTTATTAGTGAAGAAGTGCCGGCACTGGTTCGCGATATGTTTCCACTCTCCGACAAACGGTCTGACAATTTTGTTGCCGGGCTTTCAATGGGCGGGTACGGAGCCTTCAAACTGGCATTAACCCATCCGGACCGTTTCGCAGCAGCAGCCAGCCTTTCCGGCGCAGTAGATATCTGCGAAGTGGTAAAGGGCCACGCCGAACCCGAAGATGAAATCTGGCTGGCTGGTATGCGCAATATCTTTGGAGACCTGAGCAAAGTACCAGGCAGTCAACATGATCTTTTTAAACTGACTGAAAATATCGCAAAGAACTCTGCCAGAACGCCCAGGTTATATCAATGCTGCGGCACCGAGGACTTCCTGTATGCAGACAATCTTCGTTTTCGCGAGCATGTCAGAAGTCTATCGCTCAATCTGACTTATGAAGAATGCTCTGGAGAACACAACTGGGCATTTTGGGATAAGATGATCCAGAACGTGCTGGCCTGGCTGCCGCGCTAAACTCCAACAACTCCATATCTCAACCGGTACAACCGCAAAACCATCCATGCGGTTGTACCGGTTTTTCGACCAGCCATGATGTTGAACAATTTGGATAGGTTATGATAGGATAATAGAATAAACTTGCAGTTGATAATAGTTGCAACAAGGATATCATGAGCTGCACAGAATATATTTCCAACCAGATCCGTTCGCGCGGATTCCGCCTTACACCCCAACGGCTTACTATTTTGCAGGTACTGCAACACTCCGGCGAACACCTGACCCCATCTGAGGTGTATGAAATTGCGCGGCAGAGCATGCCTGGTTTAACAGAAACAACCGTTTACAGGACTCTAGAGTTCCTTGCAAACAATGGTTTCGCTTTGGCTGCCCACATCGGCAGTGGCAAATTGGTCTACCAGGTGGGCGGAAATGACCATCACCATGTCATCTGTCAGAAATGTGGCGGAGAGATGGAAGTCGGGCATGCGCAGCTTTCCAATCTTTATCACACTATCGAAGATCTAACAGGCTACCGCTTGACCACCAGTCACCTGACCTTTTTTGGGTTATGTCCACATTGTCGATAATTTTCAACTTTTTACAGGTTTATAAGGAACCAATCAAATGTTAAGCCAAGATTCCAGCATAAATTTAAAATGGCCCGGGGTATATTACGCCACTTTATTCATCTGGCTGGGCACCACTGCCATGCATATTCCCGATGGATATCTAAGCCCCATCACTTCGCTGATCATGTTCCTGTTGGTACTGCCTTTCTGGATGATCGGTGTGCGTAAAATCCGCGAGACAATGAACGCCCGCAGTGTACCGTTGATCGCCTTGCTGGCGGCATTCTCGTTTGTCATCATGATGTTCAACATCCCCCTGCCAGGTGGAACTACCGGGCATGCCACGGCTGCCGCACTGGCAGCCATCGTTCTCGGCCCTGAAGTTGCGGTAATCGCCATCTCAATTGCCCTGATCATCCAGGCCTTTTTCTTCGGCGATGGCGGCGTCCTTGCTATTGGTGCAAACAGCTTCAACATGGCAGTGGTTATTCCCTATGTCAGCTATTCCATTTACCAAATTTTCGCCAAGAACACTGCGCTAAAATCATCCCGCCGGGTATTGGGAGCTGCATTGGGTGGTTGGGCAGGGGTTACTGTTTCGGCTTTTCTGGCCGGGATCGAGTTTGGGCTTCAGCCGCTTCTTTTCCACGCAGCAGATGGTTCGCCTCTATATGCGCCCTTTCCGCTCTCGATCGCAGTTCCAGCAATGGTAATTCCCCACATGCTGGTTGCCTCGGTGGTGGAAGGAGTCTTAACTGCCCTGGTGGTGGCTTATTTACAACGCTCCAACATTGAAATTCTCGGCTCATCGAAAAAAGCGACCCTGGTTACACAAGCTGGAAATTTCCGGAAAATGCGCGGGGCATTGGTCGCCCTGGCGGTTTTGATCGTTGCATCACCACTCGGTTTGCTCGCACCCGGAACTGCATGGGGTGAATGGGGTACACAAGAGTTATCTAGAATGGGCCTCCAGACGATTCCCAGCGGTTTGGAAAAGTTATCTACACTCTGGGGGGCTCCGCTCTCCGGTTATGATCTACCCGCTCTGGGAAATACCAATCTGGGCTATGTGCTCTCGGCAATAACAGGGATTGCGGTTACCGGACTGGTTGTCTGGCTGTTCACTTTATTAATAACAGCCAGTCCTGGATCTCAAAAACAAAGCCTGTAACTCACCTATAAAAAAGAAAGGAAGCGTTCTGGGTGTTCCGTACGCAGCACAACAGACACCCCGCGATCGCCATGGATAAATTATTCAAACCCAAGCACTCCCATCGGCACAGCAATGTAATGGAACACACGCTGAGCGGCATCACCGAGACTCTTGAGCGAGCCTTGTTCGCTGAAGAACTCAGCAGCAGAGCGGGTTTGTTTCAATCAATCGACCCGCGTGTCAAAGTATTAGGTATTCTGGCATTGTTGATTGCGGTAAGTTCTTCACGCAGCCTGGTCATAATCGCCGCTATTTATTTACTCACACTTGGCGCAGCTTTGTCTTCGGCTATCCCGGCTGACTTCTTTATCAAACGGGTCTGGCTGGCACTGCCATTTTTCACTGGCATGATCATCCTGCCAGCCTTATTTATCACCCCCGGACCAACCCTGGTTCAACTACCCTGGGGACTGGCCATCACAAGCACGGGTGCAACCAGCAGTCTTTTTCTGCTTATGCGAGTCAGCACATCGGTTTCACTCACATTGCTCTTGATCCTGACCACGCCATGGAATACAGTACTTAGTGCGCTGACAGTTTTGCGCATTCCAGATGTTTTCATCCTGATCCTGGGCATGACTTACCGATATATCTACCTGCTGTTGCACACCGCTAACGATATGTTTCTTTCCCGCAAGAGCCGTGTCGTTGGGAAACTGGATACCGCTGAAGACAGACGGATGCTGGCTGCCATCAGTGGGACCCTGCTTAACAAATCGCTCAATATGAGCAGCGAAGTATATCTAGCTATGCAATCACGTGGATTCCGGGGTTCCATTGTTACATTGAAGCCCTTCAAGATGCAATACCGTGATTGGCTCTGGTTGGCAGGCTTACTCACTCTGGCGATCACTGCCATTTTTTTGGGAAGGTAATTATCATGTTAAATTCCGAAAATAATTTAAGCGCTGAACCTATTTTTGAAATCAAACAGGCTTCGTTTGCCTATGATGGAAAAGAACTGGCGCTAGAAAATATCAACCTGACAATTCATGCCGGCGAGTGCCTGGTAATTCTGGGCGCCAATGGCTGTGGAAAAAGTACATTACTAAAACTGTTGGATGGCCTGTACTTCCCTACCACTGGCACGATTTCTGCCTTTGGCAAAGCTCTCACAGAAGATGCTTTGCGTGACGACAGCTATAACTACGCATTTCGCCGCCGGGTGGGATTAGTTTTTCAGGATACCGATGTTCAACTTTTTTCGCCCTCTGTATTGGATGAAGTCGCCTTCGCGCCTCTCCAGCTAGGGATTTCACGTGAGGAGGTTAACCGGCGGGTCGAATCTGCAATGGAAGTACTGCGGATCGAGAAACTGCGCGACCGCGCGCCCCACCGGTTATCAGGCGGCGAAAAACGACGGGTTGCCCTGGCCTCTGTTCTCACGCTTGACCCGGATGTCTGGTTGTTGGATGAACCAACCACCGGGCTGGATCCCCGCAGCCAATCCTGGTTGGTGGATTTTATACTTCAGCAGCGCCAGATTGGTAAAACTGTCATCACTGCCACGCATGACCTGATCATAGCTGAACAAGTGGCTACCAAGATTTATGTATTTGATGAAGAACATCAAATCACTGCATCGGGCAGTCCACAGGACATTCTAAAAGACCACGAGCTGCTACACCGTTGCAACCTGGCGCATTATCACCTTGACCCAATTTTCGCAAAATAACGCAAAAAAACCTGCGGGGCAAACAAAACGCAACGACCAGGACCGTAAAGGAACAAAACCCAATCCGGTCGTGGCCATCATCTATTCTTGATGTTATTTAGCACTTAAATCAACAGCGCTCCCGATATAAATCGGGAGCGCTGTTATTCGTTTACAGATTAGAGCCCAGCCGCTTGTTTGAGTGCGGCAGCTTTTTCCGTGTTCTCCCACGGGAATTGGATATCGTCACGTCCAAAATGTCCGTAGGCAGCCGTCTTGCGGTAAATTGGGCGGCGCAGATCCAAGTCGCGAATGATAGCGCCGGGACGCAGGTCAAAGAACTCGTTGATCAGATCAACAATTCGAGTGTCATCAATTTTACCAGTGCCAAAAGTTTCGACATTGATCGAGAGAGGGTGCGCCACACCAATGGCATAGGCCACCTGAATTTCGCAGCGATCAGCTAATCCGGCAGCGACCACATTCTTGGCCACCCAACGTGCAGCATAAGCAGCCGAACGATCGACCTTCGTGGGGTCTTTGCCAGAGAACGCACCACCGCCATGCCGGCCCATGCCGCCATAGGTATCAACAATAATCTTACGACCCGTGACGCCTGCATCACCCATTGGACCACCAATGACAAAGCGCCCGGTGGGGTTAACATAGATATTCAACTTTTCATCCACCAATTCTTTTGGCAGAATTGGGAAGATGACATATTCGCTGATGGCTTCAACGATCTCAGCATGCGAGATCTCGGGGGCGTGCTGGGTAGAAATCAAAACGGTGTCGATGCGCTTGGGCCGGCCGTAGGAGTATTCAACTGTCACCTGGCTCTTACCATCCGGGCGCAGCCAGGGCAAGGTACCATCTTTACGTAGTTCGCTCAGCCGGCGAGCCAGTTTGTGCGCTATGTAAATCGGCATGGGCATCAATGTCGCGGTTTCGTTACAGGCAAAGCCAAACATCATGCCCTGATCACCCGCGCCAACGTGCTCAATATCCTTGTCGATCATTTCTCCGCTTTTATCTTCCATGGCATGGTCGACGCCCAGTGCAATGTCAGCGCTCTGACTGGCAATAGCAGAGAGAACGGCACAGGTATTACCGTCAAAACCTTTTTCACTGCTATCATAACCAATTTCCTTGACAACCCTGCGGACGAGTTCATCAAAGTTAACAAAAGCATTGGTCGTGATCTCACCAAGAACGGCAATAAACCCGGTCTTTGTAGCGGTTTCACAAGCCACGCGAGAATAAGGATCTTGTTCCAGGCAGGCATCGAGTACAGCGTCCGAAACCTGGTCACAGATTTTATCCGGGTGACCTTCGGTCACAGATTCGGATGTGAAAAGTAATTTTTTGGAATTCATGAAAGAGTTGCTCATCAGGTTCAGTCTCCTTAATATAAAAAAGCCCCTTCCGGTCAAACTGAAAGGGCATTTTGCGCAGAGGCTCGGCTGCCCTCTCATCTCCCAGATATTTCTGTCGGAATTGGCACCGCGTTGCGATTTGCTTGGCAAATCGTCTGGTATTGCGCTTGGTAAAAGACCTGATCGGTTTTTCTCGATCAAACCTAAAAACAAGCAGCATACCGGACTAACAACCGGTTGTCGAGGCATCATAGGGCCGGTCCCTCCGCCTCTCTGGATAAGAGTGCCGTATTGGGGCTATTTGATTGTAGCGGGATATTACCACAGGTAAGAAGCAGAGTCAAATCATCATTCGAGTAATTTTCATACCCTAAATCAGCACTATTCGACAAAGATGGCCGCTGCTGCAACCTACCAGCAGCACAGCACCAGGCGCCAGGCCGTATGGCGCTGCCAACTGGCTTGGAAGATCATCTTCCGGTAACCCAAGCACCCGATCCCAGGTCTGACCAGCATCGCGGGAAATTATCAGCACATCCTGCATAGCAGCAATGATCATATTTCCATCCATAATAAGCGCGTTAATGCTTTCCTGAGTTTTATCATTTCCCAGCTGCTGCCAGGACTGAGAGGCATCCAGACTAGCGTAAAGACCACTGCCTTCGGTGCCCACCAAGAGCAGACCCGGAGCACTGGCCAGGCAAAGAATGGGGCTGTGACCGCAGGGTAGTGTAGTTTCGATCCAGGCCCGCCCAGCGTTTTGACTGACAAACAGGCCGGTACCGGTACCTGCGTATAGAGTATCCCCAGGGGCAATCACCAGGCTCAGCACCTGAAAATCCAGTAACCCAAAATTCCAGGAAGCCCAATTTGCGCCACCATCTATCGAACGATATACACCATCTTCAAGGCTTGCAGCAAACAGTATACGATCATGCTCGAAATCTGGGGAGACCGCCATGGACGTAATAAAAGGAGCGGGTGTAGGCAGCTGTGCCGATGCCCAAACGTTCCCGCCATCGAGAGAACGCAGGATGCCGCCAGGAACGGCAGCAAAAACGATTTGATCGGCAGGAAACTGTGGCGAAAACACAACAGCACTGGCCGGTATGACCAAGCCCGAGTCCAATCGAACCGGGCTCCAGGTTCGACCAGCATCAAGACTGCGCAATAATCCAGTTGAACTGGCAGAAAAAGCAGTATCACCACAGGCAGCAAGTGCATAAACGATGTCTGTCATCAAGGCTCCACGGAAAATTGGGGACTGGCATTGTGAACAAGCACATCAACGGTCAGCGCGAGCGCCGCACCACGCACAGCAGCATTCAACGCGGCTTTACTAACCCCAGCTGAATCCAAAACGCCCACCGCCAACATGTCAGCAGGTTGACCGGTGCGCACATCGAAACCCAGTCCGGGCTCCAGGCCGTGAAGCTCATACCCTGCGTTTGCAGCGATCACCAGAGCCGGCTGCCTGAGGGCTTTTTGCAGGATCCTTCGAGCTGCAACCCGAGCATCATTCTGATCAGGCCTAAAACTTAGGATATCAAGGCAAGCCAGGTAAGCAGCCCCGCCGCCAGGCAAGATACCATCGCGCAAAGCTGCACGGATTACCAGGCTGGTGTGTTCAGCCAATTCGCGGCGGTGCTTTTGCTCGCTCTCAGTAGCACCCCCCACCAACAGACGCGCCGCACCACCATGCAGACGCCCAATTCTGGCTTGCAATTTCCGGCGAGTATCGGTGCTATCGGAGGCGTTCAGGGCAGCTCGCAGGTTGGCAATGTGAGCACGCAGCACCAATGGATCGCCCTTCCCGCCCACCAGGCTAAAATATTCTTGATCTGCCCACAAGCGGCGCACAAGACCAAAATCTTCAGGACGAATGTTATCAAGACTCTCACCAGTGGCACTCAAGATGGCACGCCCACCTGCCAGGGTAACGATATCCTGCAGATTGGCAAACTGGTCTGTCAACCCGGTCCCCGGGGTTTTAATACCAACGACTGTCAGATTCCCGGAACGGGTGGCACTGAGCATCAACGCGACTGTATCTTCTGAAAATTTTCGAGCCAGGATAGCCAGGGACTTATATCCAGCATTCAGAACAGCACGCAGCACCGGTAAAAGAGCCTGCGGGTCGTTAATCTCAATATCGGTACTAAGAATGGCACTATTTTCAAGTCTGACAGACATCTGATGCGAGTCATTTAGCAGACTGCGGCTGGCCAGGCCGCCTTCCCATAGCGCACCTTCAATGTATTCACATTCAGATTGTTGACTACGCGCGTTTTCAATCTCAACGTGACCATCCATGCCAATGACGAAAAATAACTCGGCAAGCAGCGCGGCGATCTCAGGATCGGGGCAGGCAGACATGGCAAAATGAGACAAGGCCAGCTGTCCGTGAATGGGGCTGGCCAAACCGGATAGATTATCCAGCAGGCCAGGCAAAAGATCTTCAAGAGCCTCGCGCAGCAGCATGGCATTACCACCAGCAATGATGTACTTAATGCCTTCATCATATATTGTTCTAAGCATCACAGCCGCCGAAGCAGTACCATCACCCACTTCTTCGCGTAAGCGCCAAAGCACATGCCGGACAAACATTGCCCCCATATCCGCATCTCGATCACTAAGCGCCACAGTTCGGCGAGCAATCAGGCCGCCATCATCGAGCAGTTCGGGTGGATCACTGGCATGCGAACGCGCAACCGCAACCAGACGCGGCATCGGACCCAGGGTTGGGCGAATGGCATCCACCATGCGGGCAATTCCCTGCTGGAATTGCTGGTGAGCGCGAGGCTGAAAAATCACACCTGGCGTCACATCTCTAAATGGAGTTTTGGGCTTTTTTTTGGGGTCAACTCTCATGATTGGCCAATTCTAACAGCGATTCACCCGGATGCACCGGACGCAAGCGCAGGGAAAAAACATATTCACGGGGCAGCCCAGCTTCGGGCAACCTTAAATCCGAAACAGGACCAGGTTTGACCGGGCAGGCCGGAATGGTGTACTGCGGCAAGACACCCGGCCCACAGCTAGCATTACCGAGCCCTGAATGCAGAAAATCCACTGACAAAACAATTTCATTTCGGCGTTTGAGCTCATGGATGTGAAGAGCAGCCTCCAGATCGGAGGCAGCATAGCGGTGGGCGCTGACGTTCAGGTTGTGCCCTGCAACCAGCAGCCCGGCGCCTTCGGAATCCAGACAGGCGGCCCAGTACACATCGCTCTTATTGCCATTTTCCTGAGGACGTCCGTAAGCAGTAGTTTGCTCATCCACCAAGCCATGAAAAAGCCCCAAACGCATGCCCTGCTTACGATCTGGATATGTCTCCAGGGGTCCGCGGCCCTGCCACCAAAAGTGTTCAAACCGGCGAGGCAGCGACCATTGCAACCCGATACGCGGCAGGTTTGGCAGCTCTCCGACTGGTTTAATGCGAGCTTCGAGCAAAATATCTGGCCCAGAAAATGTATAACTGAGTTCACAGTCAAAGTGGATAGCATCACTCAGAGCAAATTCGCGCGTAAGAGCAGCAGGATCAAGAATCACAAGCCGTTCGAGCCGAGCTTTGAGGCTGTCAAATGTATCCGCATCCGTGGTGGAAATCAGCCAACGGTAACAAACTTGCAGCAACTCATAACCATGTTGTGGATCGAAGAGATCGAGCATGGCTTTTACACGCGCATGTTTCGTTCTGCCAGGCAAGACCGTATAATCCACATTCAATTCAGCGCATATTTTTGCCAGGCTGATCTCATCCCAACACTGCACCAACACCAGGCTTAGCTGCCCGAGCAGCCAATCCCACCACATGGAATGTCCCTGAAGCGGGCGCGGAAAAATTTGTGAGCTGATTACCACCCTGGTCTTATCAGAATAGACATTCGACACCTTTTCAACCAGCCGGTCAAGACCGGCATCATGCCATGCAAATAACATCCGGTCAACGCCATAGGTACCAATATCGTTATCTGTTGGCGCGCGCCAGAAATTCAGGCGCGGCGCAGAAAGCAACAGACCATTCAGAGAAAGCGGGTACTCTGGCTTGCAGACCTGTGAATCCGCCAGGCTGGGTTGATGACCAGCTGCCTGTGGTAATTCCCATTGGCTCCAGGCAACTTCATGGCCTTTTGGCGCCCAGACAACAGTATCAGCCAGTCTGAAAATAATTTCGACATACACCAGGCTACCAGAATCTCGAAGCTTGTTCATATTTTGAACCAGCTCATCTACTCTAATTTCCAAACTCTGCCCGGGAGACACGTCCAGAGCTGGAATCGTTCCGCTATAAACTGTTTCTACCGTAGCCAGCCAACCGGTGATACGCCAACCCGCTTCCAAGGTTTTTAAATTTGTAAAGCGATATTGGTTGTGGATCAAGAAACATCCATTTGGCAAGTCCAACGCATCCACGCGCACAGGCTCCAAAACTTTCTTATACTCCCACAAACCAGGATGCACAGACCGGTCAGGAGCCACCAGCCCATTCATGCAAAATGGACCGTCATTTGGCTCTTCGCCAAAATCCCCACCAAACGCCCACCATTGACAGCCATCAGCACTTACGCGGCGATAAGCCTGATCGACCCAATCCCAGATGAAGCCACCCTGCAAACGAGGGTATGCGGCGATGGCATCCCAATATTCTTTCAAGTTACCAGTGGAGTTGCCCATGGAATGGGCATACTCGCACATAATGATCGGTCGGGAGTCCACTTGGTTACCCAGTTCAATGATCCGCGCCACACTCGGGTACATCGGCGCTATGATATCTGTGATCGCAGATTCACCTGCCGGGTGATAGTGAACCGGACGGGATGGATCGTTTTTTCGAACCCATTCAGACATTGCGGCGTGGTTCGATCCACAGCCCGACTCGTTGCCCAGCGACCAGACGATTACTGCCGGGTGATTACGAAAATTTGCCACCATGCGGCTCAAACGGGCCAGGAAAGCCTCGCGCCATTGTTCAGATTTAGAAAGGTAAGCCAGGGCGCCATCACATTCGATATTTGCTTCTGCAAACAGCAGGATCCCATATTGGTCGCAGAGTTCGTACCAGCGTGGACAGTTGGGGTAATGTGAAGTGCGGACAGCGTTGATATTGAACTGCTTCATCAATTGGATATCCTGCTCCATGGAAGCTGTGCTGATAGCATGCCCAGTGAGCATATCATGCTCGTGACGATTAACCCCCTTGATCAGTACAGCTCTTCCATTGAGGCAAAGCTGGCCATTCCGGATATCAACTTTGCGAAAACCGACCCGCACGCTCAGAATTTCAAGAGATTCCCCGTCTTGTTTTTGAAGATCAAAAAGAAGTGTATATAGATTAGGCAACTCATCTGACCAGGCCAGGACATCCGGCAAAGTCCAATGCGAATCCAATTCCAGATTTGTAGAATCAGGCACACTCAACTTTTCTGAATAAACCAACTCCCGATTAGGAGCATACAAACGCAAAGCAAGTGTTAATCCAACCGGTTCAGAAGCATACCGGCAAATACATGTTTGCAGGTCGAGCAGCCCAGCTCGAAAATGATCATCCAGGCTGGCATTGATTTGAAAATCCCGGATATGAACAGCAGGTGCAGACCAGAGATAGACATTACGAAAGATCCCGCTCAGCCTCCACATATCCTGGTTTTCAAGATAAGTGCCATCAGACCAGCGGTAGACCCGCACTGCCAACAGATTATTACCTGGGAGCAAGTAAGGGCTGAGATTAAACTCGGCAGGCAGGCGGCTGTCTTTGCTAAAACCAATTTCGGTGCCGTTCAGCCAAACGTGAAAAGCAGAATCAACGCCTTCAAATGTGATAAAAACCTGGCGATCTTGCCATTCAGACGGGACTGTGAAATTACGGCGGAAACAGCCAGTCGGGTTGTCGCTAACCGGCACCCTGGGCACATCATCCGGAGGGAAAGGCAGTTGGGCATCCGTGTAATAGGGAATATCATAACCTTGCAGCTGCCAGTTTCCGGGAACACTAATCTTAGCCCAGGCCGAGGTATCAAAACCTGGTTGCTGAAAGGCAGGCGCAGCAGCTGGATTCGGCGCAAGCTGAAACTCCCATTCTCCATTCAGAGAATGAGAAAAAGGCGATGCCAGGCGAACACCATCCAACGCAGCATTTTCATCCGGGTAAGCCATCAGGGTGGCATGCGCCGGTTCGCGGTTACGCCCCTGGAGCAGGGGATTTTCCCAGTCTTCAGGATTCATAAGAATCTAATCTCGGTTTATTAAATTGCAGACTAACTTATGCAAGTCCGCCGCCATCCACAACCAGAGCAGTACCGGTCACATAACTGGCGGCATCACTAACCAAAAACAATACTGATTGAGCAATTTCCAGCGGTTGGGCATAGCGCTGCAGCGGGCGCGCAGCGGCTTCTGCCATGAACCTGTCTTCCGGTTCACCTAGCTGCTTGGCTTCGTTGCGCAACATGGGCGTATCAGTATCGCCCGGGCAGACTGCATTGACCCTGATTTGCTGCTTACCATGATCAATTGCCATGGCACGAGTCATATTAGTAACGGCGCCTTTCGAGGCGCAGTAAGATATTGCATTTCCACCGCCCTTCAAACCCCAGCCAGAGCTCGTATTGACGATCGAACCACCACCCGCTTTATCCATATAGGGAATGGCATATTTACTCATCAAAAAAATGGACTTTACATTAACAGCCATAACCCGGTCCCATTCATCCTCAGTTGTGCTGATTACATCAGCACGACGGATAATGCCGGCATTATTGAACAATATATTCAGTGTGCCAAAGGCTGCCACAGTTTGTTCAACAGCCCGGCAGCAATCATCAGCACTTGTCACGTTACAAGAAATAAATATAGCTCTACCGCCTGCCGCTTCAATTTCCGCCACGGTCGCATTACCCTGTTCGACGTTAATATCCACTACCGCCACAGCCGCGCCCTCCTGGGCGAACAACAGTGCGGTGGCACGCCCAATACCTGAAGCTCCACCAGTGATCAGTGCGACTTTGTTCCTGAGAGTATTCATATTTGCTCCTAGAAAATAATGATGCCCCTGACCGCAGAAAAACTGGCTCATCTGCCCGGCCAAGAATTACGCTGCAACTCGATAAATTACCTTTTCATGATATCCAGTGATTACCGGAAAATACCCGCACAGACTCGCATCCAGGTCAGATTCACCGGTATCTACGAGCAAAGGTTCGCCCATCAGCGCATTTATTTTTTCGCTCAAACTTACCACGATGATGTTTTCTCGCCCAACTTTTTTAAGCACCTTGGGCGAAATTTGCTGATTGCCACGCCCAAAGATAAAACCCTGTCCACCGATGGGTGTGACAATGATCTGGGCAGGCTGCTTTTCCAATAGTTTCAACAAACTGGCTTCGTCAGCATCCAACGCTACCAATCCATCGAGATCATATACGTCCACACCCACCAGTGTCTTCGGGAAACCCAGGCGCTCGGCAATGGCGCGGGTCGTGGTTCCCGGACCAATAATATACAGCCAACCAGCCAACATGTTTTCAATCACGCTGGCCGCAATGGCCTGCGCACGGGCGCTTTCTGAGGCAGGTGTGGGTGCTTTACGATTTTGCAATAGGTGAGGCCGGTAAGGCACTTTCAGATATCCGTAAAGGCGCGTACTCACCAACCCGACACGGTAAGCAGCCTCATCCAGATCGACCACTTCGGCTTCACGCATGTAGATGCGCTCACCGCTCAAAAAGTCTGCTGCCAATTGTCCCGCAACCCGGGGATGTGTTGCAAAAACAGCCGAATGAATTTTGACACCCGCAGGAATGCCCAAAACCGGAACTTGAACACCAACCGCCGCCAGAATATCGCGAGCTGTTCCATCGCCACCGGCGAAAAGGATCAAATCAACTCCGGCGGCAAGCATTTCGCGCGCAGCATGGATGGTGTCTTCGGCATTGGTATTTTTCATGGAGGCCTGCATGGCAGTCCCGACAATCTTGGGAGCAAACCCAGATTGTTGCGCCACATCCGCGCCCATTTCATAGGGTGCTGTCAGGAGCTCGAGCCTGTCACGCAAAGGCAGCAAAGCTGCCAACGCCTGCTGCGTACGCAGCTGAGCAAGCGGTTCAGCACCCCGCGCCAGAGCCACCTGCTGAATATCTACACCATCGCTGCCCTTCAGCCCCACCCGACCGCCAAGGCCCGCTACCGGGTTAACAATCAGACCTAAGCGCATAATCCCAACTTTGCCCATCGTGCCTGAACCAGGGCTGAAATATTAAATTATTTATCACGATCAAATCCGATAGATAAAAAAGTATCAGTGATCAATATAACCAAAATCAAGCTGTTTTTCGCTTATAAGCGCGCCAGGTTACCGCCCACTCATCCGGATTATCAAAGGCTTCGTGGTTGATCTTGTGCCCGGTGCTATTATGCGGCGCAGAATGAATGGTTTCTGGACTATTGTAGGCTTCGTCAACAATATACCTGAGAATGGCAACAAATTCATCCAGATCAGCCATGGAGTAAGATTCGGTCGGTTCAAGCGTCATTGGCTCAGGCACAACATAGGGATGATGGCTGGTCCAATAATGGGTGCCAAAATCGGCGGCGCGGAAACCAATTTCCTCAGAATGTACACCGGTTTCTCCGCTGAGCTGTTCCCAGCTGTAACGCACCTGCTCAATGCGGCGTTTACCGCGGGCATACGGAGCGCTGACGCCACGGATCTCGAGCACCTTTTTGAGTAAATAATTATTATTCAACACGGCCAATTCGGCCACTTCACGCAAGCCATCCGCGCCGAGCGACATGATCCAGGCGTATGCTTTAAAAATATTTTGAGTCACACCATACCACGGACGGGTTTTACCAACACTTTGAGCGCGGTCGAAATCGAGATAATATTTTTGACCGTCAAACTCAACAGTCGGTTTCGGTAAAAATGGCACAAGCGCTGGAGAAACACCACAAGCACCCGCTGCCGGACCACCACAACCATGCGGAGTTGAAAAAGTCTTATGCAAATTAAAGTGGCACAGATCAAAACCTGCATCGCGGGCGCGGGTAATTCCCAAAATACCGTTGGCATTAGCCTGGTCATGAACACATAAACCACCCACGGCATGCACCGCCTCGACAAACTCCTGGATCCGTGGGTTAAAAATACCCGTATCTTCTGGATTGGTTACAAACATGGCTGCAGTCCGCTCTGAAACTGCAGATTTAAAAGCCGCCAGATCTGGATAGCCATCTGAATCAGGGTATATGGTGATTACCTTGTAACCCGCCACCTTGGCGCAAGCCGCATTAGACGGATGCGAGAAAATCGTCGTGATCACCTCGTCCCGCTGGCTGCCTTCGCCTCGCGATTCATGGTAGGCGCGCACCATCGCCACGTTGGCATAAATTGCCGCCGAACCGGCACCGGGCTGCAGGCTGAAACGCTCCATCCCCGAAATCTCTTTCAGGCATTGTTCCAGCTGCCACATGACTTCCAAAATACCCTGTACAGTCGATTCGTCTTGCAAAGGATGCAAGTCTGCTAATTTATGAGAGCGCGCCAGTTGGTCGTTAACTTTGGGGCTGTACTTCATCGTGCAAGTACCCTGACCAATATCTATATTTAAATCCACGCCCAGGTTTTCCTGGGAAAGCCGGGCATAATGTCTCAGAACATGAAGTTGGGCCATTTCTGGCAAGGCAGGCGCGATTTTTCGGCGCAATCCATCAGGCAGGCGCGCCGCTACATCGCCAACTTCCTGGACGATCCCGGCTTCCACTTCGGGCACAAGCACGCCGCGCGCGCCTGGTTGACTCAGTTCAAAAATCACAGGCTCATCCCAACTCGCCTGGTGAAAACGTCTGGGCATTGGCTTGGGGGCAACTGGTTTCATTTCAACACCTCCTGCAAAGTAGCCACCAACCGGTCAATATCCGCCTGGCTGTGGATCTCGGTCACGGCATACAGCGCACACTGCCCCAGCATGGGAAATTCGCTGCTTAAATCTTTGCCACCAAAAATCCCTTTTTTCAATAGTTTTTGCTGAATACTGGCAACCGTCTGGCCTGTGCCGTTAAAGTCAACCACAAATTCTTTGAAGTGGATCCCATCAAACGGGAGCCTGACCCCTGGGACCTGTTTTAGTTTCCGGATCGCATACTCCACCCGCTGCATGATCCGTTCACCGATCTCGACCATACCCTGTGGACCCATCAGCGCGAGATAAACTCCCGCTGTTATACCCCACAAAGCGGAAGCAGTGCCCACCCATTCCTTACCTTCTTCTCGCTGAGCAAAGGATGTGCGTTCATAAGCCACATCGCCAAAACCATATTCACCTTCCACCACAGTGGAAGAAACGCCAAACAGACGCGATGGAAACTCCAATACAAATTTGGGGTCATCCTGGGTGGCAATATAACCGGCATGACCGCCGCCATATAGCATGTGCATTCCCAGCGCCTGAATATCACCACACACAATATCAGCACCATATTCCACCGGCGGGTTGATAACGCCCAATGAAATTGGGTCTGCATAAACGACACACAGAGCGCCGTTTTCATGCGCAATGCGGGCAATCTCTGCCGCCTGTGTTTCAATTAATCCAAGGCTGGATGGGTTTTCAAAATATACAGCGGCAGTATTATGGGAAATCCTGGATTTCAGATCAGCCAGATCTACCAGGCCAGAAGAAGACTCAAAGTTTAACAACCCCAGCAACAGCTGAGGCCGAGTGTAATCACTCACCTTCGAAAACCGATCTGCATCAATGGTCCCGCAGATCAAGACCTCAGAACGCCCCGTAATCCGTCCAGCCATTAAAAGCGCAGTGCCTGCCGCCTGGAAGCCATCGTAATTGGGCACATTGACAACGTCCATGTTTAGCAGTTCGCCCATCATCGATTCGTATTCAAAAAGCGCCTGGAAGCGCCCTTTATCTTCGTAGGGCTCGCCCGCATAAGCAGTCAGAAATTCGCCACGCGAATTAATCTCGTCACAAACGGCAGGAACATGGTGTTGGTAGCAACCTCCGCCCAGGAAGCTCAGGGCATCGCGGGTACTAGTATTTTTCCCCAACAAACCTTCAAAATGACGGACAAGCTCAGCCTCTGAAAGAAAAGGAGCCGGTAAATTTAACTTGCCCTTAAATCGGATGCTTTCTGGAATATCAACAAAAAACTCATCCACGCTTTGAGCGTTCACCGCTTTGAGCATAAGCTCTTTAACAGACGGAATTGAGTTGGGGATGTATGGATAGACAACAGGTTTGTCTGGCATAAAATTATTCCTTGATACCGGTCATTGAAATACCTTCGATGAAAGTCTTCTGTCCGAAGAAGAACATGATCAGAATTGGCAAGACCACGATGGTACTAACTGCCATGAGATAAGGATAGGCATTACTGATGGTGCTGTTGAACATCATTGAGCGACGCATGTTCTCCACCCCCAATGCCAGCACCAATTTGGACTGGTCGTGAACGTAAATTAGGGGACCCAAATAGTCGTTCCATGCGCCGATAAAGGAAAACAAAGCTACCACCGTCAGCGCTGGTCTAGAAAGTGGCAGGACGATCCGAAAGAGAATATCGAATTCGTTGGCACCGTCAATGCGGGCCGCATCCGAAAGTTCAGATGGCAAAGTCATAAAGAACTGCCGAAGCATGAATATATAGAATGGGCTGCCAAAAAACGCTGGCACAATCAATGGCAGGAAACTATCGATCCAGCCAAATCTTTTAAAAATCATAAACAGTGGCACCATCTGGACTTGAAACGGAACCATCATGGTTGCCAGACATAGATAAAAGAGCGTATCGCGACCCGGCCACTTCAGACGGCTGAAACCATAAGCCACAAATGCCGATGAGATCACTGTTCCAAACGTTGCGGGAATGGCATAACGCACTACGGTATTGAAAACATACGTGTTGAAGGGCTGGCTGGACCATGCATTTTTAAAATTTTCCCAATAAGCCGGGCTGGGAAACCAGATGGGTGGTACAACATACACTTGGGAATCGTTTTTGAGCGCCGATGTAATCATCCAGAAAAATGGCAGGATGTAGGTGACCGTCAATAAAATCAAGACAACGTACTTCAATATTTCCGCCGCCCAGCCAAGCGGAGTCAATTTGCGCATACGATCAAACTCATTGGATGCGCTCTTACCTATTGCTGTAATCGGTGCGTGGATATTCATTTTACTCCTCGCCTATCGCTCCCCGCCATAATATACCCAGCGGGCTGAACTCTTGAACAGCATAAATGTGAATAGAATGATAACGAGAAATAACAACCAGGCCATGGCCGAAGCCTTACCCATGCGCAAGTAAGCAAACGCATTACGGTACAGGTATAGGGCATAGAATTCGGTTGAATTGCTGGGGCCACCGCCAGTCAGCAACCAGGGCAGGGTGAAATTTTGAAAGCCATCGATAAAACCCATGATCAGGTTAAAAAGGATGACCGGAGTGCACATAGGAATGGTGATATTCCAGAATTTTTGAAGTGCATTGGCGCCATCCATCGTTGCGGCCTCATATAGTGAGCGCGGCACATCCTGCAGAGTCGCCAGAAAAATGACAATGGCATTACCTTGGGCCCACATATAGATCATGATAAGCGATGGTTTCGCCAGATCCGGACTGGATAGAAAGGGGATCACCTGTAGACCAAGCCCCTGGAAGACTGAATTGATAGCCCCAAATTGAATGTTGAGCAGAAACTGCCAGACAACCGCTACCACCACTGTTGGCACGATAGCCGGAAAAAAGAAAATCGCCCTGAAGAATGGTCTGCCGGCGATTTTCGTATTAAGCAGCGCTCCCATCAAAAATGCAGAAATCACACCCATCGGGGCGCTTAATAACACATAATAAAGCGTGTTGTAAATAACTGTATAAAACTGTGGGTCATCCGTGAACAACTCAATATAATTATTCCAGCCGATCCAGACCGCGGGGCGCAGCAGATCATACCTGGTAAAACTATAATAGAGTGATGATATGAGTGGATAGGCAGTCCAAAGTACAAATCCTACCAACCAGGGTGAAATAAAAAGCAATCCCACCATCAGATCGCGCCGGGCAAATTTACTCGAAATTTTATTAGACATTGATTCCTTCCCGGTTTGTTTGGGGAGGCTTCCGCGCAAGCGTGGAGCCTCCCCAATTGCATCTTTAGTACCAGGGCAAAGCCGTGGAATTAAGCGCCGAAACCAGCGTTTTTATATTCCTTCTCACAGCGTGATTGGAATTCAGCCGCGGCATCCTTGCCGGTCATCTTCCCACGATTAACATCATCGGTCAGTTGATCATAGTTTGTCTGAACGAAGGAACTGATCGGGCAGGAAATGGCGGCCTGCATATCAGTGGCGTCCTTAACAGACTGGAAGTAAAAGTCCAGGCCAGGGAATGCCTTCGGATCGGCTTTATCCAGGTATGGTTTGTAAGCCGGGAGCCAGCCCAATTCTTTAAAGATCTTGTCACAGACCTCATCGGTTGTAAGGAATTCAGAAAACTTGAAGCCAGCTTCGGCCTTTTTAGCGCCTTTGAAGAAAGTCACATAATGGCCACCGGTACCCTGTACCTTTTCACCGCGACGCTCATCTGGCACAGGAATCCAGCTGGCACGGTTGTACTTGGCAACTTCCGGTTTTTGGGCCTGGGTCTCACCAGGGTGCCAGTAACCTTCAATGATCATGGCCTGAACTTCGGCGTTAAACGAGCCGCCCCAGGTTTCGTTGGCTGCCACCTGGCGCATCCCAGACATTTTATCCACACCAACTATCTTGTAGAATTCGGCATAGGTATCGAATGCACTGGCCATCCCGTCATTGGCAAGGTTAAATTTTCCTGCTTCAGGATCGAACCACTTAAAGCCCCAGGAACGGGCCGCCAGGAAGCCATCAGATACTGCGCTACCTTCTGCATCCATCGGGTCCAGGCCTATTGACTGCAGGTTTCCTGCGGTATCAAATTTCGTAAGCGCCTTATGCCAGTCAAGCGTTTCATTCCATGTGACAGGCGGTTTATTCGGATCGAGACCAGCGGCTTCCACCATGCGCGTGTTATAGTCCATGCCAAACCGGACGAAACATTCCAGGGTGGGGACACCGTACTGTTTGCCTTTATAGTAACCGCCGTCCCAGTTGCCAGAAATGAAATCAGCCTGCTTGATGACGGCACTCTTTGAAACCCAATCGCCAATATCAACACAGACGTCACGCGCAAACAAGTCCAGATAAGAAACATTGGATGCAATATCTGGAGGCGTACCAGCAGCCAGCGCGGTAAGCAAAACCTCATCAGAGATGCTTGGTTTCATCTCGACATCATTGCTACCCATCAATTCCTTATACTTGGCCATCTGCTTGAACGAGCCAAACATCGGCACCAGCTCGCCCCAACCAACCCACCACTGAACTGCGTCAGTATTGACAGGAGCAGGAACGGTTGGCTTGACTTCGCCCTCTGCTGCTGGTTGGTCAGGTACAATCGGCTTGCTGGGTGCGCAAGCCGCCAATACACCGACACCAACAGATAGGGACGCCACCTTAAGAAAATCACGGCGGGTTAGACCCTTATTCGATTGCTGCTGCATATTTATCTCCTTGGTAAAATTTTCTTGTTGATTACTATCAGTTTTCGAATCACAGTTATCTGAAAATATTGTGATTTCTTTAAAAAATGTTTATAA
>CAINXK010000518.1 GCA_903854805.1 uncultured Anaerolineae bacterium
CCCTGGCAACTGACTAAAACGGTTTGAGCACCATCAAGGCCGCAATGGCAATTAACGAAACTTCTTCATATAAGTGCGCAATTTTTACTGTGTTGTCATTCATTGCCGCACTTAATTCCGATGTTATTTGTCCTTCTGCCAAAGCCGCTTGTAATAGCAGTTCAAATTTTTTACCGCGTGGGATGAAAACCGTTGGAATCGTTATCAATACGCCGAGCAATAAGATATTGGATACCAGCAGCCAATTTTGTGACGAGCCTTGTAAAAAACCAAAAATCGGAGAACGACTTATTAGCGCCAGAATGATACCTAACACCATAACGGCATTCATGCCAGGAATAACCATCGCATTTTCTATTTTACCGGCTGCCTGGCAGAAGGTTGCGAACAATTGAATATCATTCGTCTTTTTTGCTTGTTGGCGTAGCAACTGCCTCGCAATTACGCCCCCGATCGCTATAGTAACGGCGATGATATGTAAAAACTTTATCATAAGATACCAGCTCATTTTGCACTCCTCGTGTTTTCTGAAGACCTGCCCCTTGAAAGGCGGCAGGTCTAAAACTTGTAATTAATTCGCCTAAGCTTACACGGGATTTTCCCGCCAAATCCATTAGTGAATGCACACTTACGGATGCTTGAGCTGCCCGCTTGCCGTAAAGTCTGGTGTTTTGTGCTCACGAAACAAAGTGCCATCTGATTGCATTGTCAGTGTTCCACCGCTGCCCGAAGGACATTCGCCGCTCAATGTCTTCGAGAACTTGTACGTGAAAACCTTGTCGTTAATTGTTACCAGTGTCAATTCCCACTTGCAACCCACGCTCGTATTGTTTAGCTCGCCGCAAACGCCCCCAGCTGAACAACCGGTTGGGAGGGTAACAACAATATCTTCCGTGTGGGATGGATCAGTGGAAAAACTCATCACGCCAGACCAGCTGCCTGCAAAGCGGTCAGCTGGGTTAACCGGCGCCGGTTGTGCGCAGCCGCTGGCGAAGAGGACAAAAAGCAGAACTATTAAAACGAATGGGTATTTTGTTTTCATGTTTTCCTCTTTTCATCAAAGCAGTTATGTCATTTCCATAAAAAGAATATCAAGGTGATGGCAAGCAACATTACCTTTGCGATTGTTTCCATCTTGCGCCTGATGACCGATTTCTGATTCTCACCTTTGCTACTGTGAATATATTGTGATCGCAATCCTTCTTTTCTGGCTTCTTCCAATCGAATACGGCTAAGATCTTCAACTCCAAACATGGTTACACCTCTTTTTGAAATAGTTTGAATGGGCATGAGACATTTGTGGAACAGTTTCACTCGTTGATATTCCGCTGCATCGCGCGGATTTGTTTCGAGGTGAAGCGGGACGCCAATGGTTTTACCTGGCCTGATCGGCAGTTGTGATACTTTGCTCCTGTCTGGCATTCGCTGAAATTACCTGGACCGTCACGGTGAGCTGATGGACGGTGAGAACTGCCTGAACGATCAGAACACTTGCAATGACAAAATTGAACCAATGATTTTTCTTCATTTTTTCTCCTGTATGCTTGAAAAGTTTTTTCGACCGCTGTCGATGGATCAACATTAGCATTCCTGCCCTCACCAAAAGCGACTGGATTCACCAAAATTCACCAATTTGATCAAATTAGTCTATAATCATCTAGAATCTTGTCAACCATCCCCTCTTTTATGGAGTGCTTCCTGGATGAGCCCCTATAAAACAGGGATGAAGCAAAGAAGGAAAATATGCCCAACCAATCTTTTCATCTCGCCCTGGAACGTTTCACAAATTTTGGTGATTTACTGCGCTTTTTACGCCGCCGAGTGGGTCTTACACAGCGTGAACTTTCTATTGCGGTTGGTTACAGCCATGCCCAGATCAGCCGGCTTGAACTCAACCAGCGTCTCCCAGACCTGGCGATGGTCAGCGCTCGATTTATCCCCATTCTGAATCTGGAAAATGAGACGCAAGTCGCAGACCGTTTGATGGAATTGGCGGCAGAGCTGTCCATTCAAGAATTGCCTTCTCCGGGGGATGCTCCTTTTAAAGGTTTGATCTATTTTGATGAAGCGGATGCCGGGATTTTCTTTGGGCGCGAAGAACTGGTTGCAAGGTTGGTCGAACGCTTGCGTGTTGTCCAGACTGAACCTTCCGAATTGCGGTTTCTGGCCGTGGTCGGAGCATCGGGCAGCGGTAAATCCTCCCTGGTGCGGGCCGGCCTGGTTCCTGCTTTGCGCCACGCACCCTTATTCTCCTGCGGGCAGGTGATTCTTCTAACACCAACCGCCCATCCGCTCCAGGCCCTGGCATCGAGCATTCGCCCGCAACCGGCCTCCCTGGCGCAAATCGCCGCCATCATGGATGATTTTGCCCAGGATCAGCGCTCCCTACACCTGGCCGCGGGGCAGTTGATCGGTTCCAAAATTAAATCACAAACCAGTTCCAGGCATATCCCCAGGCTATTGCTGGTGATCGACCAGTTCGAGGAACTCTTCACGCTTTGCCAGGATGAAGCAGAACGGCGGGCATTCATTGACAACCTGATGACCGCTGCCAGCGTGCCAGACGGGCCTGTGTGCGTGATGATCGCCCTGCGCGCCGATTTTTACAATGCCTGTGCTCCTTTCCCGGCATTACGCGCTGCTCTGGCTGGCCGACAGGAATATATCGGGCTGATGAACGCCGGGGAGCTGCGCCGCGCGATCGAAGAACCGGCAAAAACTAACCATTGGGAATTCGAGCCCGGCCTGATTGAGATTCTCTTAAAGGATCTGGGGGTTGAAGTTAACCAGGATCCGCAGCCGGGCAGCCTGCCACTGCTTTCGCATGCCTTATTGGAAACCTGGCAACGCCGTAAAGGTCGTACGCTAACTGTTTCAGGCTATCTTGCCACAGGCGGCATTCGCACCGCTATCGCCGAGACGGCGGACCGGATCTACAATGATGAACTGGATGAAGAGCAGCAAAAAGTAACCCGCAGAATTTTTTTACAACTGGTTCAGTTAAATGAGGGCGAGCCTACCAGCGAGACCCGCCGCCGCTCCACGTTTGATGAGCTGATCCGTACACCCAAAGACGAGCCCGTGGTGCGCGAGGTGCTGACGCTCTTGGCCGATTCACGTCTGGTGATCACCAACAGCCCCACAACAGCCGGGGTATACCAATATAGTGATGTTGAACTGGCTCATGAAGCCCTGATTCGAGAATGGCCAACGCTGCGCACCTGGCTGGACGAGGATCGCGAAGAACTGCTGATCTCACGCCATCTCTCCCAATCTGCCATTTCCTGGGACAGGATTGGCCGGGATGCGGGGGATGTGTACCGTGGCGCGCGCCTGATGCAGGCCAAAAAATTTATAGAGGCGCATCCCGACCTTTTAAATAATTTGGAAAAAGATTTTCTAACCGCCAGCCTGGCCCAATTTGAGTTCGAAGAGCACCAGAGTCAACGTGAGTTGGCAGCCGCTCGAACCCTGGCTGAAACCCAGCGAAATGCTTCACAGCAACTGCGCCGACGCGCGATCTTCCTCTTTGTTGCGTTTGTTCTGGCTGTCATCATGGCCGGTGTAGCCCTTTATCAGGGCGAGTTGGCCCGCCAGGGCGCCCTGACCGCCCAAAAAAATGGGCAGATTGCATTCAGCCGGGAATTATCTGCCGCATCCTTGAGCAGTCTGGACCTCGATCCGGAACGAAGCATTTTGCTTGGCCTGCGTGCCGCGGCGGTAACCCAGTCCATGAACGGGAGCGTACTGCCAGAAACCGAGGATGCGCTCCACCGTGCGTTAATTTCTTCCAGGATTCGCCAGACATTATCAGGCCAGGGCCAAGCGGTGGTTTCGACGGCCTTCTGCCCGGATGGAAAGCGGGTGGCCGGGATTGGAAAAGACGGAAAGACCATCATCTGGGATGCTGCCAATGGAAAAGAATTGCTTCAAATGGCGGGAAGTACGCTGCCAAAGGATGCTCTTGGTGTCCAACGCGTCGCCTTCAGTCCGGACGGCAGCCGGCTGGCAACGGGTGATGCCCAATTTGTCAAAATTTGGGATGCCAGTTCGGGGCAGTTGATCCTGATCCTGACGGGGCACAGCGACGATGTTTGGGCGGTGGCATACAGCCCGGATGGAAAATGGATTGCCAGCGGTGGGGTGGATGGAACCGTGCGAGTCTGGGATTCTGCTTCCGGTGTCCCTGGCCTGGTGTTGACCGGCTTTGAAGGCCCGGTTGAAACCCTGGCGTTCAGCCCTGATGGAATGAAACTGGCGGCATCCAGCGATGATCTCACCTTCAGGCTGTGGGATACCCAAAGCGGTGCGCTGCTTTTAAGCCGGGGAAATTTTAGCGATGCCTTTTCTATCACCTTCAGCCCGGATGGAAAGAACCTTGTGACGGGCTCACCCGAAGGTGTGAATTTCTGGGATACCCGTTCTAGCACCAGCGACCCGCTCTTCACCATTCAAGGTGCGGTTGGGAAAGTCCGTTTCAGCCCGGATGGCGCGCGGCTGGCGACTGTCAACAACAGCGTGGTGCGCCTGTGGGATGCCGGGACCGGCCGCGAGCTGTTCACTCTGTCCGGGCACACCGGCTGGGTGATGGATATCGCCATCAGTCCGGATGGAAAAATGCTCGCTAGCGCAAGCTTGGATGGAACCGTCAAAATCTGGAGCCTGGCACCCGGTCAGGAAGTGATGAGTATGGCAGGCAGCGGGATTCGCACAGTCTACAGCCCGAACGGGAAGTGGCTGGCGCAAGAGACTGCTGATGGCGATCTTCAGCTCTGGAATGCGCAGTCTGGTGTAAAAGGCCTGAGTTTGCGCGGAAATGGGACGGCCATCCTGGGCCTTGCGTTCAGTCCGGATGGCACACGGATTGTCGCTGGCGGCATAGATAAAACCGCAAAGGTCTGGAACGTAGCTACAGGAGAACTGCTTTTAACCCTGGCAGGTCACGAAAACATCATCCGCGATGTGGCCTACAGCCGCGACGGGACCCGTATTGCGACTGCCGGTTTTGACAATACTGCCCGAATTTGGGATGCAGCCAACGGTCATGAACTCTTGAAACTC
>CAINXK010000519.1 GCA_903854805.1 uncultured Anaerolineae bacterium
ACTTGTGCGATGTTCTCGTGTTTAATGGCCGCTGCTGCGCTTGCTTCGTGTGTAAATCGTTGGATTAATTCCGGATTATTAAAGAGAGTTGGCAGCATGAGTTTAACAGCCACCATTTTCTTAAGTAATGGGTGCTCTGCTCTGTAAACAATGCTGAACCTGCCGTGGCCAATCTCGTCGAAAACCCGGTATTTGCCCAAATAATCCAATTTCATTTCTGCCATTGTTTGCTCATTGTACTTCTAAATTGCTTTCTTACCTGCCAAACCTGAAGCCTCAGTTTTAGTTTTTCGTAGGACATCAATATCGACTTGCTGCTTTCAGGATGATTCCAAAAAGCGCCTATTGGTGTCGCATCTTGATGCTTACTGTCCGGGGGCTTTGTGCCAGCGCTCAGCATTGCCGCCTATTACAACGTTGATTATCCCGGACTGGTTGTGGTGTCTTCTGGTAAATGATAAAAGATTATCTAAAAAATGGATAGCGTAACTTCATGTCACGTATTTTCCAGGTTGAGGGTCTTTAACACCTGGGTTTCCCCGCAGGGTGGCTCGCATGTTTTGCGCAGTAATAACTTCAAAAATTCACTGGTGATTGGTGGGGTGCGCAGAATTCTGCTGACCTGTTCCTGGTGCTAAATAATTAAGACTGGGTAGTTTGAAGCAGGTTGAGAAGAAGATGTGACGAAAGCTGGTTTGCTGGCAGCGCTGTTTCTGTTATACCGTTTAGGGCGCCAAGCATGTCCCAGAAAAAGGACGATTGCGAATTATACGACAATAAGGCTGGAAGAAAAGTCAGAAGTTGGCCAATGTCAATAAGCGCGCTCCGGAAAAGACCTGAGCTGGCGTGGGCATGAAAATGCCAACCAGCCCAGGTCTTAAGGTCGCTTTTTGACGAAGGGTAAAATGAAGCCTACGGTGTTGTGTCAAGGGCGCAGCGGAAACCGATCAGGTCGCCCTGGTTGGATGCCAGCAACTTGGAACGGAAGGTGGTGCGCAGGTTGAGGTCACTATCTGACCATGAGCCGCCTCGCAATCCGCGTGCGCCGATTGCAGCCAGGTCTTCTCGGCCATCGGCGGCGTCGTACGGATAGGGCTTGTACAGGCTGCTGACCCACTCCATAACATTGCCGGCCATGTCATAAACGTTATACACGCTTTTTCCATTTTCGTAATCTGCCACCTGGGTGGTGTCTCCGATGGTTCGCGCGTAGTTGGTCAGGCTCTTGTCGATGCCATCCCCCCATGGGTAGGAGCGTGCATCCGGGCCACGTGCGGCTTTTTCCCATTGTGCTTCGCTTGGCAATCGGCCACCTGCCCATGCGCAGTAGGCTTTGGCCTGGTTCCAGTCGATGTGCAGCACAGGGAATTTGGCATAGGCAGGATTGTTATAGTACTTGGCACGAGAAAAGGATGCATTACTGGCTTTGGGCGCACAAGCTCCCGCTTGGATGCAAAGGGCAAACATAGCGTTGGTTACTTCGGTCTGATCAATCCAATAGCCATCCAAAGTGACTGTGTGGACAGGTTGTTCATCGTTTCGGGTATCACTGCCCATTATGAATGAGCCAGCCGGCACGTAGACCATGACCATGCCATCGATACCACGTTTCTGACTGGAGCCGATGCCGATGGTTGGGACTGGTGTCAGGGTTGGAGATGATGTAGGTGTAAATGTCAGAGTGGGGGTCAGGGTGATGGTGGGTGTAAAAGTAAGCGTGGGTGTTACTGTGGGTGGAACAGGTGTGGGGGTGCGTGCGATCGCCACCAGGGTGGCCTTGCTGATCGAGCTGGCGGGCACCAGGCTGCCATAAACTACTCCGCCAATTCCTAATACGAGCCCCAGCATTCCAAGCGAAAAAGTGATCAGCAGGCTAAACCGCCAGTGCAGCAATAGCGCTTTCCATGATGGCAGCGGCAGCGGAGCAAGGTGGGCCAACACACCATCCGGGTCTGACGGAGAATTCAGTTCAGCACGCAATGTCTGGGCATTCGTACGCGCGGAATTGAGGGCCTCGCTGGCGTTTGAGTAGCTGCGTTGGGCATGTTCGCGTGCTTGCAGGTCCTCGATTAGCGGTCTAGCTTCATCAGGGATGATCTGCATTGCTGCTTCGATTAATGGGTGGGCAGCATCTGGGTCGTCATCTGCCAGGGCAGCGTTTGCGCGATCGATCAGGTGTTGGTATTGTTCAGTTTTTGTGGCTGCTTCAGCCTCTCCAAGTGCTTGGGCAAAGGCGCGGCAGTTGGTGAAACGCTTCTGAGGGTCTTTTTCCAGGGCCTGGCTGATGGCTGCTTCCAGCCTTGGTGTGATCAGCGGATTGAACTGACTGGGGGAAGGGAGTTCTTCGCGTAGATGTTTGAGGTAAATGGCCAGTGGGTTTTCGCCATCAAAGGGAAGCCTGCCTGCGAAAAGTTCGTACGCCACCACGCCCAGGGCGTATTGGTCAGAAAGTGGGCTGGGTTGTCCACCATCAGCTTGTTCTGGGGAAATGTAGGCGGGTGTGCTGCGAGTCTTTTCTGCATTGGCAGCGCCGGATGTTTCCACGGCATGCAAGACACCCAGGTCTGACAACCGGGAGCTGCCGTCCTCGGCCAGTAGAATGTTACCTGGTTTGACATCTCCGTGCACGAATCCCTGGCTATGAACGTAATCCAGGGCAGCAGCAACATCAGCAAGTATTCTGGCTGACTGATGGAAAGTGATCCTGCCATTTTTTTTGATTGAGCTATGCAGGTCACCGCCGGGTAGGTATTCCGTAACCATGAAAAGGTAGCCTTTGTCTTCGACCAGGTCGATCACTGGGGTCAGATTTTCATGCTTGATAGCTGCCACGCCGCGAACTTCTTGAATAAAGCGCTGAATGAACTCCGCGTTTTGGAAGAGATCCGGAAGCATGAGTTTGACTGCTACAGGCTTTTTGAGAAAGGGATGCTCGGAGCGGTAAACTATACTGAACCGGCCCTCTCCAATCTCATCGATGATACGGTATTTACCCAAATAATCTAACTTTAACTTTGACATGGTTTGCTCATCTAATTTCTTTATTTCGAAACCGGGGGATTAAGCTTGTTTTTCAGCGTAAGCACAAGCAGGGTGAGGTTATGGCAGGAGCGTTCGCGCGGAGGTGGTCACGGTGTTTTGTTTGCCTGTGTCCGTTATCGGAATTGGCGAAAAATTAGCGTGTAATCCAGCGAAAAGTCAGAGTGATGATCAAGCCCAGCAATGGTAGACCCAACAGAAGTCCAAGCCCTGTTTGCAGGATCATTTCGCTCGGTGCCGGCAGACTCCAGCCAGCTTTGCGTAAGCCCATGAATACGAAGATGCCTTCGGAATCAGGGTAATCCGGAAAAACTTCCAGCACGTTCCTGGCTTCTTGTTGAGCTGTTTGCCAATCAGCAAGCATCTGTTCGTAGTTTTCAGCCGTTTCGCTGGCGGCTTCAAGCTCGGAGATGGAGTCTTGAAGCTCTGGGCGTTCGAGCAGGAGTTTCCTGGCCATATCGAGCCGGGCACGAGCTTCAGAAATTTGCCCATTTTCCAACAAGCTGCGCGACTCGGCAATTAGCTCGCGGTATTGACGGTGTTGACCCTCTTCCATGGTGCGAACGAGAGTCTGAGTAAAGTCGCTGCAGCTGGTATAGCGATTAGCAGGGTCTTTTGCTAAACCCTTGAGCAGCACTTCGCTGACCTCATCAGCCAGTTGAGGATTGATACTGCGGGGATTGGGTGGCTGCCTGGTGACGTGCAGCAAGGCTGTGGCAGTGGAGCTATCTCCCTTGAATGGCAGTTCGCCCACCAATAATTCATACGCCAGGACCGCCAATGAGTATTGGTCCGAACGACCGTCAGGTGTTTTTCCCTCAGCTTGTTCTGGCGAAATATACGCAGCATTGCCAGCGACGCTGCCCTGGTGGGCTGCCTCAGCCACGCCTACCAGACCAAAATCTGATAAATGCGCGCTACCGTCCAAAGCCAGGAGAATATTCTCCGGTTTGACATCACGGTGCAGGATGCTCATTGAATGAGCATAATCCAGGGCTTCTGAAACCTGTCCTAAAATGCGAAAAATATCTTTTTGTGTCAGGGATGTTGGTTCTGCCAGGCGTTTTTTCAAGTTACTCCCGGCGACATACTCCATGGCGATAAAGACCTGACCATCGTCCTCATCCAGATCCAGGATGCGCACGATGTGGGGATGTTCGAGCACCGAAGCGGCCTGGGCTTCTTGTGTAAAGCGCTTGCGCGCAATATCGTCCCCGCTGAGGCCCATTGAGAGCACCTTAATCGCTACCTGGTTACCCAGGGCGCCATGGGTGGCACGGTAGACCGTTGCGAAGCTTCCGTGTCCGAGCTCTTCGTGCAGGGTATAATGGCCAAGTTTGGTCATGAGATTAAACCTCGATCAATATTGAAGTGAGTACGCAAGCCAGGTTGGGCGAATGACAATAGCTGTTTAACACAGGCTTTGGTTTTGAAAAAATGTCTCTCTGCATGTTGAGGCCTGGAAACAATTAGCGATAAACCCATGGGCTGCCCGTTCTCCGTGCTAATTGCAGGAATTCAATAAATTATACGCCAGTTTGAAGAAGAACGGTTAGAGCGGCGCGCTCGTGGAACAGCTGATAAGCATCGAATATCTTAAGCTGCGTTTTATGCCAAAAGAGCTTGAAGATCAATCTGCAGCATATAAATTCCGAGATATTTTCAGCCATCTCGGAATTTCTGTTTGATAAACTTTGGCATGTTTTATATTAAGCACAGGCGAATAATCATCAATCGGCAGAGAGCTTATTGTTTGTAAGTGAGTTAATAATAACATATTTTGTACCTGCTCTGGTTCCTGGCTGTCAGTGTAATAGCCCTCTGATAGCAACCACCTGCAGGCTAAACTCGGATTTTTGGATATTTACTCCCGGGGGCATCTTACCTGTGTCCCGACAATAAGCAATCCATCGGCTTGAGTGGTCATCAATGACCAAGAAACCTACTGAGTTTTATAATCTGGAATTCCTCCAGATTTTGATTTATCTGGAGATCACTTTTGATTTAATTTGTATTTCCAAGATAAACTATGGAATAATTTAGCTCGTCTTCGATAAAAATTAATGCATCGGTATTTCGATCCCGCCAGGAATAAAAGAAGAGGTTATGAATGAATAATTTGGACATGGTTCCGTCAGAAATAAAAAACGATCTTGTTGAATTTGCTCAAAGCCTGGTTAGAATAAAAAGCTATTCCGGCGAGGAAGAGGAAATCATCAAGTTTATTCAGCAGAAAATGATTGATCTTGGATATGATGAAGTTACCATCGATTTGATGGGAAATGTACTTGGAAGAATTGGAAATGGACCCAAGTCAATCATGTTCGACTCTCATGTTGATACGGTCAGCGTAAATAATGAAGGCAGATGGAATCATCAGCCTTTTAGCGGAGATATAGTAAACGGCTGTCTTCATGGAAGAGGTTCAGTGGATATGAAATCAGCCGTAGCTGCATCAATTTACGCAGGCGCGATTGCCAAAAAACTTGGGCTTGATTCTGGTAAAACCCTATATGTTTCCTGTACTGTGTTTGAGGAAGATTGTGATGGGGAAAACCTGAAACACATGTTCAAAGAGCTGAAATTCAAACCAAACTATATGGTTATTTGTGAACCTTCCGGTAACAAGCTCGCACTCGGGCATAAGGGTAAAGCGCAGGTATCCATCAAAACACAGGGCGTATCTGCGCACGGTTCAGCCCCAGAAAAAGGTGTCAATGCTATTTATGAAATGGCCGAGATCATCCAGCGGGTTGAGCAAACAAATCTGGAGCTCATGAAAAGAGCTGCTCCGCGGGGTACTCTGGTAATGTCACAGATTTCAAGCACCAGTGCATCATTAAATGCAGTCCCTTCTGAATGTGAGGTGTACCTGGATAGGCGAATGGTGCCTGGCGAGACTGAAGATGCCATAAAAAAAGAAATGGATCAACTTATTCAGGGCAAAAAAGCCACCTGGCGTGTGGGTAGCCTGCAGAGAAAAAGTTGGACCGGGATGGAGATTAATTATGAGCCATTTCACCTGGCCTGGAAAATCGATCTGGAGCATGAACTTAGTAAGGCTTGTATTGCTGCCTATCAGCAAACCTTTGGGATTGCCCCCAGTGAGTTTGACTTTTGGGATTTCAGCACCAATGCCGTCACATCGGTAAGCATGGGGATCCCAACGATTGGTTTTGGACCCGGCGAATATAAATTGGCGCATATGGATAATGAA
>CAINXK010000520.1 GCA_903854805.1 uncultured Anaerolineae bacterium
GACAGGTAACAAGCGCCGTGGCTTTTTCCGGAGGGCATCGATGCACAGGTTGGTGGCGATTTTATACAGCCAGGCCCGCAGTGTCGAGCGGCCCTGATAGGTATCGCGCCGGTCCCACCCACGCCACAGCGTCTCCTGGACTATTTCTTCGGCTTCCTGAACAGAACCCAACATGCGGTAGCAGTGTGCGTGTAATTCGCGCCTGTAAGATTCGGCCAGAACGCCAAACTCATCCTGGTCTATAGCCTGCAAATTGACATCGGGATCGGATTTTTTTATCATGAATGTTCCCGCAATGATTTTACCTGAAACTCCTGCCTTGACCGAACCCTTTCAGTAAAAATTTTCGTCTTATTGATAAGAAGCTGAGACAGCTAATTTTACTTGGTATCATAGGAGAAATGGAAAAAATGGATGCAGACAATTTGATGGGAAATGGCACGAAAGAAACCCCCTGGCTGTTAAAGACTCCGCCAGGAACATCGGAGTACAGCATGTACCGTGACGAAGCAGCTGCACCACCCGCGCTGGTTTGTATCGTCGGCAAAACCGAGCTTCGTTATCATCTGCGCTGCATCGAAGATCTCCACGCCATGCTCAAGACTCACGGAGATTGGATGCTGTTAGGCAGTGCTGACGAACAGAAATCCGCCGCCGAAGGAACCGTGGAAGCCTGGGGACGGTCGCCAGAAAATCCAGTAAACGGTTGGTATGGGTTGAAAAAGGGATTGCGAGGTCGTTTCGGCATGTATTTGCCGCCGCTTATGGAAGCCCTCGGTCTGGCTGAATTGGAACATAACCCAAAAAACAATCGGATTCGGGCATTATAACGTTCAGGAGAGTCAACAATGTCTCATAATATCGTAATCGATGGTCATGCAAACAAAACCAACAGCACCTATGGTATGGAATATTCGGTCGGGATTAACATCAAGGCAAAACAGGATAGAATCTGGGCAGTGATGACCAATGCCAAAGATTTTCCGCGCTGGAACTCGACGATCAAAAGCATGGAAGGTGAGATTGCATTGGGTCAAACGATTAAACTTGTCGCCAAAATCGCCCCAACCCGCACCTTTTCTCTCAAAGTGATTGAATTTGTCCCTGGCAAGAACATGACCTGGAGCGATGGGAACTTTATGTTCAAGGGAGACCGCATTTATACCCTGGATCCTCAATCCGACGGCTCCACCAATTTTACGATGGCGGAAGTGTACACCGGGCTGATGCTGCCAATGATCGCAGGATCCCTGCCGGATTTTCGGCCAGCCTTTGAACAATACGCCGCCGATCTAAAACGGGAGGCTGAAAAGGCATAATCCTGCGCACCGAACCCTGCTTAAGCCGTAGAGCATATAAAATTCGTATTTACTCACGGCGCTTTTTCCAGGGCTTAACCAGTCAAGTTTCTCTGCACGCGAACAAAAGAAAACGTTGGTTTGCCCGCAGATATAGATTTGTCGGGCATCGCCCGACCAAATCTATATAAAAAAACTCCTTTCTACCCTTTTGTAATATTAACAAGTACACAACCTGCACCCTGAACGAAGAGAAGTGCGTTTTTATTAAATATTTCCACATTTTTATGTGACAATTTGACCTGAATCCATAGTGCGTTTCTGGTTTCTCAGTTGTTCATTGGGCTGGCAACATGAATCTTATGAAATTTATGCCATACCAATGACTTATATAGTCCAAAAAGGGTCAAACGATAGGTAAGCATGCCCTTAAGTGGCGAAAATTACCTGAAAGATCAAGCCAGGGGTGCGGAATGTCGGACACAAAATTTTGCCTGGTGAGTACTCTAAACCCTTGATAGCAATGTTAATATAATATACATTTATGTATACTATGCTGACACAAGCCCAAGCCCAGAAATTTGCTCTGGAACAACAAACTGTGGTTGATAACGTTCTAAAAGAACATTATCAAATGTTTATGTTGGATATTTTATTCAAGGCCCCATTTGAAAGCAGGTTGGTTTTTAAAGGCGGGACAGCCCTAAGACTGGCATTTGGGTCAGTCCGGTTCTCTGAAGACCTGGGTTTTTCCCTGTTGGATGAAGTCGCTTTTTCAGATTTCGACCAGGCGATCAGAAAAATTGAAAAAATTATCCCGGGCTCCGTCATCAAAGATATTCACGAGAAACATTTCAACCTGTATGCAAGAGTGGTTATCAATGTTGAATATCGACCCATTCCCATTGGAATCAGAGTTGAAGTCAATAAACACACGCGGGATTTTGAACACACTGTCGCTCTGGTCAAAAGCCCCTTCAACAACCTGGAAGTGATAGGCAGGGTTTACGCCCTGGAATCAATCTTGAAAGACAAGATCCGCATCATTGAAAACCAGGAACGCC
>CAINXK010000521.1 GCA_903854805.1 uncultured Anaerolineae bacterium
GACTGCCGGCGATTGGTAGTACCACCGGCGCGGCAGGCGAGATCATTGCGAATGCTGAAACCGGGTACCTGGTGTCTTCAGGCGATGCTGCGCTCCTGGCTTTGCGCCTGCAAGCCCTTGGGGATGATCGTGATCTGTTGGAGCGCATGTCGCTGCAGGGTCTGGAGCGTTACCGGCGCCAGCCAACCTGGGCGCAAACTGCCGAAGACATCCGGCAGTTCCTGTATACAATGGTGGGCAAATAAAGAAAAAGTTTATTGATGCATGCGTTTGCGTAAGGATTTTTTGATCCGTTCCCAAAAGGCCTGGGCCTGATTTGCCTGTTCCGCTGCCAGTGGGTGGCGACTATAGCGCGCCTCAGTAAAGGCTGCGGTTAGAGAGTCTATCTCTGTTTCAACTTCTGGCAGTGCGGTTTCGAGTGTCGATGCATATTCTTGGGGAGTTTGTGACATGCGTCGGGCCAGGCCTTGTTCGTTTCCACGCCGCAGCAATGCCAGATAATAAAAAGTGACCTTCTGGCGTGGGTCGAGGCGCCGCAGGTTAATAAACTCGGCAACTGAGATTAGCCTTCTGGCGCCTGCTGGTTTGCCCAAACGATCGCGGCCGGCTTGCATCAGCCCGGAAACGCGGACTGCCGTTCCCTGCCAAAAAATTCGCAGCAGCCTTAATAGTTTAGCCAGCTGGCGGCCGGCCGGAAACTTGCTCAGCGCCTGGAAGATTTCCCGGTGCTGGCGCAAGTATTGGATGATCGAAAAAACCAGAATTGCCGCTAGAATTACCCAAAAGGCAGCCGATTTGAGTGTTTCCAACCAGGCTGCCGGTGGGGTGTTGACTGGCAGATTGGCAGGTGGGGCGGGTGTGGGAGGCAGCGGTGCGGGGGTAGTTGGCAGGGGTGATTTATTTCCGAATAGGTAAAAAGGTAGGCTGAGTAGGAAAAGCAGGACACCCAACAGCATTTGTCCGATCAAAAAGATCGCCCTGGCAATGAATCCAAGCCCAGTGCCGAGCCAGCCCAAGACCCCCAGGCTGTAACTGGTTGGCAGAAGCGCCACCATGCCCGCCAATATACCAAAAAAGACCAGGCTGAAAAGCGTCCAGCGTTGAGAAATTCCGGTGCTGATGGGAATTTGCAGCAAACTCCAACGGGTGTGCAAGTCCATAAACTGGCTCTGACTGAGCAGAGCCAGTCCGAGCATGAAGTAAAACAGTGTGCTGGCACCGCCACCAGCCAGTGCAGGTAGTTGGCGGAATTGGATGGCCGCGACTGGTTGGGCAAAAACTGTGCGCAGATCGACGCGTACGAGCGCGGTGAAGACGATTAAGACCGCGCCCAGGCTGGTGATCAGGCTGAGCAGCCGTTCTCTGGGGGTTTGCGTTTCGGCCTGCGCTGAGGAAACTTCCTGAAGGATCAAAGCCTGTTTTAGACCCATACCGTCGATTAATTCGGCAAAACTACCACTGAGAAACCAGACTATGATGACCAACCCCAGCGCAAACAGAAAATCGGGAGTGAAGAAACTGGCTGGGAAGTCAGTCGCCCAGTGTTCGATTTCTGTCCGGAATACTGCTGACCCGCGCGAAAGCCCGGCTATGACTTTGATAAACAGCCCGATCACCACCCATTCTGTGGTGGTGCTGATGATCCAGGCTTTTGAAAATAAGGTCAATTTTCTGGTTCGGTGGTAAGTAAACAGGCGTTCAAAGGCGGCGAAAGCGGCCAGAACTGGCAGGTAAGTGGGCTGCCAGTCGGGCACGATTTGAGATAATAGGCTCAAGAGCGTCATGGCGGCGCCGGTCAGCATGCCAATTACAAGCGCGGCGCTGGTGCGCCAGTAGTTCTTTTCGTTAAGCAAGGTTTGAGGGGAAATAGAATTCATTCAGAATTTACCTGCGCCAGATATCCAGATCGTGTAGATTGGCGATGCAGATTAGTGGAATCCCAAATTGTGCTGCACGGCGGGTTATTTCCGGATCATAGCCTGAAGGGCCAGCCAGGATCAAGAGTGTATCCTGTCCGCTGCGACGGGCCTGGTAGAGCTCATCCAGCAGGTCAGGGCTGGCCAGCCCGGTGATAACAATCAGGGTGGTGCCCCAGGGCAGGTGATAGCGCTGCTGCCGAATCTGTTCTGTCAGCGCAGGGGCGTCCAGTAATTCCACACGCGCCAGCACTTCCAAAAGACGCATCAGGTGGGCCTGGCCTTTGCTGGGTTGGATTGAATGCGGCCGAACAGATCCCGAAAGTGGGTCATTGCCATTGACCATCAGGCCCACAGTCTGGTGTTTGCCAGTGATCCAGGCTGCCAGCGATGCAGCGATCACGATGGATAACTCACTTGAATCGATCCGGCTGCGATGATGATAGGCCTGGTTGTTAAGATCCAGAAAGATGAAAGTCTCGAGGGCGATGGATGGTTCAAAGAGTTTGATTTGCAGCCGTCCACTGGATGCAGTTGCTTTCCAGTCCACCCTGCGCAGCGAATCTCCGGGTGTGTATTCGCGCTTGCTGAAAACACGGGTCGGGTCCTCAAAAATGGGTTGGTGATGCCGCAGTGTTCCCTGAGGCGAGCGAGACGGGATTTTTACGGATGTCAGGGGGATGATCTGAGGGTATACGGTGATGTAAAACGCTGGTGATTGGCGTTGTTCTGGCTCCTGCAATCCCAGGATATCACCGGTGGTGATCACTAATGGACCGATTGGATAAAATCCGCGCTTGCTTGCGTCAAGGCTATAGTTGAAACTGGTCGAAGCGCCCGGGCTGAGCGCGAGCACCCTGGAAAAGGATGGACTGCTGCTCAAACCGACCGGCAGTTCGTCCTGGATATTCAGCCAGAGCACAGGCAGCCAGCCCCGGTTGTGGATTTGCAGCCTGACCATGATCTTTTCACCCAAAAAAGTGTGACCATCCATCTGGCGTTCCGTCACAATTTGTTTGAGCGATCTGCGACTCCACCAGGCGCCGGCAGTCGCGGCACCCACAAATAAATATACCAGGGTCAGCGCAAAGTCATCGCGCATGACGGCGGCGATGATGATCAGTAGGAGTAGTACCGGCAGGAAGCCTGTCACGTTAGCGGATGGGTCACTTTGGCAGGTTGCCGAGATTGAGTGCGGTGGCCTGGAGTACATCATCCAGGATCGAAAGTGTGCTGCGTCCGCGCAGTTCGGCCTCCGGCCGCAGGATCAACCTGTGAGCGAGTGTGACCGGTGCCAGGAGCTTGATATCATCGGGAATGACGTGATCGCGGCCGCGTAGTGCTGCCAGGGCCTGTGAAGCTTTAAAGAGCGCCAGACTGCCGCGCGGGCTGATGCCCAGGGCCAGGTCTGGATTGTTGCGCGTAGCCACCGAGAGCGCGACGATGTATTCCTGCAAGGTTTCGTCTACGTGCACATCCCAGACCAATTTTTGAAGTCTCAGCAATTCACTGCCATCTACAACCTTTTCAAGATGTGTGATCGGATGCTCACGTCGGAGGTTGATCAGGATTTGGCGTTCATCCTGCGCACCTGGATAGCCAAGGGAGAGTCGCATCAGGAATCGATCCAATTGAGCTTCGGGTAGTGGAAATGTGCCTTCATATTCAATCGGGTTTTGAGTGGCCAATACCAGAAATGGTCGCGGCAGTTCACGGGTGATGCCATCAACCGTGACTTGTTGTTCTTGCATGGCTTCCAGCAGGGCAGATTGGGTGCGTGGCGTGGCCCGGTTAATCTCATCTGCCAGAAGAATATTGACAAAGATGGGGCCGGGCCGGAATTCAAATTCATTGCTCTTCTGGTTGAAAATGGAAACGCCTGTCACATCGTTTGGCATGACATCCGGGGTGCACTGGATGCGCTTGAAACTAATCCCGATGCTGGCAGCGACCGAGCGCGCCAGCATGGTCTTGCCCGAGCCGGGCACGTCTTCCAGGAGAACGTGTCCTTCGCATAAAAGGGCCACGACCACCATTTCAATGGCAGCACGTTTGCCGATGATGACTTTTTCAACATTCTGGATCACCTGGTTTGCAAAGTTCTGAACATCCTGCATGTGTCCGCTCCTTTTCATGCGCCTGTATTTAAGCTATGATATCACTGAAGGGAATTGCTGGAAGGCTTCTTTTATAAAAACTCGGGATGGTTGAGCTGGTATTCAGGCTCGTACCCTTCAAATGAGTGGAACTATTTTATTTGTCATTTAACCAGGGATATCGCATGGATTATTCTTTTCCTCATTACTTGCTCGCCAAGCAAAGCGTGGATGATCGCGCTCTCAATCGGACCGTTTATACCCGCCTGGCTGAAAGCCTTGGCAGTGATCCGCTGCGCATGATCGAGGTTGGCGCAGGGATTGGCACGATGCTTACGCGCCTGCTGCGCTGGGGGCTTTTTACCCGGGCGGATTACGTTCTGGTGGATGAGATGGCTGAAAACATCAAGTACGCGGCAGAATGGCTCCCGACCTGGGCCGGCCAAAACGGGCTGCAGGTGGACTTGCTAGGCCCAAACCAGCTGCGTCTGTATGATGCTTCGCGGGATGTGTTGGTCAGCTTTGTTCAAGCAGATGTCTTTGATTTTATCAACAGTCAGCCCCAGCCAGCGGATGTGCTGATCGCGCATGCCTTCCTGGATTTATTGAATATGCCCGAGAGCCTGCGCGAGTTGTTTACTCTACTTAAACCGGATGGTCTGGCTTGGCTGACGATTAATTTTGATGGTGTAACCACGTTTGAGCCGGTGATCCAGCCGGACTTGGATCGCGAAATCGAAAGGTTATACCATCAGACGATGGACACGCGCCCGACAGGCGGTGACAGCCAGGCAGGACGCCACCTGTTTAGTCATCTACGTGGCCTTGGAGCGCAGATCCTGGCGTCAGGCGCGTCGGATTGGGTGGTGCACGCAATTCAGGACCAGTACCCAGCCGACGAAGCCTATTTTTTGAATTTTATTCTGCATTTTTTTGAACTCTCACTTGCCGGTCACAAGGAATTGAATGGGGAATCTTTCTCTGCCTGGCTGACAGAGCGCCGGGCCCAGATCGAAAGTGCCGAACTTGTCTATATCGCTCATCAGATTGATTTCCTGGTGAAACCAGCAGGCGTATAATCCGTAAGTATTATCGGAGCTATACTATGATTTATACATATGAAGTGAATGGTTTAAAAGTAAAAACCGGGGATATTGTTTGCACCATGAACGGTAAACCGAATATTTTGCCGGGTGAGTTCTGGCGTCTGGTTGGCAGGCTTGTGCCTGGTGACGTGGACCATATTGCCATCTATCTTGGCCCCGATGGGCGGTTTGTAGAGGCCGGTGCGTTGGGCGTGGTGACCTTCGAGATCCATGACGGAATCTGGCAGACAGAACACAGCATGCCTGAACGTGGCATGTTGGTGGATACTTTCTATGGAGTCGCATACCCATTAACAGAGATTGGCTTGACTCATGATGAGGAGTCTGAGATCCGCAGTGCTGTGGCAGAATATTGCCTTGAGCACCTGGGCTGTCCATACAATCTCAATTTTTTGGACCCCGACCGTGATGATGCTTTCTATTGCAGTCAACTGGCGTATAAGGCTTACTTGCCGTGGGGTATTAACCTGAATACCGGGTTGTTTATGGAACAATTGCCGGGAACCAATCAAATAATTTACCCTCAAGAGATCTGGAACGGCTGCCAGCATAGCATGGTTGAAAATCTCAAACAAGCTCAGAGTGCGATCTGATTTGTACTGATCTGATTGATCTATTTTCCTTTTATTATTTTGCAGGAAGAATGGCTCTGCGTCCTGGTGGATAGCCAGGTAGTAACTTTGGAGTTTGAATAATATTAAATTGTTGAATTGGATGGCTTGCGCTTTTTATTCCCAAATTGATTTGTGCTATTGTGAAAATATAAAGGGGCTGCCGTTACCTATCGGGCAGCCCCAAAGTTTGGTGCGTGAATTACTTGTTGTTGATCGGATCTACGGCAACTCAAAGCTATAATTGCTCGAAGAATCACTTTGCCTCGTTCAATCATTGGCCTAATCCAGTCAAATTTCTGCATCGCATGTTTATAGATTATTGATGCGATCGACCAGGCCAATAAGCTGTTCTACCAATGCCGCTATAATATATTGAGGCGCAGCTGACGCCAAACCCAGGGTTCGGTTTGATAAGTTGGAGAACTGCGTAATAGCGTCCGCGCGGATTATTTTGTGTTGAGTGGCTTGGCAGCAGATGTTAATTCCTGAAGAAGCTATGTCGGAGGTTGGAAGTTGCCATGACAGATATACAATTGTTTGTTCTTTTTGGTATCTCAGTTATCCTTTTGTTATTTTATGGATTGTCTTTGGTTCCCAACCTGTCCGGTTTACCATGGAGACCAACAGCCGCTGCGCGTATTCGTAAGGCATTGGAGATGGCGCAAGTTCAACCAGGCGAATTATTGGTCGATCTTGGGTCGGGGGATGGGCGTGTACTTCTACAGGCAGTCCGCGAATTTCAGGTTCGAGCGGTGGGTATTGAGATCAGCCCACTGCACTGCCTGCTGAGCTGGTTGTTAGTACGCAAGCACAGGTTGGAGCATCAGATCAGTATCCAGCAGGCCGATTTTTACCGGGCAGACCTGAGCCAGGTGGATGTGGTCTTTGCGTATATGACATCAAAACAGGTGGCGCGTTTGCGTCCGCACCTGGAAAAACAGCTTAATCCTGGCGCGAGGGTCGTGACGATTTCATTCGATATTGATGGTTGGGAACCAAAGTTCGTTGATCGTGATCAATTGATCTTCCTTTATCAGATGCCTCCACAGGCTGGTAATCTGGGAACTTACCTGGCAAAAACCTTGTGAGCCGGTTTCGAATTGCCAAACCAGGCAGCTGGTCGTACTTTTCGAGGCTGATCTTTGTGAAAAGAGTTTCTTTGGCTCAAATTGGGGATAGGAAGCTGAATACAATGTTGCTATAATAAATTGGCCAACCTTTATCTTGATGGAGGATATTGTGCCGAAATTCTACAAGAAGGTTTTCCTTGCTCTATTTGGATTAATATTTATTTTTTCGCCGGTATTATCTGCCAGCGCCCAGCAGCCTAGCTGGGCAATTCGGGTCAGCATGGTTTCCACTCTGGAGAAAACCGATGAAATGACCCTGAAAGTTTACTTTAGCGTTTACGACCCTAAAACAGATATCCCGGTTCTTGATATCGGTGCAAAGAATTCATCCCTGGCCTTACCCCAGTCGAATTTTAATGCCCCTACTTCCATCACCAAACCGGATGTGCCAATTTACATCGTCATGGTTCTGGATGCCAGCGGCAGCATGGGTGGGGCTGCCGAGGATCTAAAGAAAGCTGCCAAGCTGGCACTCAACAATACCCCGGATAATTCCGTTTTTTCGGTTGTTCAATTTAATGAAGATATCAAACTGATCCAGGATTTTACAAAGAATATCCCGGCGGTCAGTTATGCCATTGACCAGTACCAGGTGGCGAACAAGGGTACTTGTCTTTACGATGCTGCTTATTCATCAGTCGAAGCGTTGCAAAAAGCCCCTCCCGGTCGCCGCGCGCTGATTCTTTTTACTGATGGCAAGGATGAGAATGCCAGTGGCAAGGTATGCAGCAAGCATACTTTTATGGAGTTATCCGATTTTGCCCAGAAAGCCCAGATCCCAATCAATACCATTGGGCTATCCTTCAAGGAAGGCGCAATTAATGAAGTCGAGTTGAAGGGTATCGCTGCCAGTACGGGAGGGTATTCTGCTATTGGCAAACGGGCTGATATGAACCTGGCATTCCAAAATATTATGGATGGGCTCAAGGCGCAGTGGATGGTAGAAACGTCCATTTATCCCAAAAAAGGCTCTAACCAGGCTGTCCTGACTCTTAACCTCAAAGATGATCAGACTCTGGCGACCACCTTCAGCGTTGAATCACTCACAGATTATCCTGGGCCTCCCAGTCCGGTTAGCGCACGCCTGGCGGGGCTTGAGTTTAGACCTCAAAATCTGACCTACGATATTCAGCTGTCTACCACTTCCCCTGAACTTGTGGACTATGTCAAGGTTGAAGTATGGGACATGAAAGGTGGTTCTAAGGTTTCTGAATATCAATTTAAGGATATTAAACAGAACAATACCTTTAATATCCCGACCGAGAAGCTGGTTGTTGGCAGGGATTACCAACTGCGCATGACTGCCATCAGCAAGACAGACCAGGCCCGTTTTGCTTGGTCTACCAACCCGGATGGGAAAAAAGCCACCGAATTGATCCATCCTTTCATCTTTGACCCGACTGCCAGCTTGCCATCCCTTGAAATTCAATCAGTTTCACAGCAGAATAACGATCTGATCCTGGCAGTAAAAACCACTAATTCTCAGTTGATCGGTGGTTTTGATGGCTGGTTGGTGGATGAACAAACTAATACGCAAGTTCCAAACTCGAACTTTACCAGTGCAGCGATCACTTCAGCTGCCGGCAATGTCACCATTCCACTCAGCAAGAGTAAAGTTCCCGATGGCAAGTACACAGCCATTGTGCGAGTTCTCGGGAAGGACAGCCAGGTGTATTCCACAGCCCAGTACCAGGGAATTGTCTATTCGGCCAGGCTTCCCGATCTAATGCAGTTGTTGTACGCTGCCTTGATCGCCGCGCCGATCGTCATCTTCGTTATTATTGCCATCTTGATTGGCCTGGTTGGGTTTCTAATGTATTCATCCAGCCGTGAGAAATCGATGACGGGTACGCCAGTGCTACAAGGGCGCATGGGTGGAAAACTTGCAGGCGCTAAGAATTCATCGGGAGCAGTCATCCCGATCGCCACAGATGAACCGATCCCGCTGCGTGGGTCTAAGCCGGCAGTCATTCCGTCCAGACCAGTTTCTACGCCACCAGATCAGGGCGTGAGCGTCCGCCAACCCCAGCGCTCTGCGCCAACACCGCCAGCGCCTGCTCCTTTCGCTCAGCCGGTTCAAAATGCCACACAGATTTCCAGGGATATTCAAGTCCCAGACCAGGGCGCTACCATAATTTCTTCTGCGCCCATCCTGCCGCGCGCGTTTTTGACGGTTATTTCGGCTGGAAACACTCCGGCTCCGCAGGGCCAGATCTTGATGGCGCAGTTTCCGTTTGTGATTGGCCGAACCGAAGGAGCGCTGATTATTCCGGATTTAAATGTTTCGCGCCGACATGCCCAGATCATCTTCGACGGACCGACTCGCGCCTTTTTCATTTCTGATCTTAATAGCAGCAATGGCACCCGCCTTGATAATCAACGTCTGGTGCCAGATCAGCCCGTCCAGCTTCGTAGCGGTTCCCTGATTGCGCTGGGCATAAACGTAATGATACGTTTTGAACTAGCCTGAGA
>CAINXK010000522.1 GCA_903854805.1 uncultured Anaerolineae bacterium
ATCACGAATAAGTGCCGAATGGACGAATGACACGCAGTTTCTTTGGAAAATAGCGCGCAAAAGCGCTGCCAAAAACTCGTGTGGTGCAGCATGCTGGGTTAACGTTGACGCCCCGAAATAGCGCTGATTTAGGGTATCTCGCACTAATCTGATGAGAGCCATCAAAACAAAAGAAATGCCTTCGCGTAAACGTGAAGGCATTTCTTTTATGCAGGCTGACAGCCGAGGATGTAAAGCGCGAACCTGGCGGGCAAGGTTTTATTCCTATGGGGATACAGTTTTAGAATTGCATCTAATCTGAGGTCTATCTTTAAAGGGTGGAGTCTTGGAATATTCAATAACTGCCCAGGCAAGGATAATTAGATTCAGAATTAACCCTTTCAAACCTGTGAGTAAATCTAACAATCCTGATATTTGAACAGGTAGAATATTTGCTTTTATAAAAGCAGCCAGGATATAAATAATCAGCATAATTGAAGTAGGCATAAACACCCAGAGAAACAATAGTTTCTCTGGAAAGCACTTCCTGACATAAAGATACATCATTGGAGGAATCAAGATAATAGACATTGACAAATGAGCGTGCCAAGTAACCGCACCCGTTGCAGCAAATATTCCAGTTAGGGCAATAACAGTTTTTGTAAAATCGGCATTCGTTGGTTTTTTGGAAATAATGAGTACAGCCCATATCGTTAATATTGTTCCGATTGATATTACCACCCAACCAATTATCGGAGAAAAATAAGATGAAATATGTAAACCTAACATACGCCAATTCATCATAATTCCGGTGGCATTCGTTGGCATCCCTTTAGCATAACCAAGAAAAAGATTTATCAGAATTAAAAAACCTTTTATATTGATTAGCCCAAAAGATATTGCGAAAACTGATATAGCAGCGATAATGAAGCCTAATATCTCTTTTATCGAACGTTGAATAAGCAAAACGGGAATAATTAAGATCAACAGTTGAGGTTTGAGTAACCAACCTCCCAGCCACAACCCAGCCTGAAGAGGTTTCTTGAAAAGAGTTGCCCGAATGTATTCACCTGCGCAAATTCCTAAAAAGATATTTACCTGCCCCCAAAATAAGTTTAAAAAAACTGGCAATGAAAGCATTACTATTAAAACTAATCTTATGGGCAAGGTATAACCTGTCATTTCTTTTATAAAAAAGCGCACATAGAAAATAAATCCAAGCAGATTAAGAAAGGTCCAGATCCAATAGCTGCTTTCAAGGCTTAATAAAGATAATAGCTGGAAGGGCATAACAAATAATGGTAAATAAGGTACAGGTACTACCAGAAAAGGGATGGATGGATTATTCCCCTGGGGATGTATACTTTTTTGAACTTGTGTTTGAAGATCTAAATTATAAATATCGGTGTAGCCATTTGTAGTCGCAATTTTTCCAGCACTCCAATATGCGCAATAATCAAGGGCAAGATTTCCACAGGTATTGTGCGTAATAAGGTCAAATCCAACTTGGAGTATATAGAAAAATAATACGGAAGCTAGGGCTAAATTTTGCCAACCTTCTTTGGTCATGTTTTGAAATGGAAGACTACTTTTGTTTTTCAATTGTCCGCCCGCTTTGTAATAAATTATCAGAAATTATTAATGATATTGGCTGAATTATAGCGCGATTACCAATCACAGGAAAACAGAAAATCCTGAAACTTGACCGCGCAGGCACAGACAGCACGCGCCTGCATAAAAAACCTCCGCACTTCTGCGGAGGTTTTTTATGCAGGCTGACAGCCGAGGATCCGAAGCTCGAATCTGGCGGTTGTGAGCTAATTCCTAGCAGAATACAAATGCCGAATTAGTTTCTGCCTACTGGTCTATTCGCCCCAATCAGCACATTCTTTAAATTTTGGTATTTACTCACAGGGTGCCAGTTTTAGGCGATAACCGATCCCCCTGCCACAAAAACGGGGCAGGGTGGGGTGAAGAGCCTTTTGGGGAAGGGGGCAAACCATCGATTTTTAATCGCCCGAGCAGCAGAA
>CAINXK010000523.1 GCA_903854805.1 uncultured Anaerolineae bacterium
GACGGTTGCGCCCATTTGTCGCAAAGCCCAGATATGCGTGTCGACACGCCGTCGCCCGATGACATCCCCGCCAGGGGGTGGCAGCTTGAGTTCGCCGGTGCGGGCTGTCATCGGCCCAGCCAGCAATATCGATGCCCTGATACGCCGGGATAGATCTGGATCAAGGTCAGCCGAGCGGATCTGCTTGGCTGTCACCCGCCATGAATTTTCCCCCAAATCCACCATTTCTACACCCAGGCTTTCCAGCATCTTGCGCATGTCCACCACATCGCGGATTTGAGGAACATTATGTAAAACTACTGGTTCTTCAGTCAACAGGCAGGCTGCTAATAAAGGCAGTGCTGAATTTTTATTCCCAGAAGGGGTTATTTCGCCGTTAAGGGGCACCCTGCCTTCAATGATAAATTTATCCATATAATCTCCTGTTGTAAACCAATTGTAAACTGAAATAGAGTAAATTGACCGTATTTTGGAGCATGCTCATCAAAAAAGCATTATTAATGTTGGTATAATTATTAAACTATGGGATTACCTTTTGCTGCTTTTTTGGGTCTGATCGCTGGCTTTTTGGTCAACTATCTCTCAGATGTGCTGCCAACCAGACGTGAACTGAGCCGCCCTGGCTGCAGCCACTGTGATACAGATTATAGCTGGAAAAACTACCTTTTACTAAATAGCTGCCAGAAGTGTGGGGCAGCCCGTTCATGGCGAACGTATATCAGCCTGGCAGCAGGTATCATCATTTCCATGGCACTCTGGCTAAATCCACCCACCCGCATGGGCTATTGGCTTGGGCTGATAGTCATCACCTATTTTGGCCTGGTGGTTGTGATCGATCTCGAGCATCGCCTGATATTGCACATGGTCAGCCTGGCCGGGGCCCTGCTTGGGGTCATTACCGGAACGATACGCTACAACCTGGTCTCTTCACTCGTGGGTGGCCTGGTTGGAATGGGCGTTATGTTAATTTTTTATTGGCTTGGCACATTATTTGCCCGCTATCGCGCCCGAAAACTCGGTCATGATGATGGCGAAGAAGCACTTGGTTTCGGAGATGTCACAATCTCGGCTGTATTAGGGCTGATGCTGGGCTGGCCTTTTATTTTTTACGGATTAATGATTGGGGTCCTGATGGGCGGTCTAATTAGCCTGGTATTCGTGCTTATTCTGGTCGTTACCCGGCGCTATGAAACCATGACAGTTTTCACTGCTTATGGTCCATACCTCGTTTTTGGCGCAATCATTCTCATGTACTTTCCAAAATTCCTTTCAATTTTGTTAGAAAATAGTACTTTAGTACTAAAGTAGGATTACACTCTAGCATCATTTGGGTTAATATTGTCTTAATACTAAACTATTAATTTCTAAGCAAGAATCCGAGATTAGCCAATGATTAAACGTATTTTTTCCAGACAGAAACAAATCAGTAAAGGCCAGAGCCTGGTGGAATTGACCCTGGTTTTGGTCATTCTGCTATCCCTTCTGACCGGAATGGTTGAATTTGGCAATTTACTCAACCAATATATCACCGTGGTTGATGCCGCCCGGGAAGGCGCACGCTTCGCTTCCAATGATGATCCTTTCATTCGAGAATATGATCCTGTCAACTGTCCAGGTGCCCCGATCACGTTTTGCTTACGAGGACTTTTTTTCACCAATATTGATCAGATTGTTGAAGGCAACTTCCTGTCTGATGGTACCCGTGATCCAACATCGAAAGGCGCACTTTCGCCCATTCGCCTGCGCCCAGAGGCTGGTGACGATGTGGTGGTCTCTTTTTTCAGCATTCACGATGGCAACCCATTGCGTTTTCCAAGCAGCGAAAATGGCTGGAGCTATTATCAATCCATCGGATTTACTGGCCAGCCTTCTTCTTTTCCGACAAGCGAACTTCAGTCCAGGATTGTCGACTCGACCACCCCGGATACAGGCATGGTAGTGGTTGAAATTTATTATAAATATGATCAGATTCTAAAGTTCTGGGGCATTTTTGGGATTCCCGACCCAATCAACGTGCATGCTTATGCGATTATGCCTCTTACAGCAGCTGAACCAACACCCGAGAATTAATTTTAGACAGGAAAATGCTTATGAACCTTTATCAGAAATATAAATTTCCTCAGAAAAAAGAAAAAGGCCAGATTATTGTTATTATGGCGCTCATGTTCATCGGGTTGGTCGCTATTGTCGGGCTCGCCATTGACATGGGCTATATGTTTGTGAGCTACTCACGCTTACGACGGGCTGTCGATGCGGCAGCCCTGGCGGCAACCTCACAGTTCCGCGAGGGTTATACGAACGAAAACCTGATCAAGGAAGCGCACCAATTTCTGGATCTGAATGGCATAACAGATACAGTTGATATCAAAATCGAAACCTGTGAAACCAATCCAGAAATCGATGCTTCCTGTGCTTCGGCATCTCCACGCAAGCTAGTTCGGGTCGAGGTAACCCAAACAGTCCCCATGTTTTTTCTTGCAGTGCTCGGTTTTCACTCTGTGCCAATCAGGGTTGATGCACTTTCCGAGGCTGCATCGGTCGACCTTGTCCTGCTGATCGACAAATCGACTTCAATGGCACAAACAAACTCGGGGCATGAAGCAAACCCCAAAGATTGCAACCAACCAACATCCGACACGAATGGCGGCAGCGACCTAAGCGAAGACGCAACTACCAACCCTCTTGGTTTAGCGTATCCTGGAGAATGCCATCCATTTGAAGAAATTAAGAAAGCCGCTATTTTGCTCGTCAGGCGCATGTTTCTTGCACATGACGGCAATCCGGGCTACGACCGCGTCAGCATCGTAACCTACGACCGCTTTCCAAAGGTCGAATTGGAATTATCGGATAATCAGACCCTCGTGGAAAATACCATCCGAAACCTTACAGTCTACGAAGGCGAAGGTAAATGCCCATGGCCTAGCAATATTTTGGCCAGTTCCTGGCCTGATCAAACCCAGTTGTTTGAAGGCCCCTGCCGGTTACATGATATCAACGGCAACTTTGAACAAATGTGGTGTGCTTCACTGGATTTGACCGGTGACCCACGCGGCTGCATGATCACAAACAGCGGTGGTGGACTGAAAGTAGCTGGCAACGTGCTGGGCGCACATTACCCAACTGGTTTCGCCGGCTCAATTCCACCCAGTCGCACGACAGCTCTTTGGGTAGTCGTCTGGCTAACCGACGGCTATACGAACGCTGGCTTTACAAACGATGGTGCCCAGGACCCCCAGACTATAGCTGCAGGGAATTCAGGCCAGGCCTTCTGTCCAAATGACACCTGGGGGCCAATAGCACCAAACGGCAATATCCGGTTTTGTGTTGACCAGGATGCGCGCCCAACCATCAGCCAATTAAGTGCCACGCCACCACCCGGCAATGCGGTCTTTGCAGCGCGACACAGCAGTGGTGACACCGACCATTATGACCCTGACGATTACGCACGCGACATGATTGATTTTGTCACGAACCCGGATACTGACACTGTCAGACCAGGTCAGGGCGCGCTTTTATTTACAATTGGCTTGGGCAATCAAATTACTTTTGTCAACCAAAATGAAATCGCTAATGGTTTTCCACCACTCGGCCAAACTTTATTGCAATACGGTGCCGAAAAAGGCGGTGGTATTTATTACGCAGCTCCCGATGCGGGCCAGCTCGATACCATATTCCTGGCGATTGCGAATAAAATCGCTACTCGCCTCTCACGTTAACCACGCAGGATAAACTGACCATGTTTACTAATTCTTCACCACCATACGGTCGATTTTTGCGCAGGAAAAACAAATCCCAGGGTGCAGTAGAATTTGCGCTGGCCTTCCCTATCTTTCTTATGATTGTTTTCGGGATCATTGATTTTTCCCTTTTATTTTCATCCTGGCTGATTATCCAAAATATGGCGCGCCAGGCAGTGCGCTATGCTGCCACAGGTCAATACAATGTGGGCTACTGCGCAGCTGCCGATTCTGCTGTTGGCGATAATGATGGCAGCACCGATTGCAGCAGCAGTAACCCCGATTCAAAACAAGCTTCCATTATTAAGAACCGTGAAATAGACTATGCCCGCTTATTATCCACCCGCGATGTAGCAAATAGTTTTCAGTATTTTCTGTTCATAGACCCGGCGACCTTGCCCACAGACACGGTCGACATGACTTATTTTACCCAACACGGCTTCCTTAAAATTATTATTTGCTCAACCCGTGACACTGACAACAACCCGGCTACAGATAATTATATTTTCTCTCCATCCAACATGGGTGGCAGGAACCTAAGTGACTATGCCAAATGCGAATTGGATGGCACCCCACATGAAGATGTTGGCGGCCCTGGTGACCGGGTTCTGGTATCGGTCGATTTTAATTATCCATACCTGACGCCTTTTATAAACACCATCTGGCCAGATTTCCATCTATCTTCTTATCGCGAAGGCATCGTCGAACGCTTCCGTGTAACCCGCGCAATTTCCATTCCTCCAAGTTTTGCATTACCCCCTGATCCTGCCACGTTGACACCTACAAAAACCAGTACCAGCTCGCCCACACCGACGGGTCCGCCCACCGAGACGAATACAATTACGCCAACTGCCACAGCCAGCTCAAGCCCAACACTTACGCCGACCCGCACCCTGACTACTACCGTGACGGTTACCCTGACGCCCACCACCACCTTGACGCGCACCATCACCGTAACGCCTACCATTTCCAGAACACCGACAGTCACACGGACGCCCACCGTCACCCGGACACCAACTCGGACGCCGACAGTCACGTCTACGCCCACAATCACATCGACGCCCACCAAAACCGCCACGCCTACTATCACGTTGACGCCCACCAAAACCGCCACCGTTACCCTCACTCCGACCAGGACTCTTACCCCAACCAGGACTCTTACCCCGACGCTGACGATCACGCCAACCCGTACGATCACATTGACGCCTACGAGGACGCCAACCGTCACTCAAACACCGACAAAAACACTTACTCCTACTGTTACAATGACAATTACAAAGACCCCGACAAGAACACAGACACCCACCAGAACAACCACGCCAACACGAACTATTACCATGACGCCCACCAAGACATCGACAGTCACGTTGACACCCACGAAAACGTTGACACCCACTAAAACGTCCACCTCAACCGTTACGTTGACGCCCACAAAGACATCCACAGCCACCAACACGGCCACCAATACGGCCACGCGGACGCCGACAAAGACAGTCACCCCGCCGCCGACTAATACACCAAAGGCGACATCCACACCAACAACAACAGAGTCGCCTACGCCAATTCCGACCAGACCAGGCGGCGGTGGATAAACACGTGAAAATACACTAAAAAGCAGGCGGCCCTAAAAAGTCGCCTGCTTTTTAGTGTATAATTTTATTAACCGAACCGAAAAGGAGGCGTGCAGCAGATATTTTACCAAAGGGAAAACAGCGCAATAGTCTATCTCGATTTTATAGACTGGCCCCGGTATTTTTGATGGGGTGACGAGGATGAGGGTTCTCCATCGCGGGATGGAGTTAACTGGCTTGACTTGCTTTTTTAGGTTAATGGCAGGTTGAGCAAGGAAAATCGAATGATCAGCGGATGCCCTCCGGGAGAGCCACTCCCGAACAAATTTCCCTCCAAATTAAGCTCGTTGTAAAAAGCCAGCAGAGTAATCCGCGGGACAAAACACGTGGCATGGCAGAACATGCTCAAATTGCGTTCAGCGTGTTGTCTGAAAGCAGTTGGACATGCATCAAATATTTTTTATTGTTGGAGGAATTCCCTATGTGTGGAATCGTGGCATATATCGGCTCGCGTGACGCGGCGCCGATCATTCTCAATGGTTTAAAACGGCTTGAATATCGTGGTTACGATTCGGCCGGCATCGCAGTCTTAGAAGATGGAAATATCGAAATCCGGCGGGCAGCCGGAAAGCTTGTCAACCTGGAAAAACTGGTGGCAAGTCAACCCGTCAGTGGACAACCTGGGATCGGTCATACACGCTGGGCAACCCATGGCGCACCATCTGCCCGCAATGCACATCCTCACCTTGGTAATTCTGGACGAGTGGTGGTTGTGCACAACGGTATCGTCGAAAATTTTTTGGAATTAAAGGATGAATTGAGCGCTGAAGGCGTACAGTTCAACTCAGATACCGATACTGAAACCATCGTGCATCTCGTCGAGCGATACCAATCGACTGGTCTGAACCTGACCGAGGCAGCCCGTAAGACCATTCAACAGATCCGAGGCGCGCATGGGATTGTACTGATGAGCGCAGATGAACCCGATAAAATCGTTTGCGCGCGAATAGGAAATGCCGGTGGGGTAGTCATCGGCCTGGGCGAAGGGGAAAATTTCATTGCTTCAGATATCCCAGCCATCCTGGAACACACCAGGCGAGTCATCTTCCTAGAATCACGTCAGATGGCCATCCTGACCAGGAATTCTTTGCGCGTGGAGACCATTGAAGGAATTGCAATCGAGCCACAAATTCACACGGTCTCGTTTGATCCGGTAGCCGCTGAAAAAGGCGAATACCGGCATTTCATGCAAAAAGAAATCCACGAGCAGGTACGCTCGCTGACCGATACCCTGGCCGGCCGGGTGGATTTTCAAAACGGGAAAATACGCCTGCCAGAATTGAATTTAACCGCAGATATCGCCAGGCGCATCCAGAAGATCTACATCACGGCCTGTGGTACAGCTGCCTACGCCGGCATGGTCGGGAAGATCCTGCTCGAAAAAATTGCGCGGGTGCCGGTTGAAGTAGTCATCGGCTCCGAATTTCGCTATAGCGACCCGATCGTGGATGAAAACACGGTGGTACTTGCCATTTCACAATCAGGCGAAACCGCTGACACCCTGGCAGCCATGGAAGAAGGCCGGAAAAAAGGCGCCCTGATCTGGAGTATTGTCAACGCGCTTGGCTCGCAAGCCATGCGAGTCGCCGACGGCAGTATAGCCATGCAAAGTGGTCCAGAAATCGGCGTAGCGTCCACCAAAGCATTTACTGCACCCCTGGTGGATCAATACATGCTGGCAATCCTGCTTGCAGATCTGCGCGGCGTGATTGATGAGAAAACTCGCAAAAAACTGGTGGCTGACCTTAGGCTTGTGCCTGACCTGGTTGGTCGCACCCTTCAACGCGAACCGGACGTAGAAAAGGTCGCCTATGCGCTCAAAAACATTCGCGACTGCCTGTACCTGGGCCGTGGCATCAACATGCCCATCGCGTATGAGGGAGCGCTAAAACTCAAAGAAATCTCTTATGTACACGCTGAAGGTTACCCAGCCGGGGAGATGAAGCATGGCCCAATTGCGCTCATTGATCAGAATATGCCAGTGGTATGCATTGCCCCCAACGATCCATGGCACGAAAAAATGATCAGTCAGATTCAGCAGGCCAAAGCCCGCCAGGGAACTGTAATCGCAGTCGCCACCGATGGGGACGAAATTATCCATGGCATGGCCGACCATACTCTCTGGGTACCAGATTGCCC
>CAINXK010000524.1 GCA_903854805.1 uncultured Anaerolineae bacterium
AACTTACGCCTCCCACTGAACTGCGATGCTGCATCATAGCACCGCACCAAAATAAGGAAGAATACCCAATGAAAGAGATTGTATACACACAATACGGATCACCTGATGTTCTGCGGCTGCAAGAAGTGGAAAAACCCGCTCCCAAAGATGACGAGGTGCTGGTCAAGGTCCAGGCTGCCTCCGTCAATGCGCTTGATTGGCATTTGCTCACGGCGGATATTTTCCTGGTGCGGCTGATGGGTATGGGCCTGTTCAAGCCCAAAAACCCCATCCTCGGCGCGGACATTGCGGGACAGGTGGAAGCGGTTGGCAAAAACGTCAAGCAGTTTCGACCTGGCGATGAGGTCTTTGGGGATATTGGGCATGGCGGTTTCGCTGAATATGCGGCAGCACCAGAACAATCCCTGGCGCTAAAACCGGCCAATCTGTCATTTGAAGCCGCTTCGGCAGTCCCGGTGGCAGCCCTCACCGCACTGCAAGGGTTACGCAACAGCGGAAAAATTCTGGCGGGGCAAAAGGTTTAAATCAATGGAGCCGCTGGCGGTGTGGGGACGTTTGCGGTTCAAATTGCCAAGGCCATCGGGGCGGAAGTCACCGCCGTGTGCAGCGCCCGCAATCTGGAACAGGCGCGCAGCCTGGGGGCAGATCATGTCATAGACTACACCAAAGAAAACTTCACCCAAAGCGGGCAGCGATACGACCTGATTTTTGCTGCCAACGGATACCATCCGCTTGCCGCCTACAAACAGGCGTTAACCCCCAATGGAAATTACGTCATGGCCGGAGGCAAAACCAGGCAAATATTCGAGGCCATGCTGCTGGGAAGCTGGATGTCGGAAAAAGATGGCAGAACCATGGGAAATGTCTCAGCGCATATCAGCCAGGAAGATATGCTGACACTCATAGAGCTGTTGGAATCCGGGAAAGTTGTCCCGGTGATTGATAAACGCTACCCGTTGAACGAGGTCGCTGAAGCGCTGCGTTATCTCGGCGCAGGACATGCCAAAGGCAAACTTGTCATTAAGGTGGTGTAATGACGAATAAAATCCTTGTTACCTATGCCACCTGCACCGGTTCCACCGTGGGCGTGGCGGAAGCGATTGGCAAAATCCTGTCCGAAACTGGCACACTGGTGGATGTGCTGCCCATACGAGAGGTCAAAGACCTTTCAGCATACCGGGCGGTGTATCTTGACCTGGCTCTTTAGGAAAAAATGCGGCGCTCCGATCTCGTATGGATGAGTAATCAGAGAAAATCGCACAGTCCCCGTACTTGTCTGGAGACAAGCGATGTTTGGATTTGCCAATACTCACCTTAATTTCAATATTTTCTTGGCTCTTTGCTGCGTAATTTTCCGAGAAGAAAACTGCCATCGCTCAGCAAATTTCAGCGACCGATCTTGCTCGGTCTTATCCAAATTCCGGAATACTTTGAATAAGGATTCAGTAACCAATCCTGCTCCGCCAGAAGTATATTTGTGTAATTATGCAATACGGTTGCGTATTTGCGCGAGACATGCTATGATGAAAGTGCTCAACAGCCCACTTTCACGTAATAAGGAAGCCCGGCACGATTTGCTTAGCAAATCGCACTGGCATGGAGCGCTTTCATGATTGCAAGAACTCTGACGTCCAAAATCATCGCCCTGGCACAGAAATTTCAGGTCATCACCCTGACTGGGCCGCGCCAGTCAGGGAAAACTACCTTAGTCAAAGCTGCTTTTCCAGCCCTACCTTACGTCTCATTAGAAGAACCGGATATCCGTCAAATTGCCCTGACTGATCCTCGTGGTTTCCTCTCCAACTATCCCGCTGGTGCAATCCTGGATGAAATCCAAAACACCCCCGACCTGTTTTCCTACATCCAAAAATTGGTGGACGAGAACCGGCAGCTTCAATTTATCCTGACTGGTTCATCGAATTTCCTACTAATGGAAAAAATCAGCCAAACGCTGGCAGGACGCACCGCAGTTTTGCATTTGTTACCCTTTTCTTTTGCCGAACTGGAACCTGGCTTAATGACATACGAAAGTCTGATTTTCAAAGGTCAATACCCGCGCAT
>CAINXK010000525.1 GCA_903854805.1 uncultured Anaerolineae bacterium
AACCGTGTCCACATCTCCACCTGGTAGGTAACTGCCAAAATGCCAAAACGCGTTTGGCCTTGAAGAATACCACGCTCAACCCCCTGCAGCAGGCTGAAAGGCAGCGCCACTCCAAATATAATGAACGGAATGGCCGAAGCAGTATTAAAAAAAGACTGCCATAACTGTGAACCCAGTGCGAACACAACCACCAGTAGTAACCCAAATCCTATTCCAACCCGTTCGGTCCACAGATGAACCCCAGCCAGAGCGGCAAAGTCACCGTCGGCAGTATAAATTGCAGTGTAACGGGCAGTGGTCATTTGGAGTGGAACTGTAATAAAAGTAACGACGAGTAACAGGGTAACGATCAGCGACAGGTCTGCAAACAGAGCCGGACCGAGCCAGCGGCCAAGGATCAGGTTGTATACATAATTACCTGCATTGACCACAGTCATACTTACCATCAACAGAAGGCTGGCAGATGTAAGGGAACGATTCATGACCTGTTTTTATCTCCAGGAATTCTTCCAACGGGAACCCACCCTGGCTTATAAACGTTGGAATTTATGATCGAGTCAAAGCAGCTTCTACAGTGTCGAGCAAGACACGTGAACTGGATGGCTTGGTCAGGAATGCATGGACACCAATCTGTGCGGCGATGGCAATTTCCTGATCATCCCCACTCGCTGTCAGAATGATGACAGGCAGGCTGATTAGATTCTGATCCGCACGGATCAGACGCAGCAGACTCAGCCCGTCCATCACTGGCATGGAAAGATCCAAGATCGCAAGCTCAACCAGGGAGTTGCGCAAAATATCCAGTCCACTTTGTCCATTGGAGGCCAGCAAAACGGTGAAACCAGCCTTCCGCAGAGTGTAACTGAGGATGCGCTGGTTGTTTGGATCATCGTCAATAATTAGAATTGTAGTCATGGTTACCCAAAATACCTATCGATCACACCCTAGAAAAATTTAAAAACCCTTCGGAATGATCTGAGACGCTTCGATGGAAGTGAAGACCTGGTCAAACTTGGTCAATTTCAGAATACGAGCGGCGGCCTCCACTTGCGGCCAAATAATCCGCACGTCGCCACCGCCCAGGCGTGTTTTTTTCAGCGCACTGATCAAAACAGCCAGCCCAGCGGAGTCAATCATCGTGACATTTCCCAAATCAAAAACGATATGGATAATACCATCTTCGATAAATTTATCACACACTTTCCTCAAGGCTGGGGAAGCAAACGCATCCAGCCGGCCAGAAAGTGCAATAGAGATTATCTTTATTGTGTACTCTATGGGATCAATTTGCAGAGACATTAATACTCCTTGAGCAAGTCAGCATTACCAAAAAGAACCGGATAATTAAGATTGAGACCGCAGTATTGTTAGTACAGTTAATTAACTTTTTTTCTCAATGTCCAGATATTCTGGTCACCAGTTCTTTGATATTCCAACGTATCGACCAGCGATTGAATAATTGCCATCCCATAACCACCTTCTGCCAGGCCATCCGGGTCAGGCATGGAAATGGCATCTAAATCAAGATTGGCAGATTTCCCAGTATCAAAAGTCTGTATTTCCAGCGTATCAGATTTAATACCCAGCCAAACAGTGATTGATTGGGTTTGATCACCACCGTATGCATGGTCTACCAGATTAATGAGCAGCTCATGCAGAGCCAATTCACAGCTGCTTATGATCTCTTCTGGAATCTGCACTGCAACAAGCGCTGAACGTAATGCATCATCGGCAATGCGAGTGTCCTGGTAAGAAGATGAGATGACAATTTTTTGAGTGGGCATGGTTAGATAATTTTCAGAATGATAAGGGTACGATCATCGTCCTGGGGATGGTTACCCGAGAATAAATTGATCGTGGCGAAAAGCATTTCACTCATTTCCCTGGCGGATTTCTGGCGCACGGTACCAAAAAAATCTAACAACCGCTCATAACCGAACATTTCGCCACCTGGATCCCGAGATTCCGGAAATCCATCCGTGGCCACAACAAATACATCGCCAGGAGAAACAGCCAGGCTGTGAGAAGTATAATCATATCCATCGAAGATTCCCACCGGAATATCATGTGCTTCCAGCATGACTGGAGACCCGTTTACCGGGATGTATAAAATGGGGCTCTGCCCGGCATTACAAAAAGACAAACCTAGCGTAGTCCGATCGAATATTCCGATGAATGCAGTCGTAAACATCCCAACCGTGGAAAAGTCATCCAGCAAATCAGCATTTAATCTTCTCATCAACTGGTGCGGTTCCGTGAATGGCATATTGCGCGCCGCAGATCGGGCAACCGTACGAGTCATACTCATTAACAAAGCCGCCGGCATACCTTTGCCTGTTACATCTCCCACCAAAAAAATTAGAGGCTGACCAGGCAGTGAAACAATGTCAAAAAAATCTCCTCCAACTTCGAGAGCCGGGCTGGATGTCGCATAAAGATCAGTACCCGGGAAGGATGGTAATTTTTGCGGCAAAAGCGCCGTTTGCACCTGGTTCGCAAGTCTCATTTCAGTTTCCAACCGGGTGCGGGCCAGGGCTTCCTGCACAAGCATAGCATTTTCAATCTTTGCCCCGGTCTGTCCGGCCAGAGCCTTCGCTAGTTTTATATCAGGGGAAGTAAAATCACTGGCCTTATTATATACACCCATCGCCGCGAAAATATCATCGCGTACCTGGATGGAGACGATCAGCATGTTACGCAGATTCGCCGGCAGCAGGTCTGAATTCTTGATAATATTCTGCCGTGGAGTGCTGCGGTAAACGTCCGCCGCAGCGTAAATTTGCTCTTCGGGAAGTGGGACCGGACCAACCTGGCGAATGATCACAGGCTGACCAGACTGTATCAGAATGGCAAAAGCTCCTTCAACATCCAGCAGGCGACAAGACTCACTAACCAGCAAATCAAAAAGGGCCGGGCTCTCCAGGGGTTGATGGGTGGCCTTACTCAAATCATAAAGCGCAACCAAACGGTCCTGAGTTTCAACCAATGCAGCAGTCAGGCTTTCAAGTTCGGCCTCATTATTCAGGATGCTGGAAAATAACTCAAGCATCGTCTCAGCAATGGCCTGCCAGAATTCGCCGGACAGACCATAAACTTGGATGGTAAGCCCCGATTCCAGACTTGAAACCAGGGATGGGTCTTTGGGCACTCCATCAGCAGGATAAGTGTCGAGTATGATATCGTTTTGAGACAGGCGCACACAGGTTGCACCTGCGCGAATACAGACCGAGGCAATCGAATGAAATCTATCCTGCTGATTGGAAAAGGTATCAAAAAACATGTTCGTTAGTTAGCCAGTTCGCCATTAACCATTGCAAGCTGACTCTTCGTCAGCATAAATCGAAAAGGCCTTGTCCAGTCTTGTCAGTTCAAAAATTACACGAACTGGCTGCTGAAGCACACACAGCGACAACTCACCACCTTTTTCCCGGCAGTGCTTCAAACCTTGCACCAGTGTTGATAAAGCGGACGAATCAATAAAATTTACTTCGCCCAGATTAACAACCAGGTGCATCCGACCAGCTTCAAACTGCTCATTAAACCAGGCCCGCACCGGGGCGACCTCATGAGCGTCGAAACGGCCTTTCAGCTGCAGAATAGGCGTGTTACCACGAGATGATTTAATAATATCCATGGAAGCTCCCTTTCAATAACCTTGTCGCGTATAAAATTCAAGCTATTTTACTTCCGTTTTAATAATTGTTGGAAGTGAATGATGTACCAATCTACCACATCACTGATCGGCAAACCATTGGCTGCCAGAAAATTACAAGATCCGATTTCCAATTGGCGCTCAGGGTGATCGATTACTCGACAAATAGCATCTGCCAGGCTCTTGACGTCTGTCGGCTCAAAAAACTCGCCATCATAACCTTCCTCGAGCACCAGCTCTGCCAGGTCGCCCAAATTCGGGAGCACCACAGCTTTACCGTAACCACCTGCCTGGTGCAGCACACCCGAGCTGCCGGTCGTGCTTGTATAGGGAAATACAACCACCCACGCATCGCCAAAAATCCGAGGCACATCTTCCTCAGAAACATATCCACTAAAATAAATATCTGGAACATGGGCAAACTGAGCCTTGACACCATCCAGGTAACCCTTAACATTAGGGCTATCCGTCCCGGCGATCACCAACCTGGCACCGGGGTGCGCGGGCAACAGCATCTCAAAAGCCTGGGCCAAAATTTCCACTTTTTTGTATGTGCCAAATTTTCCAAACGTCATAATATTCGGCGGGCCAGCAGGCATGGTATTTGGCTGGATATTGGTCGGCTCTTCAAAAGAGCCATGCGGGGCAAGGATTACATTTTTCGCCCCGTATTTTCCTTCCAATATTTCAACGTACTTGGGTATGGTCACAGCTACCAGGTCTGATGCAAGCAGGAAACGCGTAACGATGTTTCCAAACCAACGGATGGCAGCCTCAATCACCGGATTCCCGCCAAATCCAGCCGATTTCAGGTTAACTGTTTCTACGATATTGTGCAAAAGTACCACAACCGTGTAACCGGCTTTCTTAACCAACCAGGGTGTCAGCAGTCCGAGCGTAGCTGGGATTTTTTTATCGGCAAAAGATGCAAACTGGATATTAAACAATACGATATCGGGATTCACTTGTCTGACAGCAGCACGGATACGCAAAGCGTTGTTGATTGCCCCGAATTTCCAACAGGGTATCAAACGCACCGGGATCGAACCGGTTTCATCCGCAAGCATCAAGGTCTGCCCTTCGGGGAGTTCGTCCACCAACAATATAAGCTCTGTAACACTTTCCACTTTCAAACGTAAGAAACGCACAAAATGATATGCATATTCATTCAACGAGCCCTTGGATGGGGGGTGTGTGGTAACCATTGCTATGCGCATGTTTCGCTCCTTAACGGTAGATACCTTTGATATCGTTCACCCATATCTTGATCAAATCACGCAAAAAACGTTGAACTTCCTTACGCGTATTGACCTTCGAGCCGGGCGCATCAATCCAGGATACGGGAACCTCAGCAATCTTATATCCAAACTTGTATGCGAGGTAAAGGATTTCAAGATCAAATGAAAATCCCATGATAGTTTGCTTACTATGCAGCTTGTGCGCAGCCTCCGCAGTATACATCTTAAAACCACACTGGGTATCCTTAACCCCAATGTGCATCACATACTTCACAATTAATCGCAATCCACCACTCAGTATCTTGCGCAGAAGAGATTTCTTGCCTTCTTCAGCGCCATCCGCTGCCCGTGAGCCAACCGCCACATCGAAACCCTCTTTCTCTAATTTTACAAGGAGTTTTGAGACTTCCTCAATCGGTGTGGAGTTATCAGCGTCTGCAAAAAGAATATATTTACCGCGTGCTGCCAGCATGCCACGCTGGACCGCATTCCCTTTGCCACCATTTTTAGGCGCCCTCAATACAATCAAATTTACCAACCCCAATTCCTCACAGAGGCTGGCGGTCTGGTCTTTGGAACCGTCATCAGCAATGAGCAGTTCCCACGCAAACCCCAAATCCGAAACGTGTGAGGCAATTGCGCCGATGGAAGCGATAATGCGCTCCTGCTCGTTGTAAGCCGGAATTACGATGGAAAGATGCGGCAGCCCTGTGAGCGGTGTTATCTTCCAATTAGCATAATTTTCGTATGGCATCCCTATCTCCTTACTATGCGTTATTCAATGCATCAAACGGCATTCAGGCAACAAAAACCCAGTTCACAAATATTGTCACAAACATCCCAAGCAGAACAGCAAAACCAATCGCCAATACTCGGTCGACACTATCGCGCCGCCCCCAATACCCAAGCAGCATAAATGCAGGAAATAAAGTAACCACATAACGGATTATGCTCCCGGTGGCACTGGCAGCAGGCACAAGCAACATGATCAAAACATAGATGGCGTAACCTTCACCAATCCGCACCCAGATGAATGGGACCAGCGCCAGGAAAAGAAGAAGAGAAGCCGTATTCCAAAAGTTGGTCAACCAGCCTTTGTTGAAGGCTGTGCTCAATAACATCTTTACGCTTTTTGTAATTACCGCCACCGGACCAATATTATCGCGGCCCCAGGCTGCCTGGGTTTCAATGAAAGCAAGTGGACGCTCAAAATTTCTTTGCAAAAAGTACATGTAGGCAAACAAACCGAGTGGGATGATGGCAATAATGAACAAATCAAACCAGTGCAACCGAAAACCATTCCACAGATTGACCCAGCTTTCTTTTTTATAGCAGTTTTTTATAGACCAACCCTGCGCACGCAGCCACTCCCACATAACCAGTGCCCAGAGCAAAACACCCAGGTTCCGGGTAGCGGCGGTCAGCATTCCCAGCAGGGCCGCAGGAAACCAGTGATGTTTGCGCGCATAAAACATGGTTGCTAGCGAAAGCATCAGAAAAACGCTTTCAGTATAAACGCAGCTGAAATAAAAGGAGGTCGGAAACAAAGCCAAATAGAAAACTGTCCGCCTGGCAGATTCCGAGTCCAATTCGAGTTCAGTCAATTGATATAGATACATCAACGCAACCAAAAAAGAAATGTTGCTGATCAGGAAACCAGATAGGATCACGCTGCCCCCCGTAAGAGGGGATGCAAGGCGCATCAAAACTGGATAAACTGGAAAAAAAGCGACATTGCTCTGTTGTTCCGGGCGATACCAATAACCATTTGTTGCAATATCAACGTAATACTGGCTATCCCACTTGGTCCACATCGAAAGGAATGGATGATCCGGCGCAGCAATCCAATGGCCATCATCGGAGGGAAGCATGGTGTCCCCGATCATCCCCACGCTAAAAATTAACAGCCGCGAAATAAGAAACGCGAACAAGGGGATGATAAACCACCGGGCTGATTTCACTGGATCACTTCCAGCTTAACATCCTCGAATATTACCGGACCGCCATATGAAAGTAAACCGATCCAACCTTCGACACCTGCAATGGATAAATTAGTGGCAATTTGTTTATCGTCGACAAAAATGGTCATCTTGTCACCATCAACGATCACCTTCAACAGGAAGGGAGTCGACCTGGCAGTCAGAACAGCAGAACCCTGACCTTTAAATTTTCCATTTTCATCGTTAGAGCCCCACCAGATACCCTGGCCGCCATTAGTAAACCTGACGATGTACGATTTATTTTTGGTGCCGCGCTCCGCCATATGCAAGACAAAGCCAGCACCAACGGTGGTCGAATTTTTTGGCAGCGTGATTTTCGCACTGACTGTATATTGCGCAGCTTGAACTCCCGAATTCCAGACGTAATCGGCCAAATCCGGAACAGATTGGACAACTTTGTTCGGACTCAGTGTCCATTTACCACTGACGATACGCTGGTCGGTAAATCCATCCAATGAAGTGTAATTTCCTTTGAAAGCCGCACCAACTCCATCAACAGTGACCTCGTCATAAGTAACACTAGCAACCGAGGTCAACAGACCAATATAACCATTGTTCTGTTTCGATCCAAAAGGAACGCTTTGGACAACCAACCGATCATCAAGGTAAATGGAATAAGAAGTTTCGCCGCTTGTCACGCGTAACGTATGCCGGTCATTTCCGGCATGGTTGACTTCAGCGTACCCTTGGTTTTTATAAACCCCGCTAGCATCAAAGTAACCCCAGACCAGGGCATTATCACGCTTATCTGAGTAGCGTATCATAGTCGAGCCGCCAAGCCTGTCATTATAGGGTGAATTGAACAACAATCCGGCACCGCTGCCCTGCTGATGCGTCAAGCCAACCTGGAAGCTGAAGTTTTTGAAAGCTGTTTTGGTATAGATGGCGGTCAGATCGAAACCATCGGTCCGTGTCTGGACAAAATTTCCGTTCTGGAAACTCCAATCGCCATTGATCGCAACCCAATTCTGGTCTGACAATTTCCCGGTAAAGTTCCCATGATAAGGGGCCTGGCCTCCAACAACCGCACCGGTAACAATCGCTGTGGTCGCCGAGCCATTGGGTAAATTTGTTACAACCGGAATTTCAGTCCCAACTGGTTTGGTTCCAGCTATTTTGGTTCCAACAGGTTTGATAACAGTAGGAATGAGAGCCGCAGGTTTTGGCGTAACGGATTTCGTACCGACAGGCTTAGCGAGATCTGACTGGGTGGGACTCGATTCGGGTGGCGCAGGAGGCGTCCCAGAGAGAGTTACTGGCGTAAGTTGACCGGTTGGATCGCCAGTCACGCCAAATAATGGGTAAACTTCTACGAGCGTAAAACCCGCAGAAGCGGCCGAAGTAATCAAGCCGATACTGCCCTGCTTGCTCTGAAGAGGCACATCTCGAATCAGCAGCTGATCATCCATAAATATATCGAATGAATTTTCACCGGAAAATATTTGCAATGTATGCGATCCAGTTCCAGCCGGAGGCATACTGGTATATCCCTGGCGATTGAAGCCACCTTTTGCATCGTAATAGCCCCAGATCAGAGAATCCGTTTCATCTGAATACCGTACCAACTCGGCACCGTTAACCTGATAAGGTGAAGGCATATTAAATAATAAACCCGCCCCTTGCCCGATCAGATGGTTGAAGGTTGCCCGCAGGGTAAAGTTCTGAAAAGTACTGGTTTCATAACCCATGCCAGCATTTATCATAATAGGGTCAGTTTGTTGCATCTGTTTGTCTAGAATTTTCCAGGTTCCGGCAAAAGGTACCCAACCAGCGCCACCAGGCTCCTGGTCGAAATCGCTGGTATAAACCAGATTACCAGGATTGGGGTTATCCGCAGCCGTCAATTTGAAGGTATCAAAAATCGCAGGGCCAAGGGTGTAAAAACCGATCAGCCCGTTTTTGTAGAAAAGTGGTCGATCCTGGATAAGCCGCTGTCCATTCACTTGAACAATAAAGGTGTTCTGATATACATACAAATCAACCCGAAATTCTGTGGTGTTAATCGAAAGCGGCACCTGCACCTGCGTAACAAAACTCCCAGTCTCATCCATATAACCAGCAACCAGCTCAAGCGTATTCTTATCAGGTCGAGAGAGGTAAACACGCTGCTGCTTGGCAGACATGTTTGGATATTGGGCGTTAAAAGAGATCCCAGCCGCTCGCGAATCTTTTTTAAGAGTGATGTAAACGCTCGCATGGTAAGAAGAATCTTCGATCAGCTTGAATGGGATGAATGCTTGAGCCGGAGCGTCGCCGCCAACGGTCTGGGCCAGGGCTGCATCGCGAATTGTCCAGACCCCATCGCCCACAAACCAGCGGCGCAGGTTTACATCGTCAAAGTTTTGTTCATATGGCAAGACAAAAGACGTAAATTTTTGCTTGGGAGCTAATAGCACTTGGACTGTTGCAAACAGAATCAAAACCGCCAAAACCAAAGCTACAACCGCAAACACAGCGCGATTGGACGGCAAACCGGGAATACGCGCGCGAAGACGGTTGAGAAAGGCTTCAATGCGGGCAACGATGTTCTTAATAAAAACAACTTTCATATTGGCTTTATTCGTAATTTGCCTTCGAGAAGGAAAGTACCAGGTGAGATCAAAAAATTATGGTTGCTGATTTTCAATTATAACCGGACCACAACATAAATCTTTTTCTTGCACAGCTTGAACATTGGGCGGCAGAGCCAGCGACTGGTATTCTTCTTCTCCAATCAGCAGCAACCCTTCCACCAAGAGAGGCGCATCGTCCAATTTGTCAAAATAAAAAGCGTACTTACCTTTGGCTCCAGTTACCGTCCCCAAATCAAAATACTGGTATTTGCCGTTAATCACAACCACTTCGGTCGGGATCAGTTTTCCCAATTCCGCTGGGGAGTAGGTGCTAACATCCAATGGTTTTCGAGCCGAGGAAAAGACTAACTTTTTATCATAAAAACCCAGGTTGGCCGGGTCAGATTGCAATAATAAATATTGTTTTTCAGTATAGAGTTTCGATTGCATTAAGAGCTCAGTCTTTGAAGCGGCACCTCGTAAGAGCAGATGGTATTCGCCCGCTTCGGGCAGAGTCACGTCGATGCGAATAGCCGTCGCCCGCGGAACACCGATAAAACCGCCTTCTATTGTACCCCACAGACCAGGAGTAATCATGTTCAGGCGATTGTATTTGCTATCCGAAAAAAACTGAAACAGGCGGAACATCGGCGAGAGATAATAGGAGCTTGAAATAAGGTCAGGATTAAAGGCTAAAATTGTGCTGCTAGGGCGAAAAAAGTTTTCTTTGTGCGCTTTCTCGTAGAGATTCAGGATTGAAACATACATATCACTCGTCACCAAGGTCAACTGGTCATAATTTTCCAGATCCCCAACTACATTCGAGTGCCGCAAGTCATAATAACGGGTTAATTCCAGATTACGTGAAAGTATCTGGATAAAAGTGTTCCAATCAGTATCAATAAACAGCGGAACACGCTCTGCCTTTGGCAGATCGGTAAATTCGAAAAGCGCATAACTTTCGTTTTCCATCAACTTTTTTACATAAGCGCTGCGCTGCATAAACTCAGGAATCAGAACGCGCTCTACATCACGCAAATACTCCTGCCCGCCAACAGTACTGGCGACTAAT
>CAINXK010000526.1 GCA_903854805.1 uncultured Anaerolineae bacterium
CCAACTTGATGATCTTTTATGGTGCCGATACCGCCATAAATCTTAACGGAGGTGGCTCAACAACAATGGTTACGCTTGGCCCAGACAAGCTTCCCCAAGTCCTAAATTCGCCCATTGCTGACAATATTCAAGGCAAGGAAGCGTTTGTAGCCAACCACCTGGGCATTTTCACTCATTAACCCACTCTAGCCCGGATACCAGAGTACCCGTGGGTCATCGCTGGCACGCTGATACTCCCAGGCTAGATTAATCATTTTTTTCAAATCAACTTCTGGGCGCCAGCCAAGCAAAAACTTGGCTTTGGAGTTATCCAGCCAGGTCGAGTGAAAAAGTGTCGGAACACCAACGGAAGGTAACGCCCTGCTATCAGAAAGATAACCAGCAAGCGCACCATAATCCACCGGCTCATCCATGCAAATATTAAAGGTTTGTTGATAGGCCTTGGGATGATCAAGTGCTGAAAGTATTGCACTGACCAGGTCCTCAACGTGCACAAAATTACGTTTTACCGGCAGGCTCTGTGGATCAAGCATGATCGGGATAGTTTTAGTCCGCGCGTATTCAGCCGCCTGTTGTGCGCCAACCAGATCCATCCAGCGTGGACCGCCAAATACATCCGGGCCAAAAGACAGCTGGTATTTAAAATCATCTTTTTCCATGATCCAGGGTGCGCGCAGACAGCAGCCGTTCAAACCATACTGAATATAATATTGCTCCAACATGCTCTCTTCCAAAACCTTAGAGAGTGCATAGCAACCCGGATACGCGCTGTGTTTCTGCTGCTCGGTAACGGGCAACTGATGGGGATAAACGAAATGACCAACCGCCGCATCGCCACCGATCAGAATAAATTGTTGAAACGTGGGGCTCATCCGGCAGGTTTCCAACAACCAGAACAAGCCTTTTACCGCTACATCCATAATCTCCAGCGGGGTCTCCTTACAGGTTGCCAGGTGCAAAACATGCGTAACCCCATTCAATGCTGCGGTAACAGTCTCACTGTCAGAAATGGAGCCCTGGATGATTTCTAACCGCTTACGCGCCTCAAGCCTGCGGTTATGACAAAGGGCGCGGATTACGAATGAGTCAAATTTATTGTCTGCCAGCATGCGGTCAATAAAAGTCTTCCCAACTTTGCCGGTCGCACCTGTAACAAGAATACGTTTTAATTCAGGCATGCTTATCCTACTCCCATAAATTCATGTGACAATTCTGTCCAAAATGCATCTTTATCCCCAGGTATAAAGGGGATGTATAAAGTCAGCCGGTCAGCAAGCTCTGCATAGCGTTCTTTTAGTGCGCTCGCCAATTCAACCGGTCCGGATGCCTCGGTACAAAACTCTGCCAGAATGTCATCTGTAATCAGGGCGGGCATTTCACTCCACTGCCCGCGGGCAGCAAGTGCAGAGAGTTTTTCGCCAACATCCAGCCAACCATGATGTTCAAACACTGGCCGGTAGGATGGCGTGGAAGCATAGAATGAGATCTGCTGACGGCAAAATTCGCGCTCGCTTTCAGTGGTCGCGGCAAAAACAGACGTAGCCAGAGTTATATTAGCGCGCACGCGATTATTTTTCGCTGCGCCATCCTGGATGGCCGGCAGCAGCACATCGCGCAGATAAGCGCGCGTATGGAAGGGGTGCACATGGAAACCGTCACACAGCTCCCCAGCCAGACTGGCCAGACCCGCATTCACACCGGCGATATAAATCGGAATATTCGGATATTCAATCGGACCGGGGTTAAAAAAAGGGGACATGAGCGTGATCTTGTAATATTCACCCCGAAAATTAAGCGGCACGCCATTTTGCCATGTATCCCAGAAGGCGCGTATAACCCTGATCTGCTCGCGCAATTTCCCGGTGACCGAAGCAGGCCACTCCAGCCCGAAGCGTCGCTCTATATGTGCCTTCACCTGTGTTCCTAAACCCAAGATGAAGCGTCCGTTAGATTGGGCAGCCAGGTCCCAGGCGCTATAAGCAATCGTCGCCGGTGAACGACCAAAGGAAACCGCAATGCCTGTTCCACAAGAAATCCGGCTGGTATGTTCAGCAATCAGCACGTGTGGGAGAAACGGGTCGTGTTGGGTTTCTTGGGTCCAGATGGCCGCAAAGCCGGCGGCTTCGGCGGCTTTGGCTATTACAGGCACATCAGATAGGCGGGTCGGAGGCAGAGCAGCATCCAGTTTCATAAAGCTCCTTTTTTTTGACAACAAATTACCCAGCTCCGTGTACAATCGAAAAAAGTACGCAAAGAACCTGGGATGAAAAAAAGAGAATTTATTCAGACAACAGGTAGGCACAGATCCAATTCGTGGTAGCGATCAGTGCATCAGTATGCGTGCGTTCATAGTTGTGGGATGCATCCACACCCGGGCCGATGAGAGCCACAGCCACATCACCTCCGGCGCGCCAGAAAGCCTCGCCATCGGACCCATAATATGGATAAATATCGGTTTTGTAGGGGATAGCGTGTTTTTCAGCCAATGCGCGAAGTTTTTGGCTGAGACCGTGGTGATAGGGGCCCCCACTATCCTTGACACACAGAGTGGTGCTGTATTCATCCGATGTTTGCCCATCGCCGATGGCAGCCATGTCCACCGTCAGTAATTCGTGAACGTAATGCGGAATACCCGTAGAAGCGCCATGCCCAACTTCTTCATAGTTGCTAAAGTGAAAATAAGTACTTTGAGTGGGCTGCAAGCCGGCGTCGTGCAGGGCCTTTATGGCGGTAACTACGGTCGCCACGCAAGCTTTGTCATCCAGAAAACGTGATCGCACAAAACCTTCGGTGACTTCGACACGAGGATCAAAGTAAACGAAATCGCCCACCTGGATCCCCAGAGCGCGAGTCCCATCAGCAGACGTTGTGCGCGCATCCAAGCGTACCTCCATGTTTTCTTCTGCTCGTCTGGTTTCATTGACCAATGCAGCATGCACATGTGAAGAAGCTTTTTCGAAAAGGTAAGAACCTCGCACCTTGGCACCGGCGTTGGTAATTACCCAGCAGCCTTCTGTTTCGACTCCGTTGAGTAAAAGTCCGCCAATTCTGGTAAGTTTCAGACGCCCATTGGGTTTGATCTCCTTCACCATGGCTCCCAGAGTATCCACATGCGCAGTCAGGGCACGCGGAGCATCAGACTTTTTCCCTTCCCAACGCGCCACCAGCGCACCTTTACGGGTATGCGTCAGAGTCAGTTGCGGAAAATGCCGCAGGGTCTGCTCAGTAAATACGATCGCCTGTTGGGTGTAACCGGTCGGTGAAGGGGTGTTCAATAAGTCAACAAGAAATCGGATTAAATATTGTGTATCAATAACAGGCAGAGTCATTTTTTTACTTTCTCCAGGAAAAGTGTGCAGATTAACGGATTTTAAAAATCCAATATCTCGGACTTGAATTTTACGGCGAGTTAGTTTTAAAAATTCTGAGCTAAAAAAATCCAGAGATTCTGGCATGGAGACTTTTTCCAAGCCAACGATCCAGTGACCATGGCACAATTAAACTCATTGTCATAGGATCATATCAATCCAAAAGTCTTTCGAAATCACGGATCTTCTCACGCCAGTCCAGCGGGATCGAGATGGTTTCGCTTGTACGGTAATCATACGTGACCAGGACTGTCGTTGCTGTGGCAATTTCAAGACCCCCGGTAGCTTCCTGCAATCGATAGGCCATGGTTAACGACTTGTTGCCCAGTCGGGTTACCTGCACATCTGCATGCAGATCAGAATCAAAGAAAACCGGCGAGATAAATTTCACATGCGCATCCGCAAGAATAATACCCACATCCATGAAGGCTAATTTCCGGCTGAACAGACCCAGGTTGACCAGGTAATTAATGCGGGCTTGCTCAAGATAAGTCAGAAAATTAGCATTATTGACGTGCCCCTGCGGGTCGAGATCGCCATAACGCACTTCGATAGGGCATGAAAAGTGGAAATCAGACATGGTTACATTATAAAACCGAAAGCATGAAACTAACCGATCAGGCCTGACATACCTGCCAAACCTGTAATACAACCCGAAAAAGGTTGGGTCTAAATAAGATTTGACTTTTCTTGAGCAATTTCGTAAAATCGCGTAACGTTTTCGGACAAATAACGTCTTATTATCAAGATGAACAACATGCGCATGAGCAACCTCACTTCAACACCGACCAAAACAATGGACAAGCAGACCATCACGGAAATTTTCGAGCAATTTAGTCCGGGCATTTTCAGGTATGCAAGCCGGATGCTCAATGATCCAGAGCTGGCTGAGGATTGCGTATCAGAAACCTTTAACCGGTTCCTGGTATTGGTACGAGGTGGCAGCCAACCTGAGAACATTAAAGCGTATCTATATCGCACTGCTCACAATTGGGTTATCGACCATTACCGCCGCAAACCTGTTCCAGATATTTCCTTAGATGATAGTTTTCATGCCGACCCGGGAAGTAATCCGGCTCAACAAGTATCGCAAATCATGGAAAGTCAACGCATCCGGACAGCGCTGCTGCGCTTGCCAGCCGACCAGAGACAGGTGATTGAACTGAGATTTATGGAAGACTGGTCGCACGAAGAAGTGGCGGGATTAATGGGCAAAACCATTGAGGCCACCCGGGCTTTGCAACACCGTGCTGTGAATGCGCTGCGCCAACTTCTGGCAGATTAGCCTCAACCTGATATGAGAAAAAATATGGGCAATCTAAAACGCGACAATCTAGACCTTGACATGAAACAAATGCTAAAAGCGTACGCCAAAAACACTCCCCGGCGCAAGCCCGAGTCCAGAAAATATACTCGGGAAAAATTTATCGAAGAGCTGAAAAAAATGTTTTCAGACGCAAGAATAACGACAGCTCATTCGACATCCAGACCATCTCAATCTATCTCGTCGATATGGATATCTGGACTTAATCAACTCAAGGAGAATTTCGCCATGAAATCTGCACAACGATCGGTCCGTACGGTTCTTTTATCAGTCATCATGATGGCTGTCTTCTTTTTTGGTGGTAGTGGAATTATTACCGCTTACGCAGCCAAAGCAGCTTTACCCGGTGACGCTTTATATCAAATAAAAACGTCCCTGGAAGATACCCGCGCAAACCTTACTGGAGACCAGGCATCACAGGCCCGTTTATATCTGGATTTTGCCGGATCACGGCTATCAGAAATCGAGGCGCTGATCAATGACGGTCGTTCAGCATTAATAGCTGATACTGCCAATCAATTTAAAAAAGAAGTTCACAAAGCGCTGGATGCGATTGAAAATTTAGCGAAAACAGATCCTGACCAGGCAGCTGTTTTAAGGGCAGAAGCCGCTGATATCCTCAAAACATACAGCGATACATTAAGCACCATACTGGCAGCAGCTCCGGTTGAGATCCAACCATTACTTATTGATGCCATTGCCGCAGCTCAAACAGACGATCTCGCTAATAATGAAAACAGCAATGACAACAGCAACACAAACGACAACAGCAATAGCAACGCTAATGTTTCCGAAGACAATGGCAATGGTTCAGACGATGATAGCAACATCAATAGCAATACAAATGGCAACGGCAGCCTTTTTGGTGACGACAACAGCCACGGCAGTTCCAATACCAACGGAAATATTTCTGATGATAACGGCAATTTCGACAACAGTAACGGCAATATTTCCGATGACGACGATGAGAATGGCAATTCCAACAGCAGTGATGACATTTCCAATAACAATGGCGATGACGATAACACTGGCAGCAGCAGCAGCAATTCCAACAGTACGGTTGGTGATGACAACAGTCACAGCGGTTCCAACACCAACGGCTCTGATGATAGTGGCAGCGGCGGCGGTTCAAACCGTGGTGGCTCTGATGACAATAGCAACAGCGGCGGATCTGACGACAAAGGCAGCAATTCCGGCGACAACGGGAATAGTAATTCCAACACCAATGGATAGCCAGTAACTTCTTTTATTCAAAATGGATCGTCTTGCGTTACACCATGCCAGACGATCCATTTTCTATTGTGATATAAAATGGTCATCATGAAAAATCGCTCCAACCAGGTTTTTATCCCACTGCTTGTATTCTTCATATTCTTTTTTTCCATGGCCGTGGTGCAATTTTCAACGCCAGACTTACCTGATAATGATGGTTTTTATCACATCAAGCTGGCATGGTTGATGCGCACCGAAGGTCTCAAACCTGTTTTTTCCTGGCTGCCATTAACCATCCTCAACCCTCGAGAGTTTTACGATCATCATTTTCTATTTCACGTTGCCTTGATCCCTTTTACATTTGGCGACCTGGTCACAGGAGCCAAGTGGGCTGCCGTCACCTTTTCCAGCCTGGCTTTCCTCACAATCTGGTATTTGTTCAGCCAGCAGAAAATAGATCACCCCCTGCTCTGGTCGGTCGGATTGCTGGCTGTGTCTGAGGCCTTTATCTACCGCATGAGCATCCCCAGAGCACAGTCACTCTCTCTGGGAGTCCTGGCCCTGGGAATGGCCTGGATGTTGAGCGGGAAATATATTCGTCTGGCACAATTGGCTTTCTTCTACGTCTGGCTATATGATGCATTTCCCCTTTTAATGGCCCTGGCTGTTTTATACGTGGTAGCGATTGCCATCACCGAACACCGTTTGGAATTGAGACCTGTCATTTACGTTGGTATTGGGCTTGCGGTAGGGATCCTGGTTAATCCATATTTCCCATACAATCTTATCTTTGCATACAGACACATGCTTCCAAAGTTGATAGATGCCACATCTATCCGCGTCGGCAATGAATGGTATCCCTACACAACAGAACAATTACTGAATAACTCTTTTCCAGGATTGCTGGCTTTTTTCAGCG
>CAINXK010000527.1 GCA_903854805.1 uncultured Anaerolineae bacterium
TCAACTTGATCCATGAATTATGAATGAGGAAGCTGGCCATGAACAGCATGGCTCCGCGTCCCAGGTAGGCTCCCAGCAAACCAACTCTCAGGGCGGCAGTACGCTGGTTCCCTAGAAAGGGATGCAGGATCTGCCCCAGTTTTTTGAGTGGCTCTGGCCACGGAATTTTTTCTTTATCTGGAAGGGGTGCCACCAGCGCGCCAATAATTGCTGCATTATCAATGGATAGAATGCCTTCCAGGAAGATCAATTGCAAGACGATTAAAACAATGGGCCAATAAAATTCCATATTTACTCCGTTTGGCACGACTGGGTTTGTGGCAGAAAAAAGCCAGTCCGGGGCTTGCGCTTTACCGGACTGGCTGTGGAGTGTGCCGATTAATTTCTTAGGGCGCGATGCGAGTGTTGGGCAGGATGGTGGTGTCTTTTGGTATGACCACAATTCCGTCCTGTACGACCCAGGTGCCTGCATCCATTTCTGTGCCGCGCGGGAAGGGCATGATCACCACGCCTTCGCCAATACGGACATTCTTATCCAGGATGGCACCTTCGATGATGCAGTTTGCGCCAATGCCGAGTGGCACATCGGTGCTTTTGATGGAGGGATTGTCGTAATAATCCGCACCCATGATGATACTGTCCTTAATTTTTGTACCTGGTCCGATCTGGCTGCGCAGCCCAATGCTTGAATGGGTGATCTGGGCTTTCTGGATGCGGCAGCCTTCGCACAGCTGCACATTTTCCAGATCACTGTCTTCCACCGACGATCCGGGCAAAATGCGCGGGTTGGTGTAGATCGGCCTTTCAGGGTCGAAGAAATTGAAGGGTGCGTTGATGCGGGTCAGGGCCAGGTTGGTTTCGTAGAAGGACCTGATTGTTCCGATGTCTTGCCAGTAATCGTTGAAATCGTAGCCAAAGACGGCGTGGGTGCGGATGGAATTGGGGATGACATCCTTGCCAAAGTCGTCGTAATCCGGGAAATTAGTCAGCATATCGATCAGAACGGAGGTCTTGAACATGTAAATGCCCATGGATGCCAGGAAGGGCCGTTCGGGGTCGTCTCGGCTGACAAATTGGGCCTGCAGTTTGGGGTCTTTGGGCTTCTCAACAAAGGCGGCGATCCGGTGGTCATCGGCCACTTTGAGAATACCCAGGCCGGGCACTTCCTCGCGCGTTACCGGGTGAACGCCTACGGTGATATCGGCGTTATTATCCCAATGGAATTTGGCCATGGCGGCATAATCCATACGGTATAGATGGTCGCCGGCCAGAATGAGCACATAGGCTGCGTCTGAAGCGATAATTTCGCGGATCTGTTTACGGACTGCATCGGCGGTGCCCTGGTACCAGTCTTCGCTTTGCAGGGTTTGTTCAGCCGCCAGAATCTGGACCCAGCCGCCATGGAAGGTGTCGAAACGATACGTGCGCATGATGTGGCGGTTCAATGAAACAGAGTGGAACTGGGTCAGGACAGCAATACGATAAATGCCTGAATTGATGCAGTTACTGATCGGGACATCGATCAGCCTGTATTTACCGGCGATGGGCACAGCTGGCTTGGCGCGCAGTTTGGTCAGCGGGTAGAGACGAGTCCCGCGGCCTCCCCCCAGTACGATGGCCAGGATATCTTCAGAAGCTGTTGGCATAAATTCCTCCTGTTTTGTTGGAATGTTTTGGCAAGAATTAGAGCAGCGCCCAATGCAGGGTTAATTCGGAAAAAACGATCGTAAAGTCGGGTAAGGATAAAGCTGCACTTTGCTTGCTCAATTTTACCGCCAAATGGTTTGGATGGCACATTTTCTGGCAGCAATTGGTAATGTGGATTTGATTAGCTCAGGCTCCTTGACCCCCGCTGCATAAATACAACTGGCGGTATTTGCTTACAAGCTCTTCGTTTTGGCAATTACCATTCTGGTTCTGCTGCTCGGGTGATTAAAAATCGATGGTTTGCCCCGCAAAAAAGGCGCTTTCACCCCCTTCCCGTATTTTGGGGAAGGGGGCCGCGAGGGTGGGTTGTCAACTATTTACGATCGCACCCATTAACCTTGAAAAATGCCGTTCATCCGGAATGGGTTTTGCCTGCCATCTCGTTTTGGGATAAAATCGCACAACGCATCCATCCTTTGAGTTTGCGGGATGCTGCGCACATGGCAAACCTTGATCAGTATTCGCCGCGCAGCAAAAATCAGCATAGCGAAAAGCAAAACCGAGCAAGCCCAGTGCGTAAATTCGAAAGAAGATATGTAATATGAAGAGAAGGTCAGGGTTGTACCTATGAAGCTTGCCACATTGTGTTACGTCAGAAAAAATGACCAGACCTTGATGCTGCATCGCGTCAAAAAGGCCAATGATATTCACCAGGGAAAATGGAACGGGTTGGGCGGCAAGTTGGAAGCGGGTGAATCACCGGAACATTGTGTTGTACGCGAGGTGAGTGAAGAATCTGGTCTAAACATCTTGCAGCCTCGCTACCACGGTCTGCTGGTGTTTGCAGATTTCAAGGCGGATGATTGGTATGTATGGGTCTTTAGCACTGATCAGTTCGATGGTGAGCTGGTGGAAGTCTGCGCCGAAGGCCATTTGCAGTGGATCCCGAATGCTGAAATCGCATTTTTAAACCTGTGGCCATCGGATCATATCTTTATGCCCTGGTTGCAGGGCGAACGGATCTTTTCGGCTCGCTTTCAGTATGCGGGCGATGAAATGTTGAGCCATGAAGTCTCATTTTATTGAGCCTTTCGATAGGGTTGGCAGTATAATTAACCGATCATGACAATCCTGACCGGTGCGCATATTCTGCTTGGCGTTACAGGCTCCATTGCGGCGTACAAAGCCGCCGAACTGACATCCAGGCTAACCCAAGCGGGGGCCCAGGTGGATGTGATCCTGACCTCCAGCGCTGAGAAGTTTATCAGCCCGCTGACCTTTCAATCGGTAAGTGGGCGTAAGGTTTTTACCGATGCGGACCTGTGGGGCGGGCAAGCTCATGTTCTGCATGTGGGTCTGGGGCATACGGCTGATCTTCTGGTGATTGCGCCTTGCACGGCCAACACACTTGCCAGGCTGGCGCACGGGTTGTCTGATAATCTATTAACGATCACTGCATTAGCGATGAATGCTGTCATCCTGGTGGCACCAGCCATGGATGCCGGCATGTATGAAAACGCTGCCACGCGTGAAAATGTACGCATTCTGCAGGAGCGCGGCCTGCTCTTTGCGGGTCCGGCCGAGGGACGTATGGCTTCCGGGTTGACCGGCCTGGGCCGCATGCTCGAGCCTGTTGATCTTGTGGGTCATATTCGCCTGGCGCTGGCGCGCAAAGGCCGCTTGGCCGGCCGGCGGCTGGTGATCACAGCCGGTGGCAGCCAGGAGCCGATCGACCCGGTGCGCTATATCACCAATCGTTCTTCGGGTAAGCAGGGCTATGCCCTGGCCCAGGCAGCCCTGGATTTGGGCGCCTCGGTGCGCCTGATTGCA
>CAINXK010000528.1 GCA_903854805.1 uncultured Anaerolineae bacterium
ATATCAAACAGATTGTCGCAGAATTGGAAATGAAACATGCCCCGATTTCATGTATAGGGCTGACAGGCCAGATGCACGGCATTGTCTATCTGGATGATATTGGCAATCCAGTCAGCCCATTCTACACCTGGCAGGATGGCAGGGGAAATCTCGAATACCGGGATGGGCTCAGTTATGCCGAATACCTTTCGCAGGTTTCTGGAACTAAACTCGCCACCGGATTCGGCGCGGTGACCCATTTTTATAATCTGGTGAATGACCTGGTTCCGGCTTCAGCAAGGGTTATCAGTACGATCTATGATTATGCTGGGCTGCAGCTTGCCTGCGTTACCAGACCTGTACTCCATCCCAGCAGCGCAGCCAGTTTGGGCTTCTTTAACATCGAAACCAATTGCTTTGATCGCAATGCCTTACAGGCTGCGCACATCAACGAAACCTTTTTCCCTGAGACTACCCCGAAAATTGAAATTATCGGGAAAACCGAGTCCAACATTCCAGTGGCTGTCGCCATTGGTGATAATCAGGCCAGCTTTATAGGGTCGGTCAATCACAGCACAGAATATTTGCTGGTAAATATTGGCACATCAGGACAGATATCCCTTTTTATCAATGCTTATATTAAAAACTCTCCGGCTGAGATCCGGCCATTCTCAAGTGATGGTTTTCTGATGGTAGGCGCTTCGCTTTGTGGGGGCCGAGCCTACGCCCTGCTTGAAAATTTCTTTCGCTCAGTTGTACAAATGGCAACAGGCGCAACCTGCCCACCTTTATACGAGATCATGAATGAACTGGCCAGTCATTATCCTACACTGGAACACAAACTTGAGATCTCCACCCAATTTTGCGGCACCCGTGAGAATCCCTGGCAGCAAGCAGCAATTAACAACCTTGGGGTCGATAATTTCAGCCCTGCTCACTTCATTGTTGGAACACTGGAAGGGATTGCCAGGGAACTCTATGACCTGTATGAAATTATGAGTACCCAGGGTTCCGTCAAACCCACAAAACTGGTCTGCTCGGGTAATGCGCTGCGTCTAAACCTACCTTTGCAAAGACTGGTTTCAGACATATTCGGTATGCCGATCAGCATTCCCCGCTACAAGGAAGAAGCCGCCTGCGGCGCGGCGCTCTTTGCACTTGTCGCGGCTGGACATCAAAAAAGCTTGGCCGCGGCACAAGCACTGCTGCAATACGAATAAAGCACAAGTACCGGCCTAACATGAACCCGCCAGGAGTTTGCAGATCCTGGCGGCTGCTTGTCGGAAACATAGTTGAATTAAGCACTACGCGCAAAACTGGCGGGTAAGACATTACAGATTGCAAAGAAAGTGGCTGTATTTCCTGGGTAAAACCCAATTCACACAGGAAATATAGCCATGAGTATTTTAAGCCAAAAAATGCAGGCTGACTTGTTTTCCAAATGTTAACATGCCCTTCCTCTACTATTAACAGAAATTGGTTACACTAGTATTAATTGAAAAGTTAGCAATGAGAACAATTACCTATGATCAATTATCCGCCTTACGAATATAAACTTCCGGTCAGTATTGCAGATTTGCCAGGGCATGTTTTTTCAGTAACCCCGGAGACGCTTGCTGAAAAAGTCGTGGCAGAGTTACAAAATCAGCCAGCCCGGCCCGGTGTCATGATTATTGAAAATGGAAAATTGGTGGGGGTTGTAACGCGATTGAAGCTTTTTGAACGAGTCGGACATCGTTTTGATATAGAGTTGTTTCTACAAAAACCCATTAGTCAATTAAAAGATCTGATTCGTACCAACACTCAGGCTATGCCAGGGTATGCTCGCATCGATGAAGCCATTCAATATGCCCTCAGCAGAGCTGCTCCAGATATATTTGATCCTATTGTTGTGCTGCGTGATGATGGCACACTGCAATTACTGGACATAAACATACTATTGTCGGCTCAGTCACATGCAATGGCCAGCCTGAGCAATATCGGAGGAAATTTGGAGCAAATAGACAGCCTGATTCATTCAACCCATGACGTGAATGAAATCCTTTATATCATCCTGCGGCTTTTGTGCCATGTGGTTCCCTATCATCAGGCAGCAATTCTTGCCATTGATGAAATGGGTCTGGGCTTCGTAGCCCATTCTGGATATCGCCCGGATCCAAATCGAGCTGATGATGTCATGAAAAGCGGTACATATGCGCTCATTATGAAATATCGCCTGGCCATTTATATACCCAATGCATGTAATGCGACTGCCTGGAGGGGTATGGACGTTCTGGGCACACCGATTGCCTGGTTGGGCGTGCCGCTCCTGCTGAACCACCAACCGCTTGGTCTGCTTTCAATCAGTCGCAATGTGGAAAGGGCTTTCGATAGCGATGAACGTAAAACTGCTCTGGCATTCGCCCAACGGATAACCGAATTGCTCAAATGTGGACAACCAGCTGCCAGTAATTTAAACGAATTACAAAAATCATTAGATGCCAGGTTTCCACGGGCAGGAGAATCAGTACTGGAGCAAATGTATCGAGGGAATAAGTCTTTAGATATAGTGATTAAATCTGCTTTGGGGGAATGGCTGAAATATGGGTAATATCATTTTTGTACTGGTATTAGTGTTTTTAGCAGTAACGATGTTGGCGCTTGTATCCATCGTTTTGCTCGTCACGGTGGATGAAGGTGGTAAAAATATATTTCAGAGGAAGATGGATAAATGAGTAAACATATTTTAGTAACCAATGATGATGGTGTGACCGCCCCCGGCTTGCTCGCACTGGCCCAGGCGATGCAAGCAATCCCAGATACAAAAGTAAGCATACTTGCCCCGGATCGCAACTGGTCTGGCAGCGGGCATGTCAAAACCCTGGATCGTCCGCTACGCATCAAAGAAGTGGTACTTGCCGATGGTTCAACCGCCTTTGCCAGTGATGGCGCGCCCTCTGATTGTGTGGCGTTGGCGCTGCTCGGTTTCTTCGAAGAGAAGATTGACCTTGTCGTTTCAGGCATCAACCCTATGGCCAACCTTGGGCACGACGTTACCTATTCCGGAACCGTCACTGCTGCAATGGAAGCGCTGATTTGGGATATACCCGGAATTGCTTTTTCACTCGGTTCGCTGGAAAACCACCTGGGAACGCTTGATTACACCACTGCAGCTGTCATTACCCGACGAGTGGTGGAAACAGCGCTGGCGCATCGTTTTACCCCTGGGATGCTGCTCAATGTAAATATTCCATACCTGCCAGCCGACCAGATCAAAGGGTTCCATATTACCCGCCAGGGATTACGAGTTTATCGCGACCGGTTAGATAAACGTGTTGACCCGCGCGGGCGTCCTTACTACTGGATTGGGGGTGATTCACCCACCGGTACGCCCGAGGAAGGCACGGATGTCGGCGCGCTATCAGCCGGGTATGTTTCCATTACCCCCATCCAGCTCGATTTGACCATGTATACATCCATTCCGACCCTGGGGGATTGGGGCTGGGAAAATAAATAAAACCCTGGTTTCTCTGCCTTAAATTGGCTTACGCTGAGAAGCGGAGAGCTTGAGCTTGCGGAATATCGCCGCGATTGATGTTGGTCCAACGCCATTCGCATGGTTGTCCGCCGTTTGAATGCTGACAACCGCTTGGAGACTCTGGGAAACTTGCGCCTGCCTGTACGCCTGGGTCAGGATGCTTTCACGTCAGGGCTGTTCTGCGAACCCACAATGCAAATGGCGGTGGACGCTTTCCTGCGTTTCCGAAATATGGCCGATGTTTTTGAAGTAACCCAGACTCGCGTTGTTGCCACCAGCGCCATGCGTGAAACTGCCAACAGTGATTTGCTAATAGAACGCATTGCCCGCGAAACAGGCTTTAATATCGAACTCATCAGCGGCGAAGAGGAAGCCCGTCTCATTCATCTTGCGGTTACAAACACTGTGAATCTCAAGGGGAAACGCGTTGTGTTGATCGATATCGGCGGCGGCAGTGTAGAAGTGACACTTTCAGATAGCGAAAACAGCCTGTCCACAAAGAGTTATGGCTTGGGCACGGTGCGTCTACTGAAAAAACTTGAATCCGCAGATGAGAAAGTGGAAATCTGCCTGGGCACCGGCGGTAACATCGAGGGAATGGGCAAGCTTCGCAAGCACCTGTTCAAGCGTGATCAAGAAGATATGATCAGCTTGGATGACATCGAACGGCCCGTACTTGTCAGTTCATATTTTTTCCGCTGATTTAACGCTCAGCGTAGGTGCTAACAATGTCTTTTCGATGAACAATTATCGTGTTAGCGGCGGATGTGGGTTTTGCTGAGCAATTTAGCCATGGCCAATTGGCATTACTGCTTACGCAGCACAATGTAAATTCCAAATGCCTGGCGGGTTAGGGTCCCGGCGTGCGGCTTAGTTCAACTTGGATTGATGCGGCGGCACATAGTTGCCTCTTTTTTGACTTTCGTTATTTCCGCCGCGTCAATCCTTAATTCGTTAAGTTGGAAACTGGCGATTATTCATTCTGGGTGGATGCACAGATGGCAAAAGCTTCAGCACATCAAATAATGTTAAAACAGCTCCACATCAACCCGGCCTGTAAGGCATATTTTCTGTATAATAGGCTCGTACTAAACTTTGAATTTTTTGGAGGATAATTCGTATGCCCAAAAAGGTCTTTGTCAGTGGATGCTTCGATTTACTGCACAGCGGTCATGTGGCTTTTTTTCAGGAAGCCGCCAGGTATGGCGACCTGTACGTTGCGATCGGTTCGGACCGCACAGTTTTTGAACTCAAGAATCGCTCCACAGTTAACAATGAAAATGAACGCAAGTATATGATCAAAGCCCTGGCCAACGTCAAAGACGTACTGATCGCAAAAGGCTCGGGCATGCTGGATTTTGTTGATGAATTGAAAGAAGTCCAACCTGATTTTTTTGTAGTCAACGAAGATGGCAACCTGTTGGAAAAAAAGAAACTGTGCGATGAATTGGGCATCGAATATGTTGTTCTAAAGCGTGACCCTCACCCAGGCCTGACCCCGCGCTCAACTACTGCGCTGCGCGGAATGAGCAATATCCCCTACCGCATTGACATCGCGGGAGGCTGGCTGGACCAACCATTTGTCTCCCAATACCATTCCGGACCGGTGCTGACGATTTCAATCCACCCAACTATTGAATTTAATCAACGCAGCGGCATGGCTTCCAGTACCAGGGCTTCGGCGGTGCAAATGTGGGGTGCAAGGTTGCCTTCGGATAACGTTGAAAAACTAGCAAAAATGCTATTTGCATACGACAACCCCCCGGGGACAAAAGAAATCTCAGGCTCCCAGGATTCGATCGGCATCATTTATCCTGGCCTGGCTAAAGCAGACTATGATGGCAAATACTGGCCAACCCAGATTACAGCAATGCAAGATGAACATATTCTGACATTTATTGAGGAAGCCCTTTACCTGATACCACTCAGCCCACGACCCTCCGGTTTCCATGTGCTCGAGAATACGAATATCACACCTGAAGGAGCCAAGGCTCTGGCCGACGCAGCTATTTCTTGTTGGGAAGCCATCCTTGCCAGAAACGTGATCGAATTTGGTCGCAGCGTGCGCGCCAGCTTCGACGCCCAGGTGGCAATGTTCCCGCACATGTTGACTGACACGATGCTAGAGTTGATTGATATTTACCATGAACGCGCCCTGGGTTGGAAGGTCTCTGGTGCAGGCGGCGGCGGTTATTTGATCCTGGTCTCCGATAAGCCCATCGAAAATGCTGTGCGAATTAGCGTAAGACGCCAGAGCGATTAGAAATTTACCCAGCACTAGCTAAAACCCAAGCCGGCCGCCATTCAAGCACGCTTTCCTACGGAATTCCCCCGATCATTTTGCGCAGATGAAAACAAGACACATCGGAACCATACACGGCTAATCTCAAAATCCATCAACGATAAAATAATATTTCGTCGTTGATGGATTTTGGGCGATACCAGAACACTTATTCAAATGTTGTGATTTGAATGATCTTCCGAGATAGGTCAGTATAACTGCCGCATGCACGAATAATTTTCCCAGATACTCCCAATATTTCTGGTGGAGCCAAAAGCCAAACATCTTCATTTTTTGCAAAATTGATTGTCGATGTAAATATTGTAGGGGGGACAATTGCGTGGCGCAGATCATTGATAAAAATGGTGTAATCTCCAGGAAAATTCTTCAAACTCCTTCTCACATCTTTGTCTGGCACAATGGGAAAATCTGTCGTTTGCCTAATTTCATTTTTCACTATCATAAGATACGAACCAGTTGGGGCATAAAAAGCAACCGGAATAAGTCCTTCTGGACAGGTTATTGCTTGAAAAACTGGTTTTCTATTATTAGCCTTTATCAAAACCACGCTCAAAGACATGACAATCATTAGCGAGCCAAAGAGTACCGCGCTGGTGCCATTTGTTAATAACATGTTTTTCTGGCTGGGCAAAAGAATCGGTTTTTTGGCAATAACACCCAGGCCAAGTGCGGCAAACAAACACGGGATAGCAATTGTAACTGCGTAAAGACGCATCTCTGCCGCATCACCTGGAGGTACAAATGGAATCGAAAGAAAAATTCCCACAGCGAAAGCCAGCATAAGTGCGCAAACCAAACTAGATCTTTCTAACCAGCACTTTGTTAAACCGATAACCATGAGTATTAGAAAGCTAATTTGGAGAATTTGATCAAAAATATCATTACCGAAACGGATATACCCAAAGACCGAATTTAATCCGGGGAAAATAAAGTCGCGATAAGATTTTAATATCCCCTTCATAAGTCCCATGGGATGATTGTAAATTTCAGCCAACGCAGCATTATAAGCAGCTGTAGGCAGATCAGCACTGGATTTCGATTCTTGGTTGGGGTAATCGATAAAGAATTGTTGCCACCCAGCGCCCCCTTTTGCCTGACCATATAATACATACGAAAAAATACCAAGAGGCATTGAATTAGGCCCCGATGAAAATTGACTCACCTTTAAATTTAACTGCCAAGTAGCTAATACAATAATAATTATCAGAATAGCATTTCGGAACATTCTTTGCCGATCTTCTGAAAACGTAAACAGTCCAAGTATGATTATTGTAGGGATGATAAATAAAGCGCCTGGACGAACAAACATCGCAAATACTGAGAAGAACAATCCTACACAAAAATACCTGAAATCTTTTGCTCGAAATGCAATCACCAAGGTAAGAAACGCTATCTCACCAGCTGCCATTCCCAACTGCTCCGACATCGTTGAACCAGCAAACTGCCGATAGTATATTTGGAGTAGAAAAAGAGTAATTATTCCAACCAGCGGTCCGAAAATATTAGAGAGCTCCTTCGCTAACAAAAAAGCTGCAATTGCATTGATGATGACAAAAATGATTAAAACAATTTGCAAATTTTGCTGGGTAATAGCCAAAAGAACCGTTAGCAAACAACCAAATAAAGGTCTGTAACCTGAAAACGTTCCAAATAGACCACCATGCAACAATTCCAACGCATCCATATAATAATTTGAAGCATCAGACCAGGGAAGTATTCCTAAAACAGTATTGAAATTGCTGACCACATTTCCCCATATTCTCAATAGCGGCAGATAAAAAATGCACATAGTCAGAAACAAGGACAAGAATTTCCATAGCCAGGATGTTTTGGAAAAAGAAATATAAATTACCACGCAGGAAAATATTATTAAGAATTCGTCAATTATTTGGATTCCATTTCTTTCTATTTCCGGCAAGCGCGGCAGAAAAAATAATAAACCAAACATGGCAAATGAAAAAAAGAACCATGAACCTGATCGAACCCTGGTTATTATTTTCGACAAGATTACCTCCACCAATTCAGCGCAGCAAGAAACGCTGGTACCGTTTTAACCTCTTTGATATAACGCCAATCCACACATGCCAAAAAAATTTATCTATCCTGTTCTATTTCAAACATCACAAATTGTTACCCCTGAAATATCCAGAAGAAAAAAATCAATGCTTGTTAATTCAGTGCAAACCGGTCCACAGCACGGTGGGCTAACGGTTGTCCGATTGGCGCGTACATTATACAACTTCCTATTGGATAAATTCCTTAGTACCCAATTATCGCACAAGCTACAGAGATATGCAAAAATTCTCAGTTACGCAAGAT
>CAINXK010000529.1 GCA_903854805.1 uncultured Anaerolineae bacterium
ACAGCCTGCTCAATATTGAAAATATCATCGGCACGGCCAAAGATGATAACCTGATTGGTTCGGCGGCGGATAACGTCTTCAGCGGCGGCCTGGGCAATGACTACATGGCCGGTTTGGATGGCAATGACACCTACAAGCTGAGCGACACATCCGGAGATGACACCATCGTTGAACTGGTCAACGGTGGCATTGACACACTGGATTATTCGGCCAAACTGCTGCCGGTTGACCTGACCCTGACCGCTGAGCTGGTTGCGCTGTTTGAGAGTTTCATCGGTGGCAGCGGCAACGATCGCTTTGTCATCCCGAATGGATTGGTTGTACCCGGCCTGCTGGATGGCAGCGGCGGCAATAACACGCTTGACCTTTCAGCCTTTACCGAAAATCTGCCGGTCACCCTGACGGGCGCGGGCAGCCTGGCGGGCTTCAACGGGCAGGTCTCGGTGCTGCCAGGTGGCTTCAGGAACATCACCACCCTGCTCGGCAGCAATGCCAGCGGTAACACCATCACCGGCGCCGATCTGACCGCCAGTTGGACGCTTTCACCCATCCTAACCACGGTCGCTACCAACAACCGCAGTCTGAAGTTCAGCGGCTTTGACGGCATGACCGGCGGCGCGGGTGATGATAGCTTTACCATCAGCGGCCAGCTCAGCTTCGCGTTGAATGGTGGCGCTGGCAACGATCGCTTCGTCTTCATGGATGGCTCGGTTCTGCAGGCGGATCTGGAAGGCGGCCCGGGTCAGGATACGCTCGACTTCTCCAATTTCAAGACCGCCCGCAGCATCAGGTTGACCGATTACTCGCACGAAGATGGCTTCATTGGTCTGGACGTTTCTGATATCCCGGCCCTGACCGGCAGCTTCTCACATATCAACGGGTTGGTTGGCTCGAGCGACCCCAACAACAACGACAGCCTGACCGGTATTGATCACGATGCGCATTGGAACCTGGGCAGCGGCGGCTCTTACGCAGTCAACCCGACCCTGACCTTCAGCTCCTTCAAAACGCTGGTGGGTGGCAGTGGTTCAGACACCTTCGAGTTGAGCGGTAAGCAAAACGTCAGCCTACAGGGTGGGGCAGGTGATGATGCCTTCATCTTCAACCCTGATGCACAGGTGAATGGCCTGGATGGCGGCATGGGCAATGACCAGATCGAATACCGCGTCTATGACATGGTCGCGATTGTCCTGGGTGCCAATCCTTACGTGCTGACCAGGATTGGTGGAGTGGAAAATGAAATTGTGACCGTGGTCAGCCGTCCGGCAGTCGCTCCGGGTGCCGGCACCAGCACTGAGAACAGCTATCACCGCTCAGGCAGCCAGTCGGAGGCGCAGGTCATCTCGCAGAGTGTGGTGTTATCTGACATCACTAACAGCCAGGTGCAACTGGCCAATGGCAGCCAGGTCAACTTTGTGGCCGGAAGCGGAACGCGCGCCAATGTCAGCCTGCTGCAATCGGGCAACCTGCCCAGCCTGCCCGGCAAGTATGCCTTCCAGAGCGGTCTCAAGATCCAGGTTTGGAATGGATCGCAAGCCATGACAGTGCTGCAACACGGTCTGACCATCTCTTTCGCACTGCCGCTTGTGACTGGCGCCGGGCACAGCCTGATCCTGTTCTGGGATCAATCGGCCAACAACGGCCTGGGTGGCTGGGCTGAAGTGAGCACGGTGCTGGTCAGCCGCCTGGTAAATGGCGTGATCGTCAGCTCGCTTGAGGTTACCTCCAGCAACACCGGCATCTACATCCTGGTGAGCGAGACCCAACCGGCCGCGGTTGGAAATTGAGCCTGCCGCCACCTCAGTTGTAAAAATAGCATCTAGCTTGACCTGAATGCATCCCAGGGCTGCCACTATTCGGTATTGTACGAGCCGAATAATGTATCTATCTACGCATTGGGATCAACGAGACCGCCACAGGCACGCTTGGTGGTTATAGCAATATCGAGCAGTTTTTGATAAATATTCCTGGTTCTAATGGAATTTGAGGTTTTGACAAAAATGAAGCATGCTTGGCTAAAATCCCAACCATGAGATAAGCCAAGATGCCTCAACGAAAGTGTATCGAAAGAAAGGCTATTATTACAAATCCTGTCAGTAAATATTTGACGCATTGGTGAAAACATCCAGTGCCTGGTGTAAATGCCAGAGTCTCGCGAGAAACGCTAAAAAATAGCGCAGATGGGAAAATGTGCGCTAATACCCTCTCAAGGCTGACTCTACCTTTGATACGTACCCCCTTGGGGGCACAACTCTGACCGCCGAAAGGCGGTCGTTTGTTCCAAACAACGCCCCCGTTGATGGGATGATGTTTGAATTTGCTTGTCCCAGAGTGCAAAGTGCGCGACGGGGACAAAAAGAACCGCGTTTAGGGTGGATTTTTGATTCATGGAGATAGGGTATAATTTATTCATGCTTACGACTCATATCAGCATTCATCGACAAGAAATCACTGCGTTCTGCCATCGCTGGTGGGTGGTTGAGTTGGCTTTATTTGGTTCGGTTTTGCGCGATGATTTTTCTCCAGAAAGCGATGTGGATGTATTGGTGACATTTGCCCCAGAAGCAGAAATCAGCCTGTTTGATATGGCGCAGATGCAAATTGAGTTGCAGGGTATTTTCAGCCGTCCGGTGGACATTCTCGAAAAAGATGCTTTGCGCAACCCCTACCGTAAGCGTGAGATTCTCAATACGGCGCAGGTGGTGTATGCGGCCTGAGGAACGTGACCTGGCTTATTTATGGGATATGCGGGAGGAGGCCAGACAGATTGCAGCCTTTCTCAAAGGGATTCCTTACGCCAAATTTGTTCAAAATAACATGGTTCGTTATGCAGTCGAGCGTTCCCTAATGATCATTGGCGAAGCCGCGAACCATGTTTCGGATGAATTCCAGGATGCTCATCCTGAAATTGCTTGGCGGCAAATCATTGGCCAACGAAATGTATTGGCGCATGAATACGGGGATATAAAAGTAGATCGGATCTGGTCAGCGGCTGCAATCAGCGTGCCACTGTTGTTGCAAGAGCTGGAAAAACTGGTATCTGATTAACATATAGAATGCCACCCTCTCAGAAATCTATTACATAAATGATACGTGGTCGCTTGGGGGCACATTATAGTTGTGTGTTTGAAACGTGAGAGGTTGGTCTAATCCAGCCTCTCACTTTTTGATTATCACCACAATTATTTACCAGCCGCCGCCGTACCGGTCAATCCGCGTGATGTGGAAATCTACCGTCTCCACGAAGTCCCCGCGCTTTTCGGGGGTACAGAAGAAAAGCGTACGATCCCATCTTTGGCGAAAGAGTTTGGGCTTAAGGAATAGAGCGTTGATCCAGCAGCTTCTTCGGTTTCGACCCAGTTTCGCTAGTCAGACTCTCGAGTTTGGACCCTTCAGGTTGATGATTTTGAGGGTGCTGAAGAGATAATGTAGTTTTTCCTGACAATGCTTTTTCTCCATTGCGTATGCTAAAATCAACGAAGTTGCTTCGCATATTTTAACCTATCGCAACTTATTGCCTATATTAATTTTGGCGTTTAGATTGTACCAAACCATAGCTCATCAGATGGTAAAACGACAGCTGAAGCAATAGTTGGGCGGTTGAAAATAAAATTGCCGAATTCTTATGATAAAACCCGCCCAATTCCGGTGCATCGGATAAATGCGGGCTTTCGCCCACACTTTCGGAGAAGCAGCCCCAAACGGCGGATTCGGCGTCTGGTGGCTTTTTCCGCCAAATCCTGCCCTTGCCGGTGAAGCCAGCCGTTGGACGGCAATACATCTAGTGTAGCAATTGTCTGATTGTGCCAATAAAGCGTTAAGAGGAAACAAGCAAGAATGATATATTGTTTAAAGTGCGGGGCGCAGAAGCTTTCCGTGCAGGTGCGGGCTGATGCCCGAAGGTGAGCAGTCTCGAGGGACTGCACGCACAACAAAGCCCTGGCAGAGCAACTCGCTCAAGTTCACTGCGGCAGGCACTGTGGGCGCCGTGCTGTGCTTCGTTATCGTTTTCGGCGGCTGGCTCAGCCCCGCACGCCCGGCTGTGGCACTGCTACTTTGCCCCCTCATGGTCGTGGCTGGGCTTTCACTGTGCATGGGCTTGGTGACGGGGGTCGTCAGTCTCTCTCGTCGCGAAGGCGCTCTCGCAATTGCGGGCCTTGCCATTTCGGTTCTCGGGCTGGCGCTCCTAATGCTCGTTGCGCTCATGACGGCGTTCGTGGTCATGCCGTTTTCCATAGGGTAGGCAATGGCGGCTGCGAGTTAATGCCCCGTCGAACAAGCGTATCCAGCAGACGCCTGCCACGGAAGCGTAGACTGAGCAAGGAAGCAAGTGGGTGCTGGGCGCAACTGATGCGTTTCATAGAAAGTCTTTAATGGAGTGGCATAATTGTTCTAACAGAGTCCCCAGCATGCAACGTCAACCTCTTTTCCATCTCAGCCTATCCTTAACTGTCAACATCCTTCTGTGCTGCACACTTGTGCCATTCGTAGTACCACCTTTTGAAGGTTACTCATTCTCAACATTGCTCGAAGTTCTTCTCTGGCAGGGTATTGGCATGGTTGGGTGGCCATTTGCACTTTTCGGTATGGCTCTTAGCATCCCTTTTGGTGCCAAACTTACCAGCGTAGCCTCCTTCCTGTTCATCATCCTATATCCTACTATTCAATTCCTTTTGATCCGTTCCGTGATCTCAAAAGCGCTGCATCGCTTGGATTTCATTCTGTTGCATGTCTTCGTTATCTTCTCATTTGTCATAGTATGGTACTATGTTCTTAATGGGTATGATTTCATGGCAGGGTAGGCAAGATATTGGGATTGCCCACCGATATATGCAGTGGCAAATGAAAACCAAAATTAAAACCTTCTTGCAAAATCTGCCCAACAAAGCTAACACTGGACGCTGGGGTAAAGTGCGGCATTTTTTAGCATTTTTCTGGCTTCGAGTTTTTTCTGCTCCCAAACAGAAGCCACGCCAGCCCCAGCGCCACAGCCCGCAGATCTAATCAGGGAACATCGCGACTCACTGATAACAAGGAGACCGCTTATGTTCAGTAAACTGCTTTATGCGACAACAATTCTTTTATGCATTCAAAGTTGCAATCCAATTGATTTCCAGACAAGAGAACCAACTCGGGCAGTGTCGCCAACTTTTCCCCCACTTCCATCAGCGGTACCCTACACGCCAACGACATCTTCTCCGATGTTTGTTTCCGCCCACACAAATGCGACCAAAACTCCCACTCTTGTGCCGATCCATTTTAGCGCTAATGCAGGCGGCGGCACGCCTCCATATGATTATTATTGGGATTTCGACAACTCAGACGGAATTCAAGTTGATAAAAATCACAAGTCTCCATCATTTGTTTATGGAATCCCGGGAAATTATGCAGTGACGCTTACCGTCAAGGACAGTAGAGGAATTTCATCATCAACACAATTAAATATTACTGCCTTGCCTAAACCATACAAATCAGAAAAGCCTATTCGCCTAATTAACATTCATGGAACACGTGAAAAACCTATTGTGATCGAAGGATTGGACATTTCAGCGCCCAACGATAATGGCATTGCTCTTGTCAATTGCTCTTATGTCATCATCCGGGACAACTATATCCACGATGTAAACTATGATGACATCGAAACAGGGATATACGGCAACGCGATCTATGTTCAGGATTCTTCCCACATCGAAATTGCCAGCAATCTAGTCACCAATAATCTACATGGAATCTATGTTTCATCCACGCCAAATTCGCCACAGATCGAAGATATTAGTATTCACGACAATGTAGTCACGGGCAACCGCATGAACAACGGCATCCATGTTGACGGCGCAGATGGCGTTGATATCGGTAATAATCATGTCAAAGACAACGGAGATATCCAATTCTTTGAACATCACCGCATAATCGGTATAATCGTTTGGGATTCTACAAATATCAAGATACACGACAATATCTCGAACGGCTCAACCAGCGACGGCTTTGGAATTGCCGTCAGTACTGAGTTTCGAAAAACACACAAGGGGTTTTTCTGCCGCGGGATCGAAATCTACAATAATACGTCCGTTGAAAACGGCGAGCAGGGAATTTGGCTCAGCACCGTCAGGGATGGAAGTGTCCATGACAATTATCTTGCCCGAAATCGAAATCCACGGGAAGACCTTGGAAGCAGTGGCATCATGATGGAAGGACAGGTTACAGGTCTTAAAGTATTCAACAATAATATCCTTGATAATGAAGTGACCGGAATTGGTATTGAATCATCCTGGAATAACGAAATTTATCAAAACAGGGTTACGTCACCAAACTCCGGCTGGGGAGCAATCTGGATTAACCAAACTCGCCAACCATATTTTGAATTCCACACCGCCAATGACAACTTAATACGAAACAATATTCTCTTCAACAGCTCAGTTGGGATTGGGATTGAAGCCGGTCAGAATAATACGATCACCAATAACACCATTTACAAAAACGGGCCCCACTACACCGGAGCTGGTGGAATTCTAATCATGCCAGAAGCCGCGGGAACCGTGATAAAAAACAATATTATTGTCTGGAATGACGGCTTCGGAATTTTAGATAAAAGCGGGCAAAGCCAAGTCGCCTATAATGACTTTTTTCAAAATACGGCAAACATCACCGGCATAAATCTTGATGTGAGCAATATCTTTGATGATCCTCATTTTGTCGATGCAGAGTCTGGAAACTTCCGGCTTTTACCCAATTCGCCGTGTCGGGATACGGGTAATCCTGCTTCCAATTTCAGTCAAGAGTCATTTCCCAATGGAAGCCTCATAGATATGGGTGCTTACGGCAACATCGGAGATTGGTGAAATACAAGGTTCACTATAAACAACAGTCTTTGATATTACAATTATTTTTGGAACGAGGAACACCATGAGCGTGATTATTCTCCATGCTGCCAAAAAAAAGCGCGCACTGGATCCTTCGACAGGCTCAAGGCAGGCTGTTGGGGATTCTGCGGCACCTACGGCAAGCAGATTTCCGGCTTCGAGTTTTTCTGCTCCCAAACAGAAGCCACGCCCGCCCCAGCGCCGGTAACAGCTGACGTTAGGCCTTCCAGGATAGTAGAAAGTACTCTTTGCATACTCATGAAAAATTTACCCACTCTTTTTGAAAATAACCGAAAATGGGCTTCTCAAACATCTCAAAACAACCCATCGTTTTTTTCCAAGCTTGCCCAACAGCAAAACCCCGAGTTTCTCTGGATCGGTTGCTCAGATAGTCGAGTTCCGGCAAATGAAATCATCGGTCTGCTACCCGGAGAACTCTTTGTTCATCGCAACGTCGCCAACCTTGTAATTCATACTGACATGAATTGTCTCTCCGTACTGCAATATGCTGTAGAAATACTAAAAGTCAGACATATCATTGTTTGTGGTCATTATGGTTGTGGTGGCGTTAAAGCCGCTTTGGAAAGTCAATCGCATGGGTTGATCGACAATTGGCTTCGTCACATTCGTGATATTTATCAAAGACGGCGAAGCGACTTGGCGCGGTTTTCAACGGCAGAGGACAGGCTCAATCGGCTTTGCGAGTTGAACGTAATTGAACAAGTAAAGAATGTTGGAAACACGACCATAATTCAAGAAGCATGGCAAAGAGATCAAAGCGTGACTATCCATGGCTGGATTTATGCGATCTCAGATGGCTTGTTGAAGGATTTGGATGCCTGTATTTCTTCGATTTCCGACCTGGCAAGCTTGGAAACCCTGTGAACAAGCTGTTGGTTCGTGATAGCGGTCAAGACCGGGCTGTGATGGTAGGTGGGGCCATCGCTGACCCCACCTCCACTTCAGAACCGGACGTGCGAATTTCACTGCATCCGGCTCCTGAGCATAAGGGCCGTTGTCATCGGCACCACAACAATGAACCTTACCATTGTCGCGGCTTGACACCTGAACCGGTCAGAATAGCAGAGATGAACTCCGCGGTCTTCAGTACGTCAAAGACGCCTGCCATAAGACCCGTTACCTTCCGATGCCTGTGTCTTCCCTTATACCCGCCCCACGTCAGCATATTCCGAGCATTACCCCAGACCTTTGCTTCTTTGGGGGCATCCTACTCCGCTACAGCATACGGCTTGGCCGCCTTCTTTTTGCAAAGAGCCATAGCGGGTTTCCCCGTTCCGGGTGTCCCTTGTTTTGTGACTTTAGGATGGTGCTTTACGCCGGTGTCCTTTCGAGTGGTTACCATGCGCCGATGTACGGCATGGCCTGAACACAGTCCCTTTTGGGCTTGCCTGTCAACCGGTTTGGCAAGTTGTGCATGACGACGCTTCAATCGCACCTTCATTCGTTATCCATAGTCACCTGCTCGACGGGATTGCCGTATCGGTTTGCAGCTTACCGCCTTTCCTTTCCGCTTTAGACCCGCGTTTGCCGGACGCACGCCTGGGGATGGTGCTTTTACTCCACCACCTGGAGAGTAAGACTTTCACTTACAGGGACACTCAGTTGTCAAAGTACAAAGACCTTGCCGCTCATCCCCCGGTTTATACCGGTTTCGAGCGAACGGGTCGCACACAAAGCGTGCTCCGCACCCCGCGCTTCGGCTATCTTCCCGAAGATGCTCCACGTATCATTGAGTATATGCAAGCCAACGACTCGGTGTTTGCCTTGCCTATCGAGGTGATCCTGCTTTGCGGATTGCGCTGTTCGGAAGTGGCCGGACTGAAAGGCAGCGATGTGGACAAGGAGAACCTGGTGCTGCATATCAAGGGTAAGGGCGGGCGCAAGCGCACAGTGGAGCTCCCGGTGGATCTAGCCGAGCAGTTAAACGAATCGAAGGAATACTTGTTCACCCCCAACCAGGCTTGGAAAAGCAAGTTCTACCAGGCCGTGCGTAAAGCGGCCCGCGCCCTGGGTATCAAGATCAGCGGGCTGCACCGCCTGCGCTCAAACTATGCCCAGGATAAATACACAAAGCTGCGTGCGAAAGGGCTGACCGACCGCCAGGCGCGCCAAAAATTGCACACGAACTGGGGCATAATCGGATTGATGTGGTCAAGGGCTATATTCCGCTTTGAGCCAACTCGTTTCCCCCCCCGGCATAGTTGGATTCTGGTTTCATTGACGCTTATTTGTTCAAGATGCTGAGAAGTTGATGATTGGCAAATAGATGATATTTACCAACCACGGCTTCTCTTAAAATACCCAATTCTGCGAGCTGCAGTAAATATCTGCTGGCAATGGTGTAGTAACAGCAGGTCGCCAAAATCGCTGTTGGTGATCGCAAGCTGCGGGGGTAAGGGTGCAAACCTGTGTGGATATGTTGGATCGAATGATATATGCTTGCCAAACCATCAGTTTTTCTTGAATTTTGCAATATATCGCATGTCTTGCGGATCAGCTTTCGTCAGAT
>CAINXK010000530.1 GCA_903854805.1 uncultured Anaerolineae bacterium
GTTCATATCGTTCAGCCGGATACCCATACCGGCCACACCATTCGCCTTCAGAACAGCCTCATTAATTTCCAGCTGCCCTTCCCATACATCCACAACCAGGCATGTATTCGCTTTCATCGCTCCTCCATCCCGCAGGTCATGCTCGCGCTCCAATTTCGGGGCTTTCCCTGAAACGGATCCAATCTCGCAAAAACTGTTGCATTTATTTTACATTACCTTCACGAAATGACACGCATAAAACCGAATTTCATATCAAACTGCCAATCCTGAGAACCATCTGGAAGCTCTAAATCTTCCAATCCGTCCAGTTCGTTCCATTACTCCTCAACCCAATCCACTGGGCAGGCGAACTACCCGCGACCCGGCCCCAGATGCCACCCTTGCCAATCTTCACCTGGTCAATGATCACGCCTTCGCTATAATTCTTAAAACCGATCACCACTGAATCCATTCCCGGACCAGCACGCACATTCAAGCGCGGAGCAGCCCTGATCTTGACGACCTTGGGCAGCAGGCCATCGACACTGACCAGCTTGTTCATTTCCACCCACCAGGTTCCATCTAAAATGGGCACATAGACCGGCTTGGCACGTTCACAATATCCGTTTGTTTTGTGAAAATCATAAACCATGTGGACCACGTCCGGGTTATCATACACGTTTAAAGTCCCAGCATTCGCCAATGGCACTCCTTCCACCCGTCCCCACCAACCGGGCGCATCTGGAGTGCCATCCACAACTTCTTCAATCTTGACCACATTCCGCCCGGGCCACAGCAGGCCAATCCACTTAAGGAACTCCCCATCACGGCCTTTGCTGGGACCCCAATCTGGCCGTGCGATCAGATCAACTGCCGCCGCATTGGATGGATTGAGCTTGAAAAGCACCGGCTTCAAAACGGCCCAGTTCAGACGCACCAAATTATAACCAAGCTTGCGCTGCCGGCTCATGGCCAGAGTCAGTGGCCCACCACCCGGGCGCGCATAATAATTCGACGAGGCAAACGAATACAAACCGGTTTTCAGGGGTGGCTCAGGCGCAGGACCTGTTCCGAAATAATCGGCCAGGTCCTGCGCGGTGCCATAAAAAATATTGACGTCTATCATCCTGGGGCTTCCGGGCAAAACCAGGAAATCTCCACTAAACTGCCACATCTTGATCTTGCCAGGGATCAAGCCCAGGTTAAAAGGTTTATCAAGGTCATCCAGGCGCAGCTTCAGGTCATCCCAGGTTTTCACATTCTTGAGATACATCGAAGTATCCGGGTACTGCGCCCACCAATAATCCACATCGGGCCAGGCTGCCAGATCTGGCAAAAACCACTGGGCGGTATAGATGATCATTTTCCAGCGCGACTTGCACAGCAGCAAAAACTTTGCCACTTCTGCCGCATAGGTTGTAGCCGGGTAGCCCGTCTTGCGCACTTCGATATCCACCGCCACTGCCAGAACTTCCACGGGCACATTGGCTGCCAGCCATGCAAAATTGGCAGCCCCATCCACCCAGGGGTTATAAACAAAATAAGGGAAGCGTACAAAGTTCTGCGCTTCTGCCCATTGCTTTTGGAAGCCCGCATCCATGTGGTGCCCACCATTCATGTCATTCAACCGGATGCCCATGCCAGCCACGCCGTTCGCCTTCAAAGCAGCCTCATCAATTTCCAGCTGCCCTTCCCACACGTCCACAACCAGACAAGTTCTCGGTCTCATACTACCTCCACCCGGCACAAACTCAAGGAGAACAGTCAGAACCCTGATCCCAATACAAATAACATCTTAATCATTATACAATACCAATCCAGAGGTTCTCAATTTGGGATTGTGAAAAAAAGGTTCTAATATCAATAATGTTACCGAAAATGCCAGTAAAAACGTACGGGCTGTGCCCGCCTGCCCGCTTACAGCACAGACCGCAGCCTGTGCTGATCTAAGGTTTGCCCCGCACAGGCTGGCTTGTGAAGGTATTTTTTTTCAGGAAAAGCAACTCTATCCGGCGTGGCTGACCCGGTGGCACAAAGCGGTTGTTCCATCAGTATATAGCGCTGATGCATAGACCATTCCAAGCTGGAGCAGAATTATTTTTCATGGATCACCGATTTTGGCTCAGTGGCACCCAACAGCTGTGAGGGCAAGACCTGAACCTGGATACCGGTGAGCAGACCCGGCGAATTGCAAGTTGACCAGACAAAAAAACTCGCCTCATCAGATTGATCTGAGAAGCGAGCATGGCAACCTGTTCAGACCGCAGCTTAAGCTGAAGCCATCAACCCCAGGAAGAGCTGCACAACCTGCGGATCAAAATGCTTTCCAGATTGAGACTCGATATACGCACGCGCTTCAGCCGCAGAAACGGCTGGGCGATACGGACGATCCGAGCTGAGCGCATCCCAGACATCCACAATCGCAAACAAGCGCGCCGGAAGCGGAATATCAGCCCCTTTGAGCCCGCGCGGATAACCACTGCCATCCCATTTTTCATGGTGACAATACGGAATATCAAGCGCAGGGCGCAGGTATTCGATATTCGATAGCCAGCGGTACGCATACAACGGGTGCTCATGCATAATCTTCCACTCGTCTTCTGTCAAATGCCCGGGTTTCTTCAAGATCGAATCGGGGATGCCAAGCATGCCAATATCATGCAGCAAAGCCCCACGCCAGACATTTTTCAAGGTCAGCTCATCCAATCCGGCCGCGTGTGCCAGAGCCAGGGTCATCTCAGTCACACGCTGGGTATGAAAATCCGTCTCCTTTTCGCGCATATCCAGCACCCTGGACCAGCCTTCGGTGGTCCGATCGTACCGAGCGCCGGCATCTTCCGACAGTTCTTCCAGCTGACGGCGTTCTTCAAGGATAAGGCGGTAGCGATTGAGCCGGATGACACCCTGCAGGCGACCAATCAGCTCAAACTTATCAAAAGGCTTCAGGATGAAGTCATCAGCACCCGCCTTGAGCCCAGCAATCCGCACAGCCGGATCACCATGACTGCTCATCATCAAGACCGGGATCTCTCCCAGGGCATAATGCGAACGGATCAGGGCACAGACTGAAAAGCCGTCCAACGACGGTAATATCACATCCAGCAGGATCACATCAGGATGAGTGGTTGCGGCCCGCGCAATCCCCTCCACACCACCATGGGCGGAATGCAGGTCGTAGGGCAGGTTGGCCAACAGTTCCTTCAAGGCCTCGTGATCTTCAAGCTTATCGTCGATAACCAGGATTTGTGCCCGTTTTTCCATCTGATCCTTTCTGCGCAGACGCAAAGCACTGCCAGATGCGAGTAAATAAAATTTTCAACGCTAACAAACCGAATTTCAACCTGAATATTGTAGAACGGTCAAGCCGGGTTGGGCTTTGCGCATTGACTGCTCCGTTGAAATTGATTTGCCCGGCGGGTAGTCGCCATTCATTTTGATATCATTTATCATAACCTTCTTGCTCAACTTTGACAATTGACATTCTCAAACTGACATTTTCAAAAAACAAGCAGGCTGATCAAACCCTGGCTGCACAGCAAGCGAAATAAAAAGAGCGCCACAAATCAATCTGTGGTGCCCTCATCAAAGACAAATTTTCGCGAAGCAGTCCAGGTTTTTATGCAACCAGGGTGGCACCCAAAACGGCCGGATCAACCCCGCTTGACCATCTGGTTTCGCGATCATATTTTGCACCTTTCAACAAAGCGCCGGCCAGATTGGCACCATACAGGTCCGCGCCGCGCATATCCGCACCCGCCAAATTGGCATCCCGCAAATCGGTATAGCTGAGATTTGTTTTGCACAAATTGGCATACCCCATCCTGACACCGCGCATGAAAGCACCGTTGAGATCAGCGCGACTGAGGTTGGCATGGTTAAAATCCGCCTTTTCCAGTTTAGAGTCGCCCATCCTGGCGTTGTGCAGATCTGCACCATTGAGCACCGCACCACGCAAATCAGCGGTGATCAGGTTGATCTCAGACATCTTTGCCCAGCTCAAAACTGCATTACGCAGATCAGAATAATCCAACTTGGCGCCGCTCAGGTCTGCGCCCATCAGGTCCGCAGAACTAAGATCGGCTGAAATCAGGTCAAGACCAGTCAACGGAGCTGTTCCCGGCTGTCGCAGCCGGCCAATAATTTCTTCTCTAGTTAGCTTTGCCATGGTTGGTGTTTGTTCCAGTGATCAGATAATCGACCCGTTGAAAAAATTTACATCGAATACTATTCTAACCCCATTTATTTAATTATGGGGAAATGCATATCAACTGGGTATATCTAGCCAGATCATTCTCGAGATTTGTCTGGATGATACACCACAACACAATTCTTACCGCTGATTTTCCCCAAATACATGGCCTGATCTGCCTGGTTGATGCATCCGGCAGCATCCAGACCGGTATTGAATTCCGAAATGCCAAAGGTCATCGTGATACTGCTTTCAAGCTCGCCGGTGGGGATGCGCATATCGGCAACTTTTTGACGCATGCGCTCAGCCACAAGCTGCGCGCCAGCGCTGTGCGTGCCGGGCAGCAATGCCAAAAACTCTTCCCCGCCCCAGCGCCCGACCAAATCGTGATCGCGCATGCAACCACGCAGCTCTTCAGCAACCATCACCAGGATCAAATCGCCCAGGTTATGTCCGTAGGTATCATTATATTTCTTGAAATTATCGATATCGGTCAAGATCACGCAGAATGGATCCGGATTTGCCCTATAAGAAGCCTCCAGCGCTTCAATCTGCTCGGTCAGATCGTGCCGGTTTGGCAGCTGGGTTAATGCATCATTATGGGCCTGATGTTTCAATTTGAGATTGGCCTGCGTCAGGGCTATTTCGGCATTGGTGGCAGCCAGGCGATAATAATAAGCCAGCGCTGAGAAAACAATAAACAGGGTAATGATATTAACGACACCGATGGTCCGTAATCGGGCCGGGTCACAATCTGCCCAGGGTAGAACCAGGATGCCATGAAAATACAAAGATATATATAGACCACATAGAAAAGTGGTCAGCAGCAGCTTGGTGGAAAGGCGCAATGATTGAGAATAAAAAATAAGTGGGATCAAGCCGATGATGTAATAATGAAAACCACTATCCCAGCCGATAAAGATCACCGCCAACATGGCGTGCGCGGCTACTTCCAAGCATCCCAGCAGCAGGGCCAGGTGGGGCGTTCCGCGCCAATTTAACCAGAAACATATTCCAAAAATGGCACAACTGCCAACATTCAGCCAGGCCATCTGTGAGACACCCAGCCATAAAAACAGGAAGATAAACAGGAAATGCCCCGCAAACCCCACCAATGCAGTGAAGTGGATCACTACCGCAAGATTAAAATCTCCCTGAGAAAGCCGCCGGTTATTTTTTGGAACCAATAATAAATCCATGTCATCACCTCATAAATTATGATGCCGCCTCAGATAATTTCAAAATATACCAGTCAGAATTGGGTTTCTCCAATTAGAGATCTACGCCCCCATAATAATCCAATTCGGCGAAATAACCATGTTACACACCATTTTGAACGCAATCTGCAATAAAAACCGGGCAGAGCACTGAGGCAAAACCACGATCTTACAGGTTATTGAGCCGGTTATTAATGCCGATGGTTAAATTGCGCTGGAAATTTTCTCGATTTACAGTCAGGCTTTAATGTACCCAATTCTCCCATTCTGGGTTTAGAATAACCAAATAGTAAATTGTCTATTGATATTATTTAGATCATCACAACCCGGAAATTTTTATGGAGAAAATATTCAATGAGCCCTAAAAAACTTTATGCCTGGCTGGTTATTGCTGGCGTGGCCATAATCGGATTATCATTCTTTATTTGGGGCTATGAAAATACCTGGCATCTATGGAATTTACCCACAGTCATGCCTCCTTTTTTAGATTTCAGGTTGATCACAGGAGGCGCAGAATCAATTCAAGCCGGTTATGATCCGCGCATCAACAACCCTTTCGATCCTGGTACCCGCCTTTTTAATTACCCGCAAATCTGGTTCATAATTCTAAAATCCGGTATAAATCTTCAGTGGACGATCCCATTAGCAATTTTAACAATCCTATTGTTTATCATCAGTGTCATCTCTTTTCCAGGGGAAGTTACCAAACTCTCGGGTATTTTTTTACTCGCCATCTTGTTTTCTCCTGCGATATTGTTAGGAGTAGAAAGATGCAATGTAGACCTCCTTGTTTTTAGCTGCATGGCGTTGGCGCTTCTCGTTAGCGAACAAAGACCTTTGGGATCTTTTTTGATTTTAATGATTGGGATAGTATTCAAATTATTTCCCCTATTCGGGATCGGTTTCTTTCTTGGTCTCGAAAAGAAGAAAGCACTGAAGCTTCTCTTAGCCACCCTTGCTTGCTCCATTTTGTATTTTGCATCAATATTCAAAGATATGCTTCATTTAGCAGCAGTTACCCAGAAAGGAATAACCCCAGCGTATGGGTGGTTAATACTCCCCGAGTTTTTCTATACAACCAGCCGCCAGATGATGATGCTAAAAAAATTCAACTTCCTTTTTCTCATCTTACTCATTGGGCTATCCCTGGGAACTATATATCTGGCAAGAAAAAAGCACCAAACGATTATTTATGCAATACCGAACAGCCGTAACCTGCGCGCCTTCTGGCTCGGTGCAGGCGTATATGTAGGAACTTTCCTACTTGGAAATAACTGGGATTACCGCTTGATGTTCTTAATATTTTGTACCCTTCAGCTGGCAGAATGGAGTAAAAAAGAAGGCAGCAATTTCCCCATCGCTTCTCGGACGACATCCATAATGCTTTTCATATCGTGCTGGAACCTGATCATTTCCAAGTTCTTGTTAATAATATTTTCAGAAAAATCTCCAGCGCCAATCATCATCGATGAAATTGCAAATTGGTTATTGTTTGTCGGATTGCTATACTTATTGGTTGGATCTCTGCCAAGCTGGGTTCATGAAGATACTCTCATAATGCTAAAAAATTCTGTCAAGCGTATTTTGCATCTCAGAAAATCAAAGGAATATTCAGGATAAGCGCACTCATAGGATTATCTCAACATCCATAGCCACGGGGCATACTCATTGAATAGGATCACTGTTTAATAAGCTGGCTATTTACGCGAGATCCCTGTTTTTTGCGATTCGGACAAGCTCTGGTAAATCCATAATGTTCAGCATACCGCGAGTATGCTGAACATTACTATCCAGCCGATCGGAGGGTTGGAAATTAATACATCAAGGCCCGCATAACACCCCCACAACCGGTGTTCTGACTACATTAATCTAAATCATGCTTTCCAAAACCCCAGGTAAAAACAATCGAACAAGGTTTTTTTTGTCGGGCAAACCCAATCTGACTGCTTCCATAACCCATTATTCAGGTTACTCAAGCCTTTTCAAGTCGGTCGCCAACCATTAGCACCTTTCAGAATTCTGAAAGGAGAGTTATTTCAGCGATAGAGACGCAGCACGCCCAAAACTTTCCCTTGAATCTCAACTTTATCGGGTTCGAAGAAAGCCTTCCGAAACTCGGAAGACGGGTTCTCTGGCTCCAGCCACAGACCGCGCTCGCTAAAGCGGATGCGCTTAAGCGTGGTGGTATCTTCCTCGAGTATCCATGCCACCACAATATCGCCGCTGCGCACGCTCTGAGTCTTATGCACCAGAACGGTGTCGCCATCCATGATCATTGCATCCCGCATCGAGTCACCGATCACGTGCAACGCAAAAACATCCTGGCTGGAAATACCCAGCGGCAGATAGCTTTCTGGAATTTCGATCTCGACCTGCGCAGTTTCGAAGATTGAGCCCTGCCCGGGAACCATGATCGGGATACCGGCTGCAATGTTGCCCAACCCTGGAATAGGGGTGTTGCGCTCAGAAATCTTGACTTTTGACTCGACCGGTAACGATAAGCCTCTGGCTGATTTCTCTTTCCGATCCAGTTTGCCCATTTTGCTTAATAAATTCAGATACCTGTGAACACCGGAGGTTGAATGAAGCCCGACTGCATCCGCAATTTCCCGCTCGGTAGGAGCACGGCCCTCTTTCTTCTTGTATTGAGCGATAAATTTAAGCACATCAGCGCTGCGATTACGATATTCTCGTTTTATAGCGATTTTCTCTGCCATAGGTCCTTCGGATTTAATCACAGAAAGGGTTGAATACTGGATGAATGAAAAACTATTAGCGAAGCACGCCATGCAATCAAGATGCCGCTAGCTCAGTATGAAATTATAGTCGCTTCGCAGATATTGCGGATCTGACTTGCTGACCGGCTTCAATACCCATCCATGTTTTTCGTCAACAAGATTTCCGCAAGTTTCGGAGCTATCAGCGGGATGTACTGGCGGTTGGATGGATCATCCCCAGATGGGGTAAAATTATTTTTGTGGGGAAGCCCATCGACTAGCAATCATTTACTGGCCCTGGTTATGATGGTTATTATCTGAACCTGGGTGCCGGTGAATAGTACCAATATCAACCAGGAAAAATAGTATGTTCAACCTGACCGTTGACAAATACATCAGTTTACGTTCTTTCCATCCCGATCATGCCGAAGCGTTTTTTAGGCTCTTGGAGCAGAATCGTGCGCGTCTTCGTCCATGGATATCCCCAACCAGCCTGTATGAGACCGCCAAAGCCACGCGAATATTTACAATTGAGTGTTTATTCGATGACCTCGAAGATTCGATGGAAACATTGGCTCTCTTCAAACAGTATTATCCGGAACTGGATGGCTATTTTCTTTCCCCGAGACCGGCCTGGGAATTTGGAATTTGGTTCCACGAAAATCTGGTCGGCTTTATCTCCATCTCGCATCTTTCCGACAGCAAAACAGCCGCTAAATTTGGTTACTGGCTCACGCTTGAGCAAGAAGGCAAAGGGATTATGACACGTTGTGTCAGCGCGTTGATGGATTGGGCCATCGAAAAAATGAAAATCCAGCGCTTTGTCATAACCTGCGCAGTCAGCAACCAGCGTAGCCGCTCTATTGCCGAACGCCTGGGCTATCGTTTGCAAGTGACTCAACCTGGCAGAGAAGTCGTCGGTGAATTTATTTACGATCGGGTGATCTACGGGATTCGATCTACCACCTGGTTGGAGCGCAATCAGGTCAATGGCCCAGGCATATAAATCCATGCAGTTGCGGGTCTAGTGGCAGGGGGCTAAATAGTTTTGCATTCTTTTCAGATTTTATAGCCGCACTTGTTGGTGCTGACCATGGTTTACCTGCAGGGCGGCCAGAACCTGCAACCGCCCGCGAGCGTAGGGCCTGCACGCGCGGATTGACAATGCTACACTATGCCTACCGTCGCAAGGGCTGAGTGTTACGCAGATTCTTTCAACACGCGTTCCAGCAAGTCACTGACTTTTAGTTCATTTGCCCACTGGTGCAGGTACTCCAGGTCGAGTTCGCCAGCCCTGGTTTTGAGGACTCCGAGAATATCGCGCCATTGTCGCTCGGAAACTTCGCCGCCCAGGCGATACCACTCCAGTTTGGACAGAATTGTGTCCTCGGCGCTGGCAAAATTGGCGCTGAGGACCGTTTCAAGCTGGAAGGTCTGACGCTGAACGCGGGCGAGTTGAGATTGCTGGAAAGGACGTGGACGTGGAATAAAAACATCCACCTTGAACATGCTTTCGCGGTGGATGATGTTGAAGCTGGAGTTGCGTTGGATGGATTCGGCTATCATTTCATCATCGATGTAAAACTCATTCTCCAGTGCAGCAATAAAAGGCTGGATATGCTCTGGGCGCATTTCGGTAATGATGTCTGAATCCTGGGTAGTGCGCACCATGCCGTAAAGTGTGCTGGCCAGCGACCCGCCGATCAGGTAAGGAACGCCAAGTTTTTCAAGAACGCCGGTGACTTTAAGCGTGACTTCAATGGGCTCATTCTGCATGGTTGATTTCCCCATATACTTTGCGCGCCAGGTCTTCACCCAATAATAAACCGGCCAGGCGGCGCCGCAATTCGGCCTCGCTGGCCTGTGGATGGCGCGAGCGCAGGCCAGTCAGAGCCAGGGTACGCGCCGAAGAATTGAGCTGCGCCAACATTTCCATTTTGCGCTCTGGGCCGGCCTGCCGCAATAATTGGATTTGCAGGGCTTCCATTTTGGGGTGGGTGTCAGAAAATAAGGCAGTCATAGTTTTAGTATAGCATTCTCTCGAGGGGTAGAGTCAGGTCTCTTTTGCAAGCAGGAAACCTTTGCCTGGCTTGGCA
>CAINXK010000531.1 GCA_903854805.1 uncultured Anaerolineae bacterium
ATTCTGCCAGCGCCGTAATCGTCAGGCTAGGATTTACGCCCGGGTTACCAGGTACGATTGAGCCGTCTATGATAAACAGTCCAGGGTAATTATGGATTTCAAATTTCTCATCCACCACGCCTTCATTTGCATCCTTTCCCAGAGGTGCGCCGCCCAAAATGTGGGCCGTAGTTGGTAAGTTGAGTAAATTCTCTCCCAGCGAGCCCATCGGCACACCGTTTGTGCGCCCGGCAAAATCGCGTGCCAGTTCATGCGAACCTTTGACCTGTGCATTAATCTCATAACCGGGTTCCTGCTCGGTCACAAGACCAGTCCGCCAGAGGGTCCAGCCGCTGCGCCCGGTTCGGAAGCGCATACGGTTATCGGCGTGCTGCATAACCAGCAGAATGGTCGCATTGTGCGCCCAGCCTGGCAGGACCATCGTGCGAGCATAATCAATGGGGTGTCGCACAATCCAGGCAATGGAATTGATCATCCTCCGAAAAATTCCAGCATTCAGGTCAACAAGCGGAGCAGAAATAAAGCGCATCAGTGATGATCCGTCCGGATATCGAACTGGTTCGATGCGGGTAATCTCGTCTGCATTGAAGATTGATGAGATCGAGACACCTTCAGAATAATTGATATCAGATTTACGGGCGATGGAGCCAAGTAGGGCCTCGCTGTTGGTGCGCACTACATTCCCCAGGCTTGGTGATAATTGGGGCAGTGATCGTAAAATATCGCGCAGCTTTAGGAGCAATTTGATTGAACCCATTACCCCGGCAGAAAAAATGACATTTTTTGCACGGACACGCATCTGGCTGCGAAAGAAGCTAGTGGATGATCGGTAAGTGACTTCATACCGAGCATTCTCATCTTTTGGAAGCTGTTGGACATCCACAACTTCCACCTCCGACTTCACTTTTGCGCCGCGTTTCTCTGCAAAATAGAGGTAATTTTTGGGCAGGGTATTTTTGGCGTTGTACCGGCAACCGACCATGCATCCGCCGCAATGCCGGCAGCCTGCCCGATCTGGGCCATCCCCGCCAAAAAACGGATCAGGGACGGTTACTCCTGTTTCGCCAAAAAAAGCGCCCACTTCGGTGGCGCGGAAGGTATCTTGCATGCCACGTTCTGCCGCCATTTTTTGGAGTTCATCGTCGGCCTTCCACAATTTGGGATTGTGAGCTACGCCGAGCATTTTCCTGGCAGATTGATAGTGTGGCGCCAGTAGTTCGCCCCATTTGACCGGTGTGTTCCAGGCTGGCGTGGCGAAGGTCTGTTCGGTTGGAATTTCCAACACATTGGCGTAGCCCAGACTGCCGCCGCCCACTCCGGCCCCATGCAGAACCATGACACCTTTGAGAATGCTGATCTGCAGGATCCCATGGGCGCGGATGGCGGGTGCCCAAATATATTTCCAAAATTGCCAGTTTCGTTTGGCAAAATCCTGGTCAGCAAAGCGTTTACCCTTTTCGAGCACCAGCACCGAATAGCCTTTTTCTGCCAAACGCAGGGCAGATACGCTACCGCCGAAACCTGAACCGATTATTACGTAATCAAAGACTTCAGACATCTGATTTTGCGCCTCTTTTGCCACAGTATGGTGGATCCGTTCTGCGCTAGCTGGCAGCCAGCTGTTTTTTCCAGAGTTCGAAATTATTTTTGATTTGTTCGATGTGCCCCGGAATGTGTTCTGGATAGGTTGATAGCCACATTTCGAAACTATAGGGCTTATCGTATTCAGCGTGCACAACGGTGTTTTCGAATATTGCATCAGGCAAGGTTTTGAGCCATTGATGGGTTGTCTTTCGGACGTATTTTAACAGTTTGAGAGCATCGTCAACATCCTGGTCGTGATAATTCAAACTGGCAGCCCACTTATCCTGGTCATATGCCATAACTGTACGTCCAGGTTCTGCAGCTAGTAACTTTGCGCGCAAGGCAGAATTTGTCTCGCTATCCACCAGATGGATGATGATTTCATGGATACTCCATTCGGTCGGGCCTGGTTTAAACTTCCAGGTTTTGCGCGGAATTTCAGCCAGGGTTTCTTTCAACATCGCATAGCCTTTGCCATATCGTTTAATCTTAAGTTTTCGTTCTTCGGGGGTCATGTTTTCTCCATCATTGGTGTCAGAGGTTGCCTGTTCAGGTATTTGCTGCGTTTATTTTTTTTGTTTTTTATTCAACTTCCACAGCCATCGCAACGGCTTCACCACCACCCAGGCATAGGCTGGCAACTCCGCGCTTCAGACCTCGATCAATGAGCGCATAGATCAATGTCGCGATGATGCGCGCCCCACTTGCTCCAATGGGGTGTCCGATTGAAATACCACCGCCGTTGACATTAACCTTGTTCCAATCCCAACCATCTTTTTTGAGAGCGGCTCCATTGGCCAGGACCTGGGCCGCGAAAGCTTCATTCAGTTCAAACAGATCCACATCTGTCACTTTCCACCCAACTTTCGCCAGCACCTTTGGAATGGCAATGGCAGGCGCGCCAAATAGATATTTTGATTCAAGCGCAGCCTGTCCATAGGCTACGATCCGTGCCAGCGGTCTCAGCTCGTGTGCTTCTGCATAAGCGCGGCTGCTGATTACTACTGCGGCTGCGCCATCGTTGAGAGTGGATGCATTCCCAGCGGTCACTTTGCCATCCGGCCGAAAGGCGGGTTTAAGCCTGGACAGTCCATCGATGGATGCGTCTCGACGCGGGCCTTCATCTGTGTCCACTATTTTTATTTCCCCTTTGCGACCGGGGATTTCGACCGGAACGATCTCAGCCTTGAAGCGGCCGGCATCGATGGCGGCAATTGCTTTCTGGTGGCTTTCCAGGGAAAATTGGTCCATGGCTGAGCGGGTGACTTCAAATTCCTGGGCGATAAAATCAGCGGCATTACCCATCCCCCAGTTTTCAAACGGGTCCCACAGCCCATCGTGCAGCAAGGCGTCCTTCATTTCCACATGGCCATAGCGCATTTCGCCTGTCCGCCCTGGTACGAGATAGGGGGCGCGTGACATTGACTCCATACCTCCGGCAATAAAAAGCTGTCCATCCCCTGCGCGGATGGCTTGCGCAGCAAACATAGCAGTTTTGAGTCCTGAACCGCAGACTTTATTTATTGTAGTGGCGCTGACAGCGGCCGGTAGCCCGGCGAAGATGGCGGCTTGCCGGGCGGGTGCCTGTCCTACTCCAGCCTGGATGACGTTGCCCATCAATACTTCATCAATTTCATGCAAATTTTGCAGACCAGCGCGCTCAGCAGCAGCACGAATGGCGATCGCACCCAGTATGGGGGCTGCCAGTCCGCTCAGGGCACCCTGGAACTTGCCGATTGGAGTGCGCACAGCGCTCAGGATGACAGCTTCTGTTTCTTTATTCATCTTTTCTCCCGTTGAGTATTCCGTTGGCTGGCTTATTATAAAGCCAATGCGATCAGAATTTTATTTGGTTCCGCGTTCCAGCCACTTGACAGCCTCGCGAGCGCTGAGCGGGTGCAGGGCGGTTTGTGCCACAAAATCACGCACGCCTTGCGCATCCACCCGCGAATATTGTCGTAGTGCCCAGCCAATGGCTTTGTTAATAAAAAACTCCTTCGAGCCCAGGTTGTCACCAATGATTGAGCACAACAAGGGGAAATCGGTCGTTTTTTTATACCCCAGTTGGAATAAAATTGTTGTGCGCCGCAGCCAAAAATTGTCGGAAAGACGCCAGCGGGCCAGACATTCCGCGCGTACATCTGGAAAACGCTGAAAGTGTGTGCCTATCGCGCCAGCAGCGATTGAATCGACCGTATCCCACCAGGATTTTGTGATCAAAAGATATTCCAATGTTGCGATGAACTCAGACGGCAGTTTTTCCTCTAATTTTCCCAGTAAACTGATCCCAGCATATTGAAATTCGCGCTCTGGCAGGCTCCAGAGGTCATGCAATATTGGGCCCAACTCGTTTGTAACAGGTAAGCCTTGTATTGCATAAAACTGTTTTTGCAGGGCACTGCTTTGCGGATTTTTTATCCCCAAGTAAGAAAACTGGTTGCGCATATAAGCTGCCATGGGTCCGGCTTGTTCGGGGTTTGCGTTTTGCTCAAAAAGATCTTTCAGACTTGTAACCATTGCATGCATGCAAAACCTCCCTTCGGGGTTGTTAAAAACCACGGATTTTTAGCGAATTTGTAAATCGATTCTTCATGGTATTTGTGATCGGCTGGTTTTTAATCATTTGACCGGTGCCAAATCGTCTGGCATGGCAAAAAGTGCCTGCCATTGGCTTTTCTGCAGATCTTTTAATACCGAGTTGATTGTCATAATGCTTACCCATGTCCGACCTGGTTTGAGCGCGAAAGCTTGTTTGTCTGCTCCAGTGAAGTGCAGCGGGCGCAGCAGACC
>CAINXK010000532.1 GCA_903854805.1 uncultured Anaerolineae bacterium
CAGGCCTGGTTGGTTTATGCGCTCCGATCAGCCAGAGCCCAGGGAACCATCACAGCAAAGTTGTTCCCTATTATAAACAAAAAAAGTGCGTGGCGACGCTTTTGGGCATCTGCCACGCACTTTTTTTAAATTCGGGTTTACTTCTTTTCGGGAACTTGTAATACCTGGTCTACCAGGCCGTAGGCTACAGCCTGTTGGGCATCAAGATAGTAATCGCGATCTAGATCGCGTTCAATGATCTCAAGCGGTTGACCCGTATGCTTGGCCATGACACCGTTTAGCAGGGCTTTCAGTCGCATGATCTGCTTGGCCTGGATCTCGATATCCGTCGCCTGTCCTTGTGCTCCACCAAGTGGTTGGTGCATATGGATGGTGGCGTTTGGAAGCGCAAAGCGGCGCCCCTTGGTGCCTGCGGTGAGCAGAACAGTACCGAAGGAAGCTGTGACGCCAACTGCCACGGTGCTGATCGGATTGCTGATCATCTGCATGGTGTCATATATCGCCAGGCCGGCATAGATTACGCCACCGGGCGAGTTGATATACATTTGAATTTCTTTTTCGGGGTCTTCATGGTTCAGGAATAAAAGTTGGGCCACAATAACATTAGCCACCTGGTCATCGATTCCTGTACCGAGAAAGATAATGCGCTCTTTGAGCAAGAGCGAGTAGATATCGTAAGCGCGCTCGCCTCGACCGGACGATTCAACTACCATTGGAACAAGATTATTAAAATTGGACATTATAAGGCTCCTCCTAATCAGTTGCGTCAATCATAATCGTTTTGTGTTGGAATTACATTAAAAATGTAACGGAGAAATATTTGGGACGCGGTAACCTGGACGAGATAGACAAAATTCGGAGATAAATTTGGGACTGCTTGGGAAAATCTGCTATCGACAGTGATGATCCTTGTGAAAACGTTTTGTTAAGTAAATGCAAAGTGCTGGCATTGCTTTTTTTTTGTAAATATATATAATATAGTAGTAACTCATTCTCAAGGAAAGGAGGAAAAACCCATGTTATTTTCGCTTAAAGAACGCGGTCAGGGTATGGTTGAGTACGCATTAATTCTTGTTTTAGTTGCTATTGTTGTCATCGCAGCATTGACAATTCTTGGCCCGCTGGTTGGAAATATCTTCAGTACCATTAACGCCAGCCTCTAATATCCTTGTATCACTATTGAGCAACCTGCCCGTTTGGGTGGGTTGTTTTTTTTAATGATCTGGAATGCGATTTTACTATTAGCTTATACCCTTCCCAGGTTCTTTCCGCAATTCTTTATTTCCTTTTTTGCAGCTTGGAACCAGCCCTGTGTTGCTTCATGTGCATGCGAAAGCACTGGCATTTGTGGATTAGCATTCTGAGAAGCCAGGCTTTTACAAGCGTTTTACCTGGAGAATTTCGATAAACCACTCGAACTCGATGACGATTATTTTCTCAGAGATCCGCCTGAAATGCAATTATTTACGTATTGCACCTGATTTATCCGCAAAATTCCAATTTTCTCATCAGCAGTGATCATTTTTCGACTTTTTCCCTGATTCTGACGAATAAATGTTAAGTAAATGCAAGGTTTAAGGGGTTGGAATTTACAAAAGGTGTGTGTATAATAAGAAAGTAATACATTCTCAAGGAAAGGAGAAAAACAATCATGATGCTTTCACTTAAAGAACGTGGTCAGGGAATGGTCGAATACGCGTTAATCCTCGTGCTCGTTGCTATCGTCGTTATCGCTGCGTTGACAATTCTTGGCCCGTTAGTCGGAAATATTTTCAGCACAATTAATGCAAGCCTGTAATTTCTTCGTTTTTTTTTTATAATAAAGAACCTGTCCTTTGGGCAGGTTCTTTATTTTGCCTGCAGCACTTGCTGAAAGGTTCTAATTAAAATCCCGCGTTGTTCGTAACCGCTTTCGCTGATATCGGTCAGACCCAGATAGACTTTGCCCCGACAGCGGTGCAGCAGACCTGTTAATAATCGCGCCAGAGCTGCGTTGTTGGCTTCCACTTCGTTGGCATCAGTCCAGCGCTGACCTGTGATCCAGTGGCGGGAAAGTACGTAAGGATGTGTCAGCGGTTGAAAAAGGCGCTCATACCAGCCACTTGAACCGGCATCCAGCCAAAATTGGATTGTCACAGGCTGATTACTCATCAGAAAAGTATGGGCCGGAGCAAGCAGCACGGCATCCTGTGGTTTGTTGACCCAGGCCGAGACGTACTGTGCAGCGATGACACCGTCCTTGAGCATCGCGATATACTCTTTTCCAATGTCAATTTGAACAGTTTGATCAAGGGTCGGTTCCATCGCCCAACGGAATTTTTGTACAGATTCGATCAGGTTTGCCGCCACTCTGGCAGCATCGAGGTTGCTGTGAAAGCCGAATCCGGGCTGAGAGAGGATTTCGCCGAACAACCTGCGCAGAAAATGGTCCAGCGGTTGGGGTTCTTCATGAGAATACGCTTCGAGCCAATTTCTTAATTCCACGTAAAGTGAGCCAAATAAATAAGTAATCCGTTCTTGCATATCTGGTTTTATCGCTTCGAAAGGGGAAAGCGATAAGTCTTTTGGCCTGTAAACAATTTCTGTCAACAGTTGGGCTCGCACGAGATCCATATTTTCAATGGATTGAACAAGCGCATGCGCCATATCGTATTTGACCGGATGGATTTCCCAACCTGGGTGTGCCAGTGCCGCCAGCGTCAGCAAGCATTGGCTGGCCGGCTCATCCCGGAGTGAGCGTGAAGGCCGGTGTGAACGAGCCGGAATGCCGCGCGTCTCCAGTCGGTCCATAAGCGAAAATCGTAGCGCGTCACTCAGGTAGGGGGCCAAAACAACAATTTCGGATGGCGAAATTTGATCTTCCTTGACCAGACGTTCAATTTCAGCTGCTGTGGCGTCCAGCATTTCCGGGTAAAACCTGGAAGTGATGAAAGCCAGAACATGATCGAGATTCTCGGCCATCAATGGGATTGTTTCCCGGGTTCGATCAGGCGTGATCACTTTGGCAAGGGAATTCGCAAGGTATACTAGGTCAGGATTGTCCACGAACGATTCGCTAAATTCTATGGATGCATCACAGGAATTTTCCAATTCCTGCCCGGACTGTGGATCAGCGCCCAAGAATTGGCGGTAGCCGGCATCCTCATCAAACACAAGCAGGGCTGATTCGCATTCAGATAGCCAGTCGTTTAAGATATCATGCGCTACAGGGATATCTTCTTCAATATTGTCATAGATGATATGGCGATACGACCGGGTTAAATAGCCACGGACGGTTGGATCGGTCCATAAGACCTTCGCAAATATTTCCAGCTGTAACGAAAAATCTAGCATATTATGTTGCAGACAATATTCGCGAAATTCGGTGGCGCAGGCTTGTACATCCTTATAAACTCGCTGTTGGGCAACTTCTCCAGCCCAGGCAGAAGTCAGTCGTTCACCAATTTCTTCGTAGGAAAAGCCAATCATTGCGGATTTATTGAGATTATCAATGATCTGGCTGCATAAACGATTTCGATCCATAACAACTGATTCAAACCAACCTTCATCCAGGTGAGGCCGGACCAGGTAGGCCATGTAATACTGCGCGGTTTCCAGGGTAAGGAAAATTGGCGGTTTCTCAGGATGAGCCACCCCGGCCATTTCGGCGGCAAGGGGCCAGAAAAGATCCAGCATGCGGCGCGCAAGCCCACCGATGGTGGCCGGGGTTATTTCACCACCAGCAGCCATCGTAGGGCTATGAATAATATTTAAATAAGGGTCCTGCAGGGTCCGTTGAGGCGTCAGGATCAGAATTTGATCGGCGGGAACCCCGTTTCCAAGGTAGAACTTCATCCGTTCCACCGCTGCAGTTGTTTTTCCGGTACCAGCTGGTCCGCGTAAGAATATCCTGGATTGGATGGGTGCTTCGATTACAGAGAGTTGGCTCGCAGTTAGCATACGTCAAGCCTAAAGGAAAGCAATCGTTTTGTCAATCGGAACAAACTGCATGGATGGGACGGCATGTGAGAAAAGTCCTAACCCAGGTTTTTTTGAAAGAATTTTGTCACTCGTTCCCAGGCATCTTTGGATGCTTCAGGGATGTACACGCTTGTATCGCTATCCCGGAAAAAAGCGTGCCCTGAGTTGGGATAAACGATGATTTCATGTTCTACCCCGATCTCGTCAAGCAGGATATCGAACTGTTCAACCGTACCGACAGGAATGGATACATCCTGGTCGCCGAATAAGCCGAGCACCGGGCATTTGATTGCGCCGAGCTGGTCGAAAATATTTTGCATCCCGCCACCATAGAATGTGCAGATCGCATCCACTGGGCGCTTGATACCAAGCGTGAGCGACATGCGCCCACCGAAACAAAAGCCAACGCTACCGATTTTCCCGTTGCATTTCGGGTCAGTTTTCAGAGCATCGAAGAGTTGTTGCAGATCGGCTGGTGCGCTAGTAGCATATTTTTGGACCAATGCCAGCGCTGTTTGGCCATCCCCTAGTGGGGCAAGTTCCCCGTGATACAGGTCAGGCGAAAAAGCCAGGTAACCAATGGCAGCGAAGCGATCAGCAATCGATTTGGTTTGAGCATCCAGCCCCCACCATTCCTGGATGACGATGACAGCCGGCCATGGGCCGGTATTGGACGGAAGGGCAAGATAACCAGCAATTTGACCAATTTCAGTATTTGTACCCATATAATCTCCTTGATAAGTATGTCAAGAGTATCGAAGATTGATGTGTTTGTCAACACCGAAATAATCTGGGTGTGTGCTCTAAAGTTTCGGGAACCTCAGCCCAGCTTCAGCTTGGAATTGAAATATCTTGGTTTGACCGAACTGAGTTCGGCTGCCTGCCAACCGCCCGGATTTTTATGCCGCCCGGAAACAGCAGGGAATTGAGTCGCCCTGGGTGGAAAAGGCCGGTCTCGCTCTGCATACTTCCATCAGAGATAACTATCCCGCTGCCACGGCGCATCGATCGATCTCTTCTATTCAAATTCCCCGTGGCAACGGAATGGGGCAAGGGTCTTGAAAACCCATCATGCCATCCTGAGCTTATTCTTTCCGAAATAATAGGCCACAACCATGATCTTGATGAGATCATGGCTATATTTTAGGCCTGTTTGTCACAGGGCGTATGGCCTGACCTTAAAGTGAATATGGTATGATTCGATCATAGAATCCCACCTGGATTTCAGGTATTCTGGATATAAATCCGAATCAACAAGAACAGGTTAATATTGATTATGACTGACTTACCATCTGCCCGCATTCTGGCCATCGAGTCATC
>CAINXK010000533.1 GCA_903854805.1 uncultured Anaerolineae bacterium
AGATCTGCCAGGTTTTCCTGGAGCGGAACATCCTGGCGCAGCGTGGCCAATTGACGGTAGAGCAGCGCAGCAGCTTTGCCCTGGGCCAGGCTCTCAGCCAGGCGCACTGCCCGCCCGGCACTCAATCCCCAGCCCTGGGGATCATCCGGGATGGCTTCGAGATGTTCATAGCGCGCAAGCACAGCAGCCGCCGATTTTGCTCCCCAGCCCGCGATCCCAGGGTAGCCATCCGCCGCATCCCCCACCAGGGCCAACCAATCTGGAATGGACCGCGGACCTACGCCAAACTTATCCCAGACACCTTGCTCATCGAGCACGATCTCACGCCGGCGATCCCAGCACACAATCCGGCTGCCTGAAACCAACTGGGCCAGATCTTTATCCGGCGAGCCGATGATGATCTGCTCCACGGACGGTTCGTGCTCAAAGCGCGCCGTGGCACTCGCCAGGGCATCGTCAGCCTCGAATGGCACCATGGGCCAGACAACCAACCCCAGCGCGGCGGCGGCATCTTCAGCCAATGAAAACTGGGCGATCAGCTGCTGATCAACACCAGCGCCGGTTTTATAGCCGCTGAAAAGCTGGTTGCGAAAAGACTCTATAACGTGATCGAAGGCGACCGCGACATGCGTCACGCCCGGCTGCGCCAGCAGTGCGATCAGGCTTTTTAGAAGACCGAGGGTTGCGCCGACCTCCTGGCTATTCGGGGCTTGCCGGGGCGGGGCGCCGAAATGATGGCGGAACAACTCATAGGTGCCATCGATCAGGTGAATTTTCATTGGAAGTATTTTCCTTTTCTTTGTCTAAAAAAATGGTACTACCCAGAATCGTGGAGAAAAAATATTTAGTCTGCACTAACAAGTGCAGGTATTGCAGGGACGCTTGTGGGTGTTTGTATCACGAATAAGTGCCAAATGAACGAAGGGCACGCTGTTTCTTTGGAAAATATATCGCGAAAAAGCGCTGATTGATTATATCCCGCTGACCTGATCAGAGCCAAAAATGCTACTACCCACTGGCCCAGGCTAGACTAACCATCCCAAGCAGTGCTTGTCAACCCAGGCTGATCGGGAGGCTTGTCTGCCGGGCAAACCTTGATGAACACACCCAGCGCTGCGCACGGCAAAAATCAGAAGGGTACCGAGAAAACCGCTGAGCCGCCGAGCAGCTGCAAAAAATACGGGACAGGCTGTTTCTGTATTCACCTGCGCCTGGCAGCTGCAGCTCGCCAGCGCCAGGGCAGCTCAACCGCAATTTTCAGGTTGGTGCCCGGGAGCCAGTCTGTGCCCGCCGGACCCAGTCGCGCAGGTTCGGGCTTGTGCTCACACCGGAGCGGATGGCCTGGTTCCGGGCAAAAGTTTTTCACAGGCCCTATGGAGCTGCGTAAAACTTTGATAAGATAGGGTTATGACCACAATCACAGATCACACTCAGATGAGCAGAGACGAATTGATCAAGCTGGTGCTCGCCCAGGCACTGCAGATTGCGAAGTTGCAAGCTGACATCGATACAGCCAGGCTGAAGCTGGAAAAGGGCAGAAAACCTGAAATAATTTCTGCGCTTATTCATCAGCCGCCATCGCAGGTACCCAAAGGGAACGCGCTCGATCAGCTAAAAAAGCCTGAACACGGGCTGCCCCAACTGCCGTCTGATGCCGTCATCGATATCAAGCCCAAATGGCGGACGACAAACCGGTTACAGAATTGCCACAAGCCAAAACCAAACTGACCGGTATAAAATCTTCGGATATACCCGCTTTGCTCGCTGCGGTTTTATGATCAAGACGCCCGGTAGAGATCGCTTTGGGCCTGACGAGCTGGCCGCTCATCAACATTTCCTGGGGGATCCCGACCATTTTAGCGCTGCGCCGGGCCTGGGCCGGTCAGCGTATTCATCAGGCGTGGCTGCCCAGCAGGCTGGCAATGGCTGTGTAAACGAGCAAGGCCCCCATCACCAGGTTGAACCAGCGTTCATATTTCCGCAAAAAACTGCGGAACAGGTTGCCGCCCAGCGCCCAGCTTGAGACAGCGAAAAAACCGATACCGGCCAGCAGCGGGGCAAACAGGCTGACGGTCAGGGGGTTTTGATAGACCGGTGTAATGAACAAGGCAAAGACCGTGACGCCGTACAGGATCCCTTTCAGGTTTATAAACTGCAAGGCCAGGCCAGCGCGAAAAGTGTTGAGCTCATCCTGGCGGGTTTCATCTTCAGATGGTTTGGAGAATACAATATGCGCGGCCAGGTAGAACATATAAGCAGCCCCCAAAATATTCAGCCAGAATCGCATTTGCGGCACAAGCCGCGCCAGGACCACGTTCAACAGCCCGCTGACCAGCATCACGATTAAAAAACCGACCGTCATCCCGGCCAGAAATCCCAGCGTTCGACGGTAACCATAGCGGAGACCATTGGACATGGCCAGAATGTTGTTTGGCCCAGGGGTGAAGGTGGTAACGAAGACATAAGCGAGGAAAGGGTAAAGATTTGGCACGCGCACTCCTTTTTTTATGCAATAAATAAACAGCTGCGATCGCGTGTAAATGGTACCATATCCGTTTATGGAAAGTTCATCCGGGCTGATTCTATCATCAGCCATTTGGTGGATTGGCTGGGCCTGAGAACATTTTTAGAGCAGGGCAGGTGTTTTTGCCATGGGGGCCTCAGGTTCGTCCGGGCGGATTGGTTCATGTGGAATCGTTTTCTAAAAAAACGATGAGCGAACAGATTG
>CAINXK010000534.1 GCA_903854805.1 uncultured Anaerolineae bacterium
CAACCATCGAAGATAACCTGATTGAGGTTGACCGCAAGACTGGTTATATTGTGCGCCGTTTTGATATGAAGAAGTACCTCGACCCAACCCGCCCACATGAGCCTGGGTTTGAGGCGGCGGATTGGCTGCATATCAACTCAATTTTTTATGATGCGAGCGACCAATCGATTATCATCTCTGGTCGGGTGCAATCGGCTGTCGTAAAGTTATCCTATCCTGAAATGAAAATCCAGTGGATTTTGGGCCCGCACGATCATTGGAGCGAACGTTTTCAACCCTACCTGCTGACGCCCCAAGGCAGCGATTTTGAATGGGCCTGGTCGCAGCATCATGCTACCCTGTTGGCGAAAAAGAACCAGAATGGCGACATTGTGAGTGATGTTTTATTATTCGACAATGGCAATTATCGAAGTTTTGATGCCGTGGATGCGCTTTCGCCTGTCGATTCCTACAGCCGGATGGTGCTTTATCGGATCAACGAAACAAAATTGACCGTTGAACAAGTTTGGGCGTATGGCAAGGAGAGGGGCAGCGCCATTTTCTCAAATTCACGGGGCAGCGCATATCTCTTAGAGAATGGCAACTATTTGGGGACGTGGGCTGAAATTATGAAAGATAAAAATGGGACTCCGACCATGAACCGGGTAGAATTTGGCATAAACCTCACCAAAATCATTGAGGTAAACCCTCTTGATAATCAGGTTGTTTTTGAGGCAAATTTGACCGACTCGCTCAGTTATCGCACGCTTCGCGCGGGGCTTTATGATGGATTTTCGCAAAAAGCTTCTAATTTGGCGATCAATCTTAATGACACCACGCAATTTGATCTTGGGAAACAGATTCTCTCTCTGACACATCGGGTCAGAAAAAAATTAAAGAGCCTTTCTGAAAGAAGCTCTAATCCATAAACCCAGACGGATACGTTACAGCATTCAAGGCAGGAAGGCTTTATAACCTATGCAATTTAACTTGCGAAAACTCTTTGGTAAGTCCAGCGATTCGGCTGAGATCATCATTGTTTCCGGGTTGCCCAGGTCGGGCACTTCGATGACGATGAAAATGCTGGAAGCCGCGGGATTTAATATTTTGACAGATCATTTGAGGACAGCCGATGCGAGCAACCCCAAGGGATACTATGAATTTGAAAGGGTAAAGAAGCTCAAGGCGGGTGATTTTGATTGGTTATTGGACGCGCGGGGTAAGGTGGTCAAAGTTATTTCTGCGCTGCTTGAGTTTTTGCCAAATCAATATCACTATAAAATCATTTTTATGCGGCGAAATATGGATGAGATTTTGTCTTCACAGCGCCAGATGTTGCTCCGCGATGGCATCGCAGACGATAAAATTAGCGATCAAAAGCTGGCTGACCTTTACGAGGATCATCTCAAGAAAATTGAAGAATGGCTTGAACAGCAGCCCAACATGGAGACATTGTATATTAATTACAACCAAATTTTGAGCGATCCTGAAGTGAACATACACCAAATCGCTCAATTTCTTGGTGGAAATATTGATATTAAGCCGATGCTCAAGATTGTTGACCAAAATTTGTATAGAGAAAGACGCTCAAACTAATTTTTTCAAGAGTGCTTGAATTGAACCATCCGCCCGCGGCCAACCCGCGGGCGTTTGAGTTTTAAGCTGGCAAATAAGCGTTTGAGTGGCGGGCGTATCGAAGCGTTTCGACACCCTAACGGTGGTAAAATAGCAGGGGGATTTGGTGAAGGTAAGATGCCGGTTTCTTTAGAGCCTGTGCAGGCGGCCTAAGAAATGGCAGTGGGTTCACAAATAGCGCCCCCTTATAAATCGGCGGCCTGACTTTTCAAAAAGTGCGGAATGTGTGTTTTTTTTGGCGGAAAGCGCCAAAAATCCACAGACTTCTCCTTTTGGTTACGAGAGCAGGTGAACATGAGCTGTTTTGTGGGGCGAAAGAAAGTTATTACTGGATTTATGGAGGTTGTATGTACATTGATCCTAATACCGGCGGTATGTTATTCCAGGCGTTGGCGGTTTTGTTTGGGGTATTTTCAGCGGTCATTTTCTTCTTTTCCGGCCGAATTCGTTTAACTTATGCCAAAATTCGCCGCCAAATGCGTGAGCGCTCAAAACCGAAAGAGTGAGTCCCGATTCCTCGATCCACTGAGCGATTGATCTCGCGGTGGTTGCTTTGTTTAATTTTCCCCA
>CAINXK010000535.1 GCA_903854805.1 uncultured Anaerolineae bacterium
AATAAGGTTTACCTTGGCGTGCTTTGCGCCTTTGCGAGAAATGTTCAAAACCCGTTTCACGCCAAGTCGCTAAGAACGCCAAGAAAATCTCATTTCGCTTTTCCTTTGCGCCCCTGGCGTCTTTGCGAGAGATTATTAGATGACTGAAACCTTATTAACCTTCATCAAAAACGGGATGACCTGGATCGTAAACGGGTTGCCCGAAGAAAAATAAAAAAGGTTTACCTTGGCGTGCTTTGCGCCTTTGCGAGAAATGCTTGCGAGAGACAAAATGACTGAGAATGAAATAGCCAAAATCATTGTGGATGTGGTTTATAAAATACATGTAGCCCTTGGTCCTGGCTTGCTTGAATCGGTGTATGAAAGCGCAATGGCTCATGATTTGCATAAACGCGGTCTGGATGTTAGGCGGCAGGTTCCAGTGCCAGTGTATTATGATGGCATATCCCTGGATGAAGGTTTTCGAGCCGATTTGATCGTAAATAATCTTGTTATTATCGAACTCAAATCTGTGGAAGAAATTCATCCGGTGCACTATAAGCAATTGTTGACCTACCTGAAATTAAGCAACAAGCGCCTCGGATTATTGGTCAATTTCAATGTTGCGCTGATCAAGAACGGGATGACCCGGATCGTAAACGGGTTGCCCGAAGAAAAATAAAAAAGGTTTACCTTGGCGTGCTTTGCGCCTTTGCGAGAAATGTTCAAAACCCGTTTCACGCCAAGTCGCTAAGAACGCCAAGAAAATCTCATTTCGCTTTTCCTTTGCGCCCCTGGCGTCTTTGCGAGAGATTATTAGATGAATGAAACCTTATTAACCCTCATCAAAAACTCCTTTGGTTTTGACCCACTGGAAAGCAGCCACCATTTTCTGGTGGATATTCCGCGCGGAGGTGAGACGCAGATCAGGATCAGTGAGCATCTGACCTGGGATGAGCAAACTGGCTCCAGTGAAGTAACCACTGCCGCCCGGCAGGATGGACAGATCCGCGTGATCCTGGCGCGTCCAAAGTGGGATGCCATCGCTGAGGAGCTGCGCGCAGTTTTTAGCTTGCGCCTGAAAAAGATGGGCAAAAAAGGTGGTGCCTGGCGTGCCGGGCATAACCTGGTGCGCCGTGAGTTGGGTAAGGAATTGGTGTTATTGGCCTGGGCTATCGAAGAAGCTGACCCTGCACTCATCCCGACCGCCCTGGCCAACTGGAAAGGCCTGGTGCCGGAAGAACGCTGGTGGCTGTATACACAGACTGCCGCCGCCACCGGGCACGGCATTAACGATCGCAGCCGCGGCTGGCGGAAAGCTGTGCGCTACGCCCTAACTGAAAACCCGGTGTTGGGCGGCAGCTCGCAAACCCCTGAATTTTTCCGTCGCGCAGACTCGGGGCCAATGTGGCAAGCTCTGGCATCAAATACTGATGATACCCCTTAGGGAACTTTATCAGTGTTCGATTACAGGGGCACAAAACACAATATTCTAGTCATTAATTGTACGGGCTGTTTTCTTCCCATGCATTAATATGTAAAAGGATCCCCATGACTCATTCATCTCAGCCTACTACACCTCTCGCTAATGCTCCAGCTTTCATCGAACAGCAGTTCCCCGTTGCCAAAGTTTCGATGGAGAGCTACAAAGAACGCAAATCAGGCGGAGGTCAAACATTGACTGGGTTGGGCAAGTGGTGGGGACGCAAGCCACTTACATTGGTACGTGCGACTTTATTGGGTTTATTGATGCCAGCTTCCGAAAACCCAGAGAAGGATCGTGAAATTTTTCTAAAACTGATGACGATGGATTGGAAAGGTTTACTTCAGAGAAAAAGCAAGCCCATCCCACAGGTGCGCCTGTTGGCGGAATTAGCTAACCTGCCACCCAACACGCAACGCCGTTTTCTGGACCCAAATGATCAGACCAAACTAATCAAACTAGAAAAAGGTGAAAAAGAACAACTACAGCACCTGGTCTTCGAGCGCATGAACTACGCTGAAAAGCTGGAATATTGCGAGCTTTCGGAGCATGTTGATGGTCCTATGCCCGATGATTGGGATGAAATTAATTCTTATTTAGGCACCAGCGCCAAAAACTTGATTGACTTAGTGCAAGAACTGGGTAAAAAACGTTTCGGACATACACCCAAGGTGGGCGACGCCTTTTGTGGCGGTGGGTCGATACCTTTTGAAGCTGCGCGCTTGGGATGTGATGCCTATGGTTCAGATTTAAATCCTGCGGCTACTTTGCTTACTTGGGCTTCTTTAAATATTATAGGCGCCGTGGATGAAGTTGCTAATAATTTAAAAGATTTACAAAAGACTGTATTAGATTCTACTGATAAACAAATAACAGAATGGGGCATTGAGCATAATTCCCTAAATTGGCGCGCTGATGCTTATTTATATTGCGTAGAGGCTGCCTGCCCGGACTGTCGCTGGAAAATCCCTTTGTGTCCATCTTGGATAGTCGCAGAAAAAAATAATGTTATCGCAAACCTAAAGCCGGATCAACAAAACCACCGTTTCGATATCGAAATTTTGGAAAATGTATCCGATCAAGACTTAAAAAAAGCCAAAAATGGCACTCTGAAAAACTCGCGGCTAGTTTGTCCAAATTGCGGTGCATCCAGTCCAATCCAGATTGTGCGACAAAATTTGAGACTTTGGATGAACGAAGATTTTACGCCACTCGCCACTGATGTTTATCAGGAAAGGCTTTACTGCATCCGTTGGATTGAGAAATACGAAGACTCCAAAGGAATTGAACAACACCGACGTCACTACAGGGCAGTTACTGCTGAAGATTTGCATCGCGAAAATAAAGTAATTGAAATTGTGCGTTCACATTTTTCAGAGTGGCAGGGTAAAGGGTATATTCCATCAAGGCGCATCGAGTCAGGCTACAACACGGATCAACCTATTCGTGAACGAGGATGGACATTTTGGCATCATCTTTTTACACCACGACAATTATTGGGTCATGCTTTGCTTTTAATGAACATTGATCAAAGCAATGTTGATGCTGAGATAAAAGCGGGAGCCTTGTTAATGGTTGGGGCATCTTGCAATTGGAATTCGAAACTCTGCATTTGGAACAGCAACCTTCAAAAAGGGGGCGGGGCAGGGGTTTCTGAGCAAACCTTTTCCAACCAAGCGCTGAATACGCAATATAATTATGGCACAAGGGGCGGCCTTCTATTTCTAAGCACTTTTTCTAATAGCCTACCAGTCGTGCCCATACATGCAACAAATACAGTAAAGCCTGCTGATGCAACTGCCATCGATTGGGATTGTGATGTTTGGATCACCGACCCACCTTATGCGGATGCTGTCAATTATCATGAGTTAAGCGAATTTTTCCTTGCATGGTATGAAAAGCTATTGAAAAGAATATTCCCGAATTGGTATTCAGACTCTAAGAGAGCCTTAGCGATTAGGGGTGGTGAAAATAAGGAATTTCAGCAAAGTATGATAGCTGCATATTCAAATCTGGCGAAACATATGCCGGAAAATGGTATGCAGGTGGTCATGTTTACGCATCAAGATGCTACAGTGTGGGCAGATTTGACCATGATCTTGTGGGCAGCTGGCCTGCGCGTCACCGCGGCCTGGACGATTGCCACTGAGACGAGCTCAGGTCTTAAACAAGGCAACTATGTTCAGGGTACGGTGCTGTTGGTGCTTCGCAAACGCACTGTCAGCGAACCGCTCTTCCTCGATGAGGTCAACCAGAAAGTGGAGAGCGAGGTGCGTCGACAACTTGATGAAATGACCCGCATGGAAGATGACAGTGATCCGAACTTTGGCGATTCCGATTATCAGTTGGCGGCCTACGCCGCCGCGTTGCGCGTGCTCACTGGTCAGCCAATTGAAGAAATCAATCCAGAGAAAGAGATCCTGCGCCCACGCAAACCTGGAGAAACTGGCCCAGTCGAGGCGCTCATCCGTCGCGCAGTCAAGATCGCCTGCGACCACCTTGTCCCACGCACGTTGGATGGTGAACTGTGGAAACAGCTTAACCCGGCCGAACGCTTCTATCTAAAGGGATTAGAAGTGGAGAGTCATGGCGAATATCGATCAGGTGTCTACCAGGAGTTAGCCCGCGGTTTTGGCGCCAACGATTACACCGAGCTGCTCGAAAGCGGCAAGGCCAATGAAACCCGCCTGAAGAGTGCCAGTGAATTTGGCAAGAAAGGTCTCTCCGGCGATGGCTTTGCTGGCTCGTTGGTGCGCCAGTGCCTGTTTGCGGTTGCACAGGTGAGCAAGAGCGACGAAACTCGCGAAGGTCTTAATTATTTAAAAACAGAACTGCCCGATTACTGGGCCAATCGTGAGAAAATCAGCCACATTCTGGTTTACCTGGCAGCGCTGCGCAATGTCAGCACGGTGGCGCAATGGCACAAGGATGCCGCATCCGCAGGTCTGCTGCTGGGCGCGGTGAGGAATGATCATGTGTAATGACCTCCATTAATCGCTATTCGTCCCGCCGTACCCGTCTCGACCATGCTTTTCTCAGCCAACGTCTGAAATTCTTATGACTCAATACTTTTATGTGGATGAATCAGGTGAACCTGGTTTGCAGCACGCCTCAAGCTCCCCTTACTATGTGCTCGTTATGGCGCAGTTGCCTAACCGTGAAGCGATTCCAGAAATGCTGGCATTGCGCCAACAATTAGGCTTTCCATTCCATTTTGAATTTCATTTCTACAAAATGAACTCTCACCAGAAGGAACTGTTTTTCAAAACCATCCAATCCCTGGAATTTCGAGTACGAGCCGCTGTTCTCATCAAGGAGAACTTGCCATCCTACTTGCAGCGCTTGAATGGGACAGAACTGCCAATGGAATTGCTGATCAAGTTGACTTTGCGCGCATCCCCGCTGGATATAGCCAATGACATCCTGATTATGGATGGCGCACCCGAAAGTTTTCTCAAAAACTTACGTATTCAACTCTCGCAAGCCTATAAACAAGCCGGGCGTGAGCGTCCATTCAAAAAACTTATTGCCAGTGATTCACGTTTCGATGATGGATTGCAATTGGCGGATATGCTGGCTGGCGCAATTCGCCAGCAGGTATGGGCAAAAGAGCCAGCTTATGCCCATACCTTTTCCAACAAAGTGGTCGACTTGTGGTGGGTGGATTAAATAAAACACCCCCGACTATCTCAAAACTGGCTTGAGAAGGCCACCTCACTTGGCAACCTTGTCGTCGGGCGCAGCAAGGAATGATCATGGTTGGTTGGTGGTACAATTGTCTTACGATTTATTCTCGATAAGGAGTTGTAAAATGGAAGCGTTGACAACCATTTCCAGCAAGTACCAGATTGTGATCCCGCGTGAATTGCGACAACAGTTCAATTTAAAGCCCGGGCAGAAAATCATGTTCATCCCTTACCAGAAGAGCATGCGCCTGGTGATTGTCCCATCGATTCAAGATGCGCTTGGGCTATTCAAGGGACTGAGCATCGATAACCTGCGCGAAGAGCAAGACGAGGAACGCTAATGAATGTTGTTGATTCATCCGGTTGGGTGGAATATTTTAGACAGGGCAGGAATGCCGAATTTTTTACGCCACCAATTCAGGATTTGGACAATTTACTCGTCCCATCGATTTGTATTTACGAGGTATTTAAACGCATTTTCCAGGATTTGGGCGAGGAAAGTGCCCTGCAAGCTGTAGGGATTATGTGTTCTGGGCGAGAAGTTGAGCTCGAACGCAAAATTTCCATCGACGCCGCCAAAATTTCAATTGACTTAAAACTGGCCATGGCAGACAGCATCATCCTTGCCACTGCCCGCGCCAATGACGCCAGCTTGTGGACGCAGGACGCTCATTTCAAGGAGATCGATGGTGTGCGCTATATTGAGAAATAACTGAAAAGTTTTGGATTTGTGGTGGGTCGATTAAATAAAACACCCCCGACTATCTCAAGACTGGCTTGAGAAGGCCACCTCATTTGGCAACCTTGTCGTCGGGCGCGGGTAAAACGGTCGAACCGTTTTATTACGTAGCCTCATTTTACTGCGTTAGGCGCCGAAAGTCAAATTTTCATGCCACCTATCAACCGCTACTCATCCCGCCGTACCCGCCTCGACCACGCTTTTCTCAGCCAACGCCTGAAAGGCGCGCAGTCGTACGACCGTATTGCCGGGTACTTTAACTCTTCCTTGTTTGAACTGGTCGGCGAGCAGCTTGAAAGCATGAGTGGGCCCATCCGTGTCATTTGCAACTCGGCGCTCAAGCCGATTGATGTGCATACCGCAAAAGCGGCATCTATTGCGCTCTGGAAATCCTGGGCTGCCTCTGCGCCCGAAGCGTTGCTGGATGAGGTTGCCAAATATGGCGATAGCGAAGTAGTCCGACTGCGCTTCCAACGGCTGTATGACTTTCTGAGCAGCGGAAAATTGGAAGTGCGCGTGCTGCCTGATGAAGCCTTTGGCCTGATCCACGGCAAAGCGGGCGTCATTACCGCTGCGGATGGTTCCAAGACCAGTTTTATCGGCAGCACCAACGACACAAAATCCGCCTGGAAGCACAACTACGAGCTGGTCTGGGAAGATCCATCTCCCGAATCCGTTCAGTGGGTGCAGGAGGAGTTCGACGCACTCTGGTCCCACCCGCAGGCGGCGCCTCTGGCGCAAGCCGTCATCCAGGATCTTGAACGTCTCGCCAGGCGCCATGTTCTGAACAACCTGGATGAGTGGAATCCGCCGGGCTCGGATGCCACTCCCGACCCGGCCTCTGCCATCATCGAAACTCCGGTCTACCGCAAGGAAGTCGGCCTGTGGCAGCACCAGAAATACTTTGTTAAGCAAGCCTTCGAAGCCCATCGCGGCCCGCAGGGCAAGGCGCGTTTTGTGCTGGCTGACCAGGTTGGTCTGGGCAAGACTATTCAGCTTGCGATGGCGGCCCAGCTTATGGCGCTCAGCGGCAATAAACCGATTCTGATCATCTGCCCCAAAACGCTGGTCTGGCAGTGGCAGGGTGAAATGCTTGACCTGCTGGATATGCCCAGCGCTGTCTGGGATGGCCGCCGTTGGTGGGATGAGAATGGGCTGGATTACCCGGTATTGGGCATGGAAGGGCTGCGCAAATGTCCGCGCCGGGTCGGCATTATTTCGGGCGGACTGATCAGCCGCGCATCCGAGGCGGTCAATCAACTGCTGCGGCTGGAATATGACTGTGTCATCCTGGATGAAGCGCACCGGGCGCGCCGCAAGAACCTGGGTCTCACCCATACCGATGATGAAAAGGCCGAACCCAACAATCTGCTGAGCTTTATGTATAAAATCGCCGAGCGCACGCGCAGCCTGCTGCTGGCCACGGCCACCCCGGTGCAGCTGCGCCCGGTGGAAGCCTGGGATCTGCTGGATGTGCTCAGCCGGGGCGATGAATCCGTGCTGGGCAATGGCAGCAGCCACTGGCGGGATGCCGCTTCAGCGCTGGAACTGGTCATGGGCCAGGCGGACCCGCCGGTTAATACCGTCACACGCTGGGAATGGATCAGTAATCCTCTGCCACCAAAAAGTGAAGATACGGATATCGCCACCCTGCGTAACCGGCTGAATATTCCTGATGAGCAATCTGCCTTGCCCGGAGACCGCTACACCGAGCTGCAACCCCCTGATCTGGCGCGCGTCAACCGGCTTTTCCCGAGACTGGTGAAAGATCATAACCCTTTCATACGGCGCATCATCCAACGTACCCGCCATCAGCTCGAAACGCAGATAGACCCGGAAACGAACGAGCCGCTGCTTAAGCCGATCAAGGTGGAATTATTGGGCGAGGCTGCCAAAGACGCCATTCCGCTGCCCACCTATCTGCGTGAAGCCTATGAACTGGCCGAGCAATTCTGTGCCGCAGTTGGCCAGCGCATGAAGGGCGCAGGTTTCCTGAAAACGCTGCTGCTGCGTCGCATGGGCAGTTCCATCCAATCCGGCCTTGTCACTGCCCAGCGTATGCTGGGAGATAGCGATGCCAAAGATCAAGATGACAATGAAGATGATCCGCAGGAAGGCGACGAGCAGGGCGAAGCCGGCCTGCCTGTCAGCGAGTTTGCGAAATCACTGACGGATGATGAACGCTTGATACTGACAAAGCTGGTCAACGCGCTTCTTGCCTACCAGGATCGCGATCCTAAATACGCTGTCGTGCTGCGCTGTCTTAAAAATGATGGCTGGCTGGAAAAAGGCTGCATTGTCTTCAGCCAGTATTACGATTCGATCCGCTGGTTGGCCGGACAACTAACCATTGAATTCCCTGATGAACCGATCGCGCTGTATTCTGGCGCAGCCAAAACGGGCATCATGCAGGGCGGCAGGTGGCGGCAAACCACCAGGGAAAATATCAAGGCCCTGGTGCGTTCTGGCGAGTTACGCCTGATGCTTGGCACCGACGCCGCATCGGAGGGTCTCAACCTGCAGCGCCTGGGCACACTTATCAACCTGGACTTACCCTGGAACCCCACCCGTCTGGAGCAACGCAAAGGACGCATTCAGCGTATTGGCCAGCTCAACGACAGTGTAAAATTGTATAATCTGCGTTACAAAGATTCGGTCGAAGACCGTGTGCACGAGCTGCTCGCTACCCGCCTGAAAGACATCTTTACCCTGTTTGGCCAGATCCCGGATGTGCTGGAAGATGTCTGGGTTAAGTTGGCCATCGGCGAGAAAGAAGACGCCAAACGCATCATCGCTGAACTGCCCAAAGAACATGCCTTTGAAATGCGCTATGCACACGTCGAGAATGTAAACTGGGAAAGCTGTACGACGGTGCTTTCGGCTGTTGAAAAGAGGCGGGTGCTGGGGCAGGGCTGGGGCCAGGCAGATTTGTTTCAACTTCCAGCATGGTGATCAATAAAAATAATATGAAAGAAGATTAATTTGTGGAGCAAGCGATGAATTATAACGATGTAGAAGGTTTGTTTGACAAGGCCCTTCAGATAGTTCCAATGAAGGGCTATTACGGGGTGCACGAACGCTATATTGAAGGAGAAAATGGTTTCCATTGGGCGAAGACGAAAGACGAGTTTTATCAATTGCTGCGGTTGTATGTGTATTTGTGCTGGGGTGATGATAACCCAGCAGCAGAGGCTGAGCGTTCTTTGAATACGCTGGTGGATGAGTTGGCAGCTGGTAAGATTGATTCTAAAGAATTTTCGAAGAAATTTAATGACGACCTGGATATGTGCAGTGAGTGGTCAATTCTTTGGTGCGGTCTTTTTGATGATTTGTTGACCAGCCAGGAAGATGATCCATGCTGGGTGCGCTCAGAATTTTTTGAAGAAAACGATAATAATGTTACCGATGATTTTGTTCCTGCAGTCCCCGATGACCGAATCGACGAGTTCGCGGAATATTTAGCCAACTGGGCTTAATATTAGAATGCCAGACAAGTACAGAAACTTTCAGGAACTGCAGCAAGATCTTCAGGTAGAAGTTGAATACCGCATCCGCGTACAGCTGCGGTTGCAGGCGACCGCTATTCTTGCCATCCATGGAGGTGGAATTGAAATGGGAACCTCCGAATTGGCCAGTGCGATTGCCGGAAACGAATTTTCGCTGTACCTTTTTGAGGGCCTGTCAGGTAACAACCAGTTCTTGCATATTACCAGTACCAATTTTGACGAGCCGCTCTGTCTTCAATTCGTAGAAAAGCATTGCACCGCGCTTTCTGTGCACGGTTTCGCCGGTCTTCAAACCGATCCACTCGTTTACCTGGGCGGTAATGATCTGCCGCTGGTGCAGCGCCTGCTGGAGGCCTTGCAAACAAACGGCTACACGGCCAGGGTGAACACCGGTAAATTTGCTGCCACCGATCCGGCCAATATCTGCAATCGGACCAGCACGGGGCAGGGCGTCCAGCTGGAAATTTCAGCCGCATTGCGCAGTAGGTTTTTCCAGGATTATTCAAGCTACCGGGGTAGACAAACTTGCACGCCTCAATTTGCGCATTTTGTGCAGATTATCAGGCACAGCTTGTTGAATATTTGAAGGTGCACGCCGGAATATCTCGAAAAACTGCGCATAGCCTGCTAATTCCGGGCAGATGTTGCGCAAGCACAGCCTGATTGTCCAATCCAGGTTTAAGTTTGTGACAGTACCTGTTATACTGATTTGGATGATTTTCTTAAAGAATAACCTGCCTGCCCATCCCGCGCTGACCGGCCCGCAGGCGGCGATCAACCATCCATCTATTAAAAAATAACCAGACTTATTGGAAAAAACACCCTTACGCACCACCTTGGGAGCTGCACATGAATTACTGGATTTTCAAAGCCAATCCCGAAAAGTACCGCATTGATGCTCGTCTGCTTGATCCATATCCGCACATTACCTGGGCCGTAACCAGGTACCATGATCGCATCCAAAAAGACGATACCGTTTTCATCTGGCGCGGCGGCACTCCGCGTGGTATCTGCGCCGTTATGCTGATTGACGCTTGCCCGTATGAGCCAGAGCTTGAAGATCTCAACGATGGATTTGAAATTCCAGTAGGCAGCGTGCTTCCCGGTCCGGATCATTGGGCCAAGGGCCATATCACCCAGCGTTTTGCCCTGATCGAGACCAGCGCTATTAAAAAAATCCCGGGGCTGGAATTATTCTCCTTCTTTGCGGCCTTTCAACAGGCCACCAACTTCACGCTTACGCGCCCAGAAGGCAGCATCCTGCTCGAGTATATCGAAAAGCACAAGTC
>CAINXK010000536.1 GCA_903854805.1 uncultured Anaerolineae bacterium
CAGTCATCAAGTTCTTATTAAAAAGATGCGGTGGTGTCTTGATTTTGTTTCGATGATTAAGATGCTATGAGGAACACTTCAAACTGTAAGTACAATCCAAAATGGCATACTCCATCTTGATGATAAATGGGGGCTCGTTGAAGTTATGTTTCTATTTTTTCGTTTGAAAAGATTTGCTTTGCCCTGCCAAAGAATCGGCAGATTTAATCAATTCAGGAAAAAAGAAAACTAGTAAAATGAAGAATTATATAGGTTTTTGATTTGCGAGCCCGGCCCTAATTGTGTCGATCAAGGTATCAGGGATGTATGGTTTGAGTAAAAAAGCATCGGCTCCAGCAGTCTTGCATTCATCCATAAGATTCATGCCTGACTGCATAATTATAAAGACCTGATGTAAATTTGGATCTGCACGAATCTCGCGTAAAAAATCCAAGCCGTTGCCCTGTGTTAAATGGACATCAAGAAGAAAAATTTCAGGGCGTTCTCTATGGATGGCATCTATCACATTTTCTTGTTCGCTTAGCGTAACGGTATCAAAACCTTCCAGACGCATGAGGGTTTTTAGCAAAGAGAGCATTGTTGGGTCGTCTTCAGCTAACATGATTTTAGGCATTCGCGGATTCCTTTGGCCGATTATTCTTCTTTTGAGTAGGAGATTCCACTGTTTTTTGAGGTTTTTTCTTGGTCTTTGCAGGTAATTTTACAGCTGGTTCAAGTGCGGCTGCCAATACATCGTCGACATTTTCTGCAAAAATGAAAGTCATAACATTTTTGATTTCTTCTGGTAAGTCGTCCAAGTCAGGCTTGTTTCGTTTTGGTAGGATGATCGTGCGTAAACCGTTTCTGTGACCCGCAAGTACCTTTTCTTTTAAGCCACCGATGGGGAGGACCTGACCTCGTAAAGTGATTTCGCCAGTCATTCCAACACCTGGCTTGACCATTCGTCCTGATATAAGAGATGTTAGGGCCGTGGCAATTGTGACTCCTGCCGAAGGACCATCTTTCGGTTGTGCGCCAGCCGGAATATGTAAGTGAAAATCAGAATTTTCAAAAAAATTTATTTCCAGGCCCAATTGATCAGCATGAGAGCGAACGTAGGACATTGCCGCTCTGGCAGATTCTTGCATTACGTTGCCGACAGAACCTGTAACCTGGAATCCTTTCGAACCAGGCATACGCGTGGCTTCGATAAAGAGTACATCACCCCCGTACGGGGTCCACGCAAGGCCTGGTGCGACACCAGGCACAGATGTTCGGATATTAAGTTCTTCCGGTCCTTGAAAGGGCGGATTGTTGAGAAAATCCTTGACCACATCTGGATTTACGATTATAGAACTGCTTTTTCCTTCGGCGATTCTGGTGCCTATTTTTCGGCAAATGGATCCAATATTTCTTTCCATATTTCTGACCCCGGCTTCACGCGTATATAGCTGGATAATTGCTTTTAGTGCATCATCCGTAAATGAAACCTCTTCCAGCCTGAGCCCATTTTCGCGAATTTGACGAGGAATAAGATAACCTTTTGCGATGGCAACTTTTTCGCCTTCGGTATATCCTGAAAGGGTAATAATTTCCATCCGGTCCCTCAGTGGCGGCGGAATGGTTTCCAGAGTATTAGCAGTTGTGATAAACATGACCTGTGACAGGTCGTATGCGACCTCCAGATAGTTGTCGCGGAATTCACTGTTTTGTTCTGGATCGAGCACTTCCAAAAGGGCAGATGCCGGATCGCCATGAAAGTCGGCGGTTAATTTATCAACTTCATCGAGCATGAATACGGGATTTCGGGATTCTACCCGCCGAAGAGACTGTAGAATACGTCCTGGCATTGCCCCGATATATGTGCGACGATGCCCGCGGATTTCAGCTTCGTCTCGCAATCCTCCCAGGGAAGCGCGGATAAATTTTCGGCCCATTGCCCGGGCAATAGATTGACCAAGCGAAGTCTTGCCAACGCCGGGTGGTCCTACAAAACATAAAATTACCCCTTCGCGTTCGCGGCGAATTACATCCGTTGATACCGTACGTTCATCTTTGCGATCCAGACGCAGCTTGCGTATAGCCAAAAACTCTAAAATCCGTTCTTTTATATCACCTAACCCAAAGTGATCAGCCTCGAGCACCTCGCGTGCATGCGTGATGTCAAGGTTGTCCAGAGTGGCAACAGACCAAGGAATAGTTGTTAGCCAATCCAGGTAGGTTCGAATTACGCCATATTCAGCCGCTGCGGTGGGTAGACGCGAAAGACGCTCAAGTTCTCTCTTGGCTTGCTTGGCAGCTTCCTCCGGCATTTTGGCTGTTTCAATTTTTTTTCGTAATTCGTCTACCTCAACAGCTTGTTCGTCGCGTTCTCCAAGTTCTTTCTGGATGGCTTTTAATTGCTCACGTAAAAAGTATTCGCGTTGGACCTTGTCTATTTCTGAACGGGCCTCATTTTGTATTTTTTGCCCAAGTTGGAGAACTTCAATTTCCCGGACCAGGAAATTGATTAACCTGCGCAATTTCTCAGTTACAGAATCGATTTCTAATAATTTTTGGGCTTCGTCCAATTCAATGCGTTGGAAATTGATTATAGAATAAACAGTCTGGAGAGGATCTTCTATACCAGTGATTGAACTCACAAGTTCCCGTGGAAAAGATGGTATCAATTCAGCAATCGATGCGAATTGGTCACGAGCATTACGAGCCAGGGCATCGATTTCAATGCCTGTTTCAATGGTTTCGGGTAAACGCTCAATCCGTGCCATCAAGTAAGGTTCGTTTTGGGTAATCTCCATTACTTTAAAGCGTTCAACACCCTGCACCAAGAGTCGGATAGTACCATCAGGAGCTCTTAAAAGGCGATGGATTGTAGCAAGTGTACCGATTGTATATAAATCTTCTGGTCCTGGGGTTTCAAGGTTTGGGTCCTTGGCCGCGACTAAACCGATGAAACGATTGCCCGCAACTACGTCGTCCACCAATTTGATCGAACGTGGCTGGCCAATTGTTAGCGGTACAGCTGTTTGAGGAAATACGATAACTCCGCGCAAAGGCAGGATGGGTACGATTTCTGGCTGGTTGTCCAACTGTTCGGGGGAAATTGTCTGCAACTGTGAACTTTCCGGTTCATCTTTCTTTTGATTAAAGCGAGTAAAGATTGATGGCAAAAACATATCCAGAAGTTCGGCATCGTTTTCGTCAATCCAATCAAAAAGTTCAGCAGGGTTAGAGTGCCAACGTGAGGCAGGCATAGAAATTGTTGATTTCCTTATCAAACTAAATTTATTCAAGCGTGTCTTTTAGGTATAGTGACGATAAGAAATCCGTCATTGTATTCGGCACTGGCATTTTCAGTTTCAACAGGACCCGGTACTGCAACAACTGTGCTAAATTCGCCAAAACGAACTTCCATTTGATAATATGCTCGCCGTTCGGGTTTGTCAGGACGTGTACCACTGATAATTAAATAATTATCCTCAAGTTGGATGCTGAAGTCCTGATAATGCATACCAGCAACTTCAACCCTGAACACATACGCTGTTTCGATTTCATAAACGTCGGTAGGTGGGCTCCAGATATGAGATTGTACTCGAACTTGCCACCCAATCGCCTCGATTATCTTATGGGGTTTGTCAGGTTGATCTGAGCGCTTTTGAGATTTCCATACAACGGTTGTCATAGGATTTCCTTCCAAGAAACCAGTGCCGTGTCCTATCGCAAAGGATGGTCTAGCGTGTCTGGTTTAATGCAAAAGTAATAAAAACGAAGATACCAAGGTTATTGTTTAGCGAGCGCCATTTTTGCGGCAGATAATACTGCCTCGTAATTGGGTTCATCACCGTTCGCAACCATGTATGCGGAATATGTAACGACTCCATTTTTGTCCACAACAAAAACGGCTCGGCGTAAGATGCGAGCTTCTTTCATCAGAGTAGCATACTTTTTACCGAAATCCGCTCTTGTAACATCTGAGAATGTTAATACTTGATCAACCCCGGCAGCTCCGCACCATCTTTTTTGAGCAACGGGTAGGTCCATGCTAATGACTAAAATGGCAATGTCTTTGCTGAGTTGGGCAGCTTCCGAGTTGAATCGATGGGTTTCTCGATCGCAAACCGGTGTGTCGAGGGATGGGATGGAAGCAATAATCCGAACTTTTTGTCGTGTCTCTTTAAGCCCTTTACTTATTGACCAATCTGTTTTTTGGATTATAAAATCTGGAGCTTTTTGTCCAACTTTGATTTCATCCCCAATAACAGTCTGATCTTTACCGCCGAATTTGATTAATCCAAAACGTTCTGTAGTCATTTTCTGCGCTCCCTGCGCTATGAAATTTCACCTATTGAGTTATATTAACCCAATACTTATTAAGAATATTAACACAAATAAAACCCGTATGCAAGTCCGTGATGTGGTCTAGCTAGCGGGTATAAATGTTTCATACGCAATTTGGAATAAACGCCAATAAGCTTTCGGCCCATTCGTGATTAGAATCGTTACCGGTTTATCCCTCTTTTTCGCGAGAAAACCATATTGGTACCGGCTTTATGAATTAACTATAAATCTGTTCGGAATACATGGTGCCCTCGGCGGGACTCGAACCCACAACCAACAGCTTAGAAGGCTGCTGCTCTATCCTTTGAGCTACGGGGGCTTGTTTTGAAATTATCTTAAGATTGGTCGAATACCTTTGTAAACTCGTGTGCCTGATAGCGTGATCAGAATTGTGTTGGCTGGTCGTCCAAGTCTTTCCGATAATTCCGTGGATGAAAGAGGGCTATTGCCATTCGACAGGAAAATTCGAAATACGCCCTCGACAAGTTGAGTTTGCCCGGTGACAAAATCTGGTTGTTGCGCGCAGTGAGATAGAATAACTTGCTGTAATCCGTCCATCGGTCGTATTTCGGCTGTTTCTGGGTCAATATAATCAATCATTGTACCATTGGGCATTTCAGACAATTTGTCACGATGTTCGGTGCATAACAGGCTGCGCAAATGAACATGCCAATCGTTTTCATTTTGCTTCCACCAGTCAAAATCGACATGAAAATGTGTCTGGAGGTTGGGTTTTACTAGGCTCATCTTATGCGTCCTCTATAATATTATCTGCCAGGCGGAAATGCAAGTCGCCGACATGGACAAAACCCTTGTGGGAAGCCAATATTGCCAGTAATGGTGCCGGTGGTATGCGGCGTAAGATATTTACTGCCGAATATAATTCTTCAGCGTGAACATGCCCCTGTGGGGTTAGTTTTGCCAATTCTTTGAGAATATTGCGAATTAATATTTCAATTGGTAAGTGATTTTTTACTATTTGTTTAAAAGATGCATCTACAGCGCTAACATCCGAAATAACCAGAGCCATCCGTTCATTGTACTCGCAAGAAATTTCCTGTTTCAAGACTGCGAAGACCAATCCGCCATCAGAGCCAGCCAAAACAGTTCTGACCCAATCTCGGTTTGGCCGATGGGTTTTGGCCTCTAATATAACTTCTCCGGGATTTTTGCTGCGCCGTACTATAAGATAGGCGCCAGGTATTAATTTCTGTTTTTCATACCATTTGCGCAACCCGAAAACATACCCATATTCGCGCACGACCCAGGCTGGCATTTTTTCGCCTGTTTTTCCATCGACAATCGTAAAACGTATGCGTGGAGATTCTAATGCAGTTGGAAAGAATGCTTCCACGCGAGACGAAATTGGCAACGTGCCCGCACGCCAATGAGGATATGTTAATGTAATTGTTGCGTCGTTCGATTTAATAGGTTTGTGTTCTGTTTCACTGAGTTCATCATCTAATTGAGATTCAATCGCAAACATTAGATCGTTTAATACAGAACGATCATAGTCTACTGGAATATATTTTAATACAGATGGAATATTTTGAACCTCGTCAGGCTCCAGACGTTTTAGATACCACTGTACCTCGCCAATTGCCCCAACTTCATCAAATCGACCATCCTCTTGAAGCGCATAATTTACGGAGAACTCAGTCAACTTAGTGTTTGAATCACGGGGAACGTCTACTTGTTCAATTATGTCCGAAGTTGTCATTGGTTCGCCGCTATTCATTTCCAAGACAGCCTCGGCAAGGTTTAGGTGCCCCATGTTTATATCGATTAGTAAAGCTCTTGGGAACCAGGCGCCAGCAATCCGGACAAGGTTTTCATCAGATCGGAGGGCTTTATCGAGCTTTTTCTCAAGGACGGTGCCGTAGGTGCTCATTATGACTGATTGATCAGATTCCGGATCAGTTTTTTCGACAGGTGGAAGATTTAATTTATGCTCGATCAGGTTGGCAGCGAACAAACAAGTATTTCCATCTTCAAAAGTAACTTCTAAAACGCTAAACAATCCAACATCGGGGTTATTGCCAGGCCGGACAGATGCGACAGTTCCCAGTTTAAATCCCAAAGCGGAGAAAATTAATTTTTCACCAACTTGATAATTGTCCTTCGGAATATAAAACGTCCCGCTATTTTTTTGCGCTTTGGATTGCGCATCTCGTTCGAGCCGAATGCGTTCTACTACCAAAACTTTTGTTAACGCGAGCGGAGTTTGGGGGGTTTCGGTATCGAAAAGGTAATTTTGTAGGTAATCGATATCTTGTGATGTAACTGAGAAATTTTGCCAATACTCAGCGGGAAGTTTTAAAGGTAAATTCGTCATATTGCGCCTTGCCGGAAGAAGTTTCCGAATAGAATCAAAAATTATCCAAATCTAGACGGAATAAGGTGATTATACCCTAACGGCGCGAAGACTGCGCCAAAAATCACAAGTTTCGGGTTCGAGATTTTCGAAATATGCTATAATTTTGATGTTATGTCGTTCTGGCGGAGTTGTTCCCGCAATTACACTCTTATTAATCCGCCTTTTTCCTGGCGAGTGATTAATTTAGTGATTTCGCCTTTGTAACCTGATTTTGATATTAATGCCAGTCGCCCGTGGCAACTTTATAGTCAGCGAGAAATTGTTGACAAATAGTGCGACGGGCGATATTTATGTGTGAAGAACTCAAAATTCACATCTTTATTAAAAATCATCAAGGAGATTTTGTATGTATAAAACTCACACTTGCGGCGAACTTCGCGCAGATCATATAGGTCAAATTGTTTCTCTGGCAGGTTGGGTTCACAGACAAAGAGACCATGGTGGTGTGACATTTATTGACATGCGCGATCGATATGGAATTGTTCAGGTTGTGGGCGACCCATCGAAATCTGAGCTTTCGGCACTTCAAAATGTTCGGTCTGAATGGGTTTTGCAGATTACTGGTTTGGTTCGTATGCGTCCACAAGGTGCTGAAAATCCGAATATGACTACTGGTCAGGTTGAGGTTGAGGCTCTTGAAGTCGTCGTGCTGAATCCAGCCAAACCATTGCCTTTTCTTGTCAACAAAGACGAGGATACCGAAGAGGCTGTTCGTTTGAAATATCGATATCTGGATTTGCGACATGATCGCATGCAAAAAAATCTTGTCTTGCGGCACAATGTGATTAAATTTATCCGGGACTTTCTAAGCGAAAGGGGTTTTCTTGAAATTGAGACACCCATGCTTTTCAAAACCACGCCGGAAGGGGCGCGAGATTTTTTGGTACCTTCCCGATTGCAGCCCGGAACTTTTTATGCATTACCGCAATCGCCTCAGCAGTTAAAGCAATTGCTAATGGTCTCCGGTTTTGATAAATATTTTCAAATTGCGCGATGTTTTCGAGATGAGGATTTGCGTGGCGATCGACAGCTAGAATTTACTCAACTTGACTTGGAAATGGCCTTTGTCCATCGGGACGATGTTCTTGCAGTGATCGAGACATTGTTTACTGAGATGGTAAAGGATATCTTGCCTAATAAACGGTTACTATCAACGCCGTGGCCCAGGCTTACCTACCTCGAATCGCTTGAACGTTTTGGCACCGATAAACCCGACCTGCGGTTTGGTTTGGAGCTCAGTGATCTGAGCGACATTCTTAACCAAAGCGAATTTATGGTCTTCCAGAGTGTGCTTAAGTCGGGTGGGGTTATCAAGTGTATCGTTGTTCCGGGTTGCGCGGAATATACGCGCCGGGAAGTTGATGAATTAACATCCTTGGTAAAAGAGTTAGGCGCAAAAGGCCTTGCGACTTTGGCGCTAGCAGCTGATGGTGTGAAAGGTACTGCTCAGAAATTTATTAAACCAGCAGAAGTTGAGGCAATTAAGGCTAAAACTGGTGCCGATACCGGAGATTTATTATTGTTTGTAGCAGACCAAAAATCTGTTGCTAATAAATGTCTCAGTGCACTTCGCCTATTATTTAGAGATCGATTAAAACTTGCAGACCCGGATGTGCTCGCATTTGCTTTTGTACTGGATTTTCCGATGTTTGAATGGAAAGAAGATGAGAAGAAATGGGATGCGGCTCATCACCCGTTCACGATGCCGAAAATGGAAGATCTGCC
>CAINXK010000537.1 GCA_903854805.1 uncultured Anaerolineae bacterium
GCCTGAATGACTACATTTCCAAACCAATCGATGTGAGTGAACTCAGCAAGGCTTTGCTGCGCTGGCTGTTGCCTGGCAGCCCAGCCCAGCCGGCGGGGGGGCTGGCGCTGGTCAGCGAGGCCGGTAAAGGCCTGCAGGTTATACCAACCTCAGAGATCCTGGAACTGGATACCCAGGCTGCACTGCGGCGGCTTGGAAATAACCAGGAGTTATATGCGAACCTGTTGAAACTTGTGCGCGATAACCATTCTGAAGCTGCCAGAAATATCGGCGCGGCAATCCAGGCCCAGGATATTCCGTTGGCCCACAGGCTGGCGCACACCCTCAAGGGTTTGGCTGGCACGATCGGCGCAAACGAACTGCGCGAAAAGGCTCTGCAGTTGGAAAAGGCACTCGCTGAGCGGCAAGAACTGCGCTATCAGGGCTGCCTGGCAGATGTGGAAACTGCGCTGACAGCGGTGATGACGACTCTGAATAGCCTCATCGATAGTTAGCGCTGTAGAGTTGCTGATGGGTGTTTTTGCCCAACACTGGAACCCTGTGACGATATTTGGCTGTGATATTAATGCCTTAATGAAATTCCCGGGTTGGATAACCCCGTCAGTTGAGCTGGCTTGCTGGGTGCCCAAATTTTGAAAAACGAAAACGGAAAAATGGTGATGATTAGCTGGATGAAAAACTGGATCAGGCCGCCCGTTTTTGAGGGAGAAGAAGAGAAGAGCTACCGGGCCAGCCTGCTTAACGCCATATTGGTGGCCGGTTTATTATTTACCTGGCTTGTTCTGATTGGTAACCTGCTGGACCGGCAAACGCCAATCAGAAATTACGTGATTGATCTTGTGATTCTCGTGCTGGTCCTGCATTTTCGCAGGGAGTTGTTCAAGGGTCGGATTGGATATGTAGGCATAGGGCAGCTGGTGGCCGAATATGCTGCGATCATCGCGATTATTGCCAGTGATGGCACGGTTCGCGCCCCGGCTACAGCAAGTTTTATTTTGTTGGTGATCGTGGCGGGTCTTCTGTTTGACACGCCTGGGGTTGTGGTCGCCACACTCGCAGCTTCGCTGGCGGTGGCGGGCCTGGTATGGGCCCAAAATGCAAATATTCTGCCCCGCCCGGATCTGACGGTCTCGGTCATGCACTGGTTTGTGTTTACAGTTACGTTTGGGCTGACCGGCGGTCTGGTTTTATTTGCGCAGCGATTATCGAGCCGAGCGCTGAAACGTTCCATGGTCGAGGCCCGCAAGCGTGAACGTATTGAAGCAGAACTACGCAAACTTGTCCGGGCTGTGGAGCAAAGCCCGGCTTCGGTTGTGATTACCGATCTGGATGGGAACATTGAATATGTCAATCCGAGTTTTACCAATGTGACCGGCTATAGTTTGGAAGATGCGCTTGGGCAGAATCCGCGGTTTTTGAAAACCAACCTGACCCCGCCTGAAAGGCACCGCCAACTGTGGGAGACGATCTCAGCCGGTGGCGAATGGCGCGGTGAGTTTGTTAATCGCAGAAAAGACGGCAGCCTATATTACGAATCCGCCATCATTTCGGTGATCACGGATCGGGATGGTGTGCCCACGCATTACCTGGCAGTCAAAGAAGATATCTCTGAGCGCAAACGCCATGAAGATGATTTGCGCGCCAGCGAGGCGCGTTATCGCTCCTTGTTTGAACAGACCCATGATGCGGTCTTTATCATGGGTCTGGATGGTAAATATCTGGCTGCCAATCAACGCGCAGCTGACATGCTCGGGTACAGCATAGATGAGGTCCTGGAGCTTTCGGTGGCTGAGACTTCGGCGGAACCGGTAAAAACCGAAAGCGTGTTTACACGGCTGCTGGCAGGTGAAGATATTCCCCTGTATGAAAGAAATTTTCGAAAAAAAGATGGCCAGGTGTTTCCCGCGGAAGTTAATCTGGAGCTTGTCAGGGCGAAAGATGGGAAAGCTTTGCATATCCAGAGCGTGATCCGTGATATCAGCCAGCGCAAGCAGGCGGAAGATACCCTCAAAGTTGCCAATCAAGAATTGAATTTACGGATTATCCAGGTGGAAAAGCTGCAGGCTGAATTGCGCGAACAGGCCTTGCGCGATGCGCTGACCGGGTTGTATAACCGGCGCTATTTGAATGATGCGCTTGAGCGTGAGCTTAACCGCGTGCAGCGCGAAAACAGCGTCTTAAGTGTGATCGCAATGGATACCGATTTTTTCAAGCATATCAATGATACCTATGGGCACCAGGTGGGCGACCGAGTCCTGGTGGAAATTGCCGGGATCATCAGGAAGGCTACGCGCGGTTCAGATTTTAGCTGTCGCTATGGCGGCGAAGAGTTTCTGCTGGTTCTGCCGGGGGCCACAAGCGCCTCGGCTAAAAAGCGTGCCGAAGAGATCAGACAAACTTGCGAAGAGCTTGTCATGTTAGAAAAAGGGCATGAAATGCGCCTGACCATTTCTTTTGGTGTGGCGACCTATCCCATGCACGGGCACACTTCGGATGAGATATTAATTAAAGCAGATAAAGCCCTCTACCAATCCAAGCGCTCCGGACGCAACCGGGTGACGATCTGGGAGCCGGGTCTGGGCTAGGTGACTGCAGCGAAAATCTAAATATGCAGGCTTCGCAGCTGCTCTGTCTCGCAAAAAACCAGCTACTCTGCCAACTGGGAATTCCAGATTTTCAATGAAGCCCGTTTTTCCCACACAGGTTGCTGGCTGGCCGGTTTACAGATTACTTACACCTGATGATTATTACAAATCCATTGCGGAAATATTGTATAATAAAATTGTGGTCAAACTGAGCAGATTTTTCGGGGTTATTCTTGCTGTTTGCATTTTATTGGTATCTGGAACGTCGTCCCATGTGGAAGCACAGCGCATTGGACCATATTTTGCAGACACAGGGCACAGCGTTAGTGGAGAGTTCTGGAGCTATTACCAGAGCATCCCAAATGCTGCTTTTGTGTTTGGATCGCCCATTACTGAACAGTTTAGCGATGCCCGCACCGGACGATTGATCCAATATTTTCAACGCGTACGATTTGAGCTTTACCCTGAAAAACCCCCTGGCCAGCGTGTGGTACTTTCCACACTGGGTCCTTTGGTCTACGAGCATACCCCACCCAAGAGCGCCATCAATACTTATAACCCGATTGCCTGTAGAGTTTATAGCGAAACCGGGTTTTCGCTTTGTTATGCCTTCTTGGAATTTTTCGACCGCAACGGCGGCGAAGCCATTTTCGGCAAGCCTGTCTCCGCTTCGGTATTCTACAATGACCGGATCGTGCAGTATTTTGAACACGCTCGTTTTGACTGGTACCCTGAATACCCAGAAGGGCAGAAGGTGGTGCTGGCGCAGTTGGGACGTATCTATTTTGATATTGTGCCCGAAGATTCGAGCCGCTTAAGACCCGTGGATGGGAAAAATACCCAGGGGAACATTAAGTCAATCCAGGCGCGCGCTTTTACCTGGAAGGCGATTACCCGGTTAAACGACCAGCAGGTAGTCTATGTGGTTGTGCAGGACCAGACTCTGAGCCCGGTGATGAATGCAAGCGTGGTTGTGAAGGTCACCTGGGCAACGGGCGAGACTGAGAGCTTTTCGCAGAATACCAATGCAAATGGGGTCGCAATCTTGCCTTTTCAGGTGCAGGCGCAAGCGCATGGCAGCCTGGTTCAGATTGAGACCAATGTTTTGTTTCAGGGCTTAACCAGCCGGAATATAACTTCCTTCCGGATCTGGCAGTAGGGCGCAGAAGCCAGGGGGCTGATCTAGGTTTTTAGCAGGTGTATGGAATGGCCGCTGATTTCAAAAAAACGCTGCAGGGTTTTGCGTGAGAGCAGCAGTGTGGCAGTATTGACCAGAGGGTGGCTTTGAAATAGTTCTTCTTCCCAAATTTCAGCATCCAACCAGAGTTCCACCTGGTGTTCGTTGTCGTTGACCAGCCCCAGCATGGTGACCGAGCCGCGTGTGACGCCCAGCAGGCGCGCCAGGTTTTCTTCGGATGCAAAGCGCAGCCTGGGAACCCCGATTTGTTCGCCCAGACTGAGCAGGTCCATGGTTTTTTCGCAGGCGGTTACCACCAGAAAGAAGCGCCGGCCTTTTTTATCGCACAGAAACAGGTTTTTGGTGCTGACGGCCGGTTGTTGCGAGCGGTGCAGCTCGGCTTCGGCGCAGGTGAATACGGCGGGGTGCTCAAAGCGCTGGTAGGCTATGGCGTGTGTATCCAGAAATTCCAACAATTCATTTTCGGTCAGCATGTTTTTTCCAATGGCTGCGGGGGCAGTTCTGAACGATCACCCGCGTAAGTGGTTGGCTGGAACGCGGATTTTTGCAAAATTCCACAAAAAGGCTCTTTTACCCTTTCCCGTTTTTTGGGGCAGGGGGCTGGGCTATTGCCTGAGCCTGGATACCCGTGAGTAATTTGACAATGTTGTATTGAACAAATGTTTTATTAATTCACCGTATTTACCCACGAGCTCTTCGTTTTGGCACTTAACCATCCTGGTTCTGCTTGCGCAAATCTTGAACTGCTGTCCGCCATGATCGGCGGTCCGAAACAGATCGAGATCGCGGAAGCGATCGTCGCACACTTCAAGGGCGACCTGCACCTACTCCTTCAAGCCTCGGTCTTGGAACTGGTCTCCATCATGGCGTTGGCGAAGCGACCGCCGCGTGCATCAAGTCTGCGCTGGCTTTATTACGTCGCTTTCAGGTACTGGGGAGTGACTTGCCTTCGCCTTACGCACGGCTTTATTTGTGTACATGCGCTGGTCAGCAAGTGTAAACGCTTCGATCAAGTTGTTTTTCTCAGCAGTTGCCGTGCCGAGCGATAACTGCACGGGAGGCAGATCAGGATGTTCGGCATTGTGTTTTGCCAGCTGCTCATGAACGCGCACCAACATCTGTTCCGCGCTTGCCGAATCTGTGGATGGCAGCAATACCGCAAACTCATCCCCGCCAATACGCGCCAGCACATCGGATTCGCGGAACACCGAGCGGAGTATGTTTGCGGTATGGCGTAAAAGATCATCGCCCATCGCATGTCCGAGGGTATCATTCGTGGTTTTCAAATAATCCACATCCGCGATGATGATGCTGGTTGGAAATTCGCGGCTGAGCGTCATCCGTGCCATTTCTGTTTCAAAAAAGGCTCGATTATAAATGCTGGTCAAGGCATCATGCGTGCTTTGATAGCGGAGTTGTTTTTCCGGCTGCTTGCGCTCGGTGGCATCCGTGACACTAAGGAATACGCCAGATACCTGCTCCCCATCCATGCGCACCGGCGCGTAGTGAAACTCGTAGTAAAGTTCATCGGCGTCCACTTTAAAACTTCTTTCGGCTTGTACCAATTCACCGTTCAGCGCGCACTGAAAATCACGGTCAAAATCTTCGCGGTCTCGCGGTAGGACCATTTCATATATTGAATCGCCCTGACGGATCTCTTTTCCAAAAGTTTTCACTGTCCGCTCATTTGCAACCTGGTTGAAAGATTGAACCTTACGATCAAGATCAATTAGCATGAAGGACTGGACGCTATTCGCAAAAATAGCCCTGAGATTTGCCTCGGATTTTTGCAGTTGCTCTTCTGCGTGCTTGCGCTCGGTGATGTCGCGGTGAAATGCCTGAATGATTTGTTCGCTACCGACAGAAATCACCCTCGTTGACACTGCCAGTGAAAAAACATGACCGTCTTTGTGGTAATGTTCCGTCTCAAACTCAATGGCTTCCCCTGCCATGATGCGCCGCATTCTTTCGGGTATTGCTAGTGCATTTTCAGGAGTATCCAGGTCTTGTAAATTCATGCCCTGCATTTCTTCCACGCTGTAGCCATGCATTCTGGCGAATGACTCGTTGACCGCTAAAACTTTACCGTCGGCGGATAGATAGAAGATACCGTCACTGGCTTGTTGGAACAGGCTGGGATAACGCTCTTCGCTCGCGAGCAAAGATTCTTCGGCTTGTTTGTTATCCTGGAGCGCTTTTTCAATACGCTTGATATAGACTGCTATTACCGCCATCAATATTCCGACAGCGAACGCGGATGACGCGCCGACGACAATGTGTTCTGAATCGAAGTATTCAATTTCAGGATGTAAAATTGCATCAATGATAGCCCCCAGGTTTGCCATAAAGAGCAGGATGATGAATGCAATCATACCCCGGACAATCACCCTGGTTCGTTGCGCGGCGAATCCTATACAAAATCCATTTTTATCCTTCATTTTGCGTATATCCTTCTTGATGAATAGCTAGGCGCAACCGGTTGTCACTCCATTCTGATGCTCGAACATTCTGACCAGTACTAACTTCAAAGAGATGGGGCCGTTTTTCGACCCACGGCTCTACTTGGTTTACCCGGTGATCGCCTTCTGACAATATGTGGTCCAACCAAACCATTGTTGTCCAACCAAAACTTGTTTCTTGCCAGTTGCCATGTGACAAGAATTGCTGGTCCAGCAGTTCCGGAATCCCAATTTTCTTGCCTTGTGCTAGCAAAACGGGTATGTCGTCCAATTGCTCTGTGGTTACCTGTAGATTACCTGCCATGCAGATGGCTTATCGCATTTTTCAAAACACGTCAAAATTTGACCGAACCATGAGTATATATGCACAACCAGACTCAATCAGGCTAGATCGAAGACTGGTCCGTCTTTGCAGGCCAGCCTGGGAAGGGCCGAAGGTCGCAGGCTGACAGCGCAAGCGCCACAATCTGCCAGGCCGCCGCAAGGCACCGGGGTCTCGATCAGTAGTTGGATGATGCCGCGGGCTGGGATGGGTTTTTTATTCGCATAGGCGCCATTTTGTTCTGGCGTGACCAGGTTCAGCAAGGCGGGCAGTTGTGGCCGGCGCAGATCGATGGCCAGATAAGCAGCCCAGGGCGCGGTTTCGGAGAGCGCAGCGAGTGGTTGAATTTCCAGGGCCAGCGGCAAGCCAGCCGGCGGCTGATCTGCCAGCAGCACCACACCTGCTTTTTGAGCCAGGGCAGGTTCGAGCAGCGCTAATACACGCGCGCCGTTTCCGCCGAAGGCCACCAGCGCCACCTGGCGAGCCGAGGCTGGCAGGCTGAAGCCGTGCCCGAGTGGGCCGCGCAGATTGAGCCGGGCGCCCGGCAGCCAATGCACCGGCAGGGCTGGGGCCGCAAAGAAACCACCTGGGCAGATCCCGGCCGAATAGACCGCTTGCGCCAGGGCAGCCTGCTGATCAGAGTCGCAGGTTGCCAGCAGGTACTGCCCCGGCGCGGGGATCAATGCCGGCGGGCAGGAGATACGCGCCGCGCGGCGCCCATCCAGGTAAACTTCTTCTATACAACCTTTTGCTGTGTGCATACGTAAAGTTAATGCTAACACGTTATAATCAAAGCAGAAAGAAGGAGAATCCTATGAATATTGCTCAAGTAATCCAATTTATTGCTTCCGGAGCCTGGCTGATTGTGATCGGCCTGGTTGTACTGATGGTCACCCGTTCCAGTCGTGGTCAGCCTGTCAAGGGCTTTTCGACCAGTGTGGTACTGATGATCATCGTCTCGGTTATGCTCAGCACGGTTGGCGCGGGTCTGGTCTTTATCGAACCTGACGAGATGGCCGTGGTGATCACAGCCAGCCAGGGTGGTATCCGCCCCGAGCCGCTGACCGCTGGTGTCCACTTCGTGATCCCGTTCATCGAACGTGTTGAACGCTACACGATTTTGCGCCAAACCTATACCATGTCTGCGGTTGGGACGGAAGGCCAGGTTTCCGGAGATGATTCGATCCAGGTGCGCACCAAGGATGGGCAGCAGGTCTTTATTGACGCCTCGGTCATCTATTCGGTTGATCCGAAGAAAGCCATCGACCTGTATCGCACCTGGCGCATGGGCTATGAAGATGGCCTGGTACGCCCGCAGTCGCGCGGCGTGATCCGTGATATTTCCTCGCAGTATGGGATTGAGGAAATCGTCAGCACCCAGCGCGCGGAGATGGAAAAGCAGATTACCGATCAGCTGACCCGAATTTTCGCGGATAATAACCTGATCCTGCAAGACTTTGTGCTGCGCAATATTCGCTTTAGCGATGAATATGCCAAGGCGGTTGAGCAGAAGCAGATTGCTGAACAGCAGGCTCAGCAGGCCAAGTTTGTGGTCGAGTCGAAGAAGCAGGAAGCCGAACAGGCCCGCCAGACCGCGCAAGGCGCGGCGGATGCGGTCGTGATCGCGTCAAAGGGCTCGGCTGAAGCACGGGTCGTGAATGCCGAGGCTGAAGCCAAGGCACTCGAGTTGATCGCGAATGTGCTCAAGCAGAACCCAACCCTGCTGCAGTACCAGTACATCACCAAGCTTTCTCCGAACGTTCAGATGATGCTGGTGCCCAGCAACGCGCCGTTTATTTTGCCGCAGCTGCAGGTGCCCCCAGTCGAAGTGCCAGTCACAACCCCGTAACCGGTAGAACTTTTACGAGGCACAAGCAAGCCAGGAAATGTTGAAATCTGATCGTATCTACTCGTAGATTGAGCTGGCGGTAATTGGTTGATGGCACCGTTTTGCAGGTGTGGATGGTTTTAGAATAATGGTTGCCAGCGGCTGGTGAATTTTCCGGCCGCTGGTATGTCCTTTTTTGGGAGCAAGCATGTCAGATGTAAATCCATCGGGCCGCCAGATCAGGTTGACGAGTCTGTCCAGCTGTGCTGGCTGAGCATCCAAACTAAATGCGGAAACGCTGGCGCAGGTTCTGCGTCCGATTGCAAATATTTTTAAGCCGGGCGATAGCCCGGATCTTTTGGTTGGGCTGGATGGACCGGATGATGCCGCGGTCTGGAAACTGGATGAAGAGCGCGCTCTGGTGGTGACCACGGATTTCTTCACGCCGGTAGTGGATGCGCCTTATGATTATGGCGCCATCGCAGCTGCCAATTCGCTCTCGGATATTTACGCGATGGGCGGCGTGCCTTTCCTGGCCTTGAATATTGCCGGACTGCCGCCAGATCTTCCGGTGGAAATTTCCAGCGAGATTTTGCGTGGGGGCGCAGAAAAATGCAAACAGGCCGGGGTGGTGGTGGCGGGCGGACACACTGTCCAGGATAAAGAACCCAAGTTTGGGCTGGTGGCGCTCGGGTTTGTGCATCCCAAGAAGATGCTCACCAAGAGCGGGGTCAGGGCGGGTGATGTGTTGGTGCTGACCAAGCCGCTCGGGTTTGGGGTGACCACCACTGCCATTAAGCGTGGCCTGGCGGATGAGGCTGATGTGTTGGAAGTGACCGGTTGGATGAGCAGGCTGAATCAGCTTGCCGGACAGCTGGCAACCGAGTTCAACCTGCGCGGCGGCACAGATATCACCGGGTTCGGCTTGCTGGGGCATGGTTTGGAGCTGGCGCAGGCTTCTGGAGTGGGCATGCGTTTGCGCTTTAGCCGCTTGCCATTTATTTCCTGCGCGCGCAAATTCGCTGAAGCCTGGGCTTTTCCGGGTGGCACATCCGATAACCGCGCTTTTTACGGTGGGCGGGTGCATTTTGATGCGCAGCTGAGCGAGTTGGAGCAAATGCTGGCTTTTGACGCCCAGACCAGCGGCGGGCTGCTGCTGGCTGTGCCTGCTGAAAAATTGGCTGAATTTGAGCAGCGCGCCAGGGAACTTTCCCAGCCCATCTGGGTGGTGGGTGAAGCTCTGGATGGAGAGGCGATTGAAGTAACGCGCTAAGCCGGGTAGATCGACAGATCTGCGCAGCTGGTGCGGGTTTGAAGTGGTACTGAATGGAATAAAAGGGTAAACTATCTGCATGAACATTGGTATGGAAATTTTGATTATTTTTGGGTTGATCATCCTGAATGGCGTGTTTGCGCTTTCAGAGATAGCAGTCTTATCTTCACGCAAGGCACGTTTGCAGCAGCGCATTAATGAGGGTGATAGGGGCGCGCGGATGGCCTTGCGGCTGGCTGAGAACCCAAACATTTTCCTTTCCACCATCCAGGTGGGCATCACGCTGATCGGGGTGCTGGCTGGCGCAGTTGGTGGTGCGACCATCGCGGAGGCGCTCGGCACGCAGTTGGAACTGATCCCTATCCTGCAGCCGTACTCGCATTCGCTGGCACTCGGCACAGTGGTGCTGTTGATCACTATTTTTTCACTGCTGTTAGGCGAGCTGGTTCCCAAGCGCCTGGCGCTGCACAGTCCGGAAGATATTGCCTCATCGATTGCCGGGCCGATGAATGTCATCTCGCGCCTGTTTTCTCCGCTGGTGCGCCTGTTGAGCGGGCTGACTGATCTGATTGTGCGCATGCTGGGGGTTACGCCCAGCGCTGAGCCTCCAGTGACGGAAGAAGAGCTGCAGGTGCTGCTGGACCAGGGTACCCAGGCAGGTGTGTTTGAAGAATCCGAACAGGATATGGTCCAGGGTGTTTTCAGGTTAAATGACCGGCGTGTGGGCTCGTTGATGACCCCGCGCAACGAGATCGCCTGGCTGGATATCAGTGATACGCCGGACGAGGTCCGCCTGCAGATCGAGGAGAACCCCTACTCGCGTTTCCCGGTCTGCGAGGACAGCCTGGATAATGTATTGGGGATTATTGAAGCCCGCGACCTGCTCTTGGAAAGTCTGCATGGTGAGCCGCTGCAGTTGAAACGCAATTTACAGTCGCCGGTGTATATCCCCGAGACGGCCCTGGCTTCCAAGTCGCTTGATCTGTTCAAGTCTGGCTCGGCCGAGATGATGCTGGTGGTGGATGAGTTCGGTTCGACCCAGGGTCTGTTGACTATTTATGATATTTTGGAAGAGATCGTCGGGGATATTGACAGCGAGCCACAGGCCACTCAGCGCCAGGATGGTTCCTGGTTGTTGGATGGGATGCTTTCGAGCGACGACTTTAAGGAAATATTTAATCTGCGGCATATGCCGGATGAAGATGAATATGAGACCCTGGGCGGATTCGTGATGCTGCACCTGGGCCGCGTGCCGCAAGCCGCGGACCGCTTTGATTGGAACGGATTGACGTTTGAGGTGATGGATATGGACGGCAAGCGTGTGGATAAGATCATGGTGATGCTCAAACCGGTCACACCGGCGGTGAGCTAAACGCATGAGTTTTGCTGTGCAGGCGGGTACCGGTGCCAGCAGAAATTGATGGGAAATGCCAAGAAAATCTGAAATTGACCGTGGATTAGAGAAACTCTTCGACGAAATTCGTCCGGAAGAGAGCGTATCCCAGTTGGGGCCGGTTTCAACGCGCAGCGATGCGGCGCTTGTTCGGGTCGATCCACAGTCTGCGCCACTGCCCGCTCGGGCGGGCTGGTCAGGCCGGGCAGGCTGGTCAGTTGGTCAAAATAGGCTCATATTTGGCAGCCTGGGGCTTTTATCTTTAATGGTGCTCGTGCTGGTTAACCTGGCCATGCGGGCGAGCTTTTTTCCTTCTGCAATTGTTATCCCCACACGCACTGGTCCCAGCCTGGCGCCCCTGACGGCCAGTTTGAGCGAGATGGAGGGCAGTGTCGCATTTCGGCCTCCCGGTCAGTTCAGGTTCCAGGCGGTCATTCCCAACCAGATCATCACGGTTTCAAGTGCTGTTAAAACTGGCTCCCAAAGCCGGGCGCGGCTGGATCTTTCCAATAATTCAATTGTGCGCCTGGGGGAAAATACGCTGGTTGCGCTTCAATCTGAACATAAGCTCGCGGATGGTGAGCACTACCATCTGGACCTGGGCCTGGGTGAAATTTGGATCATCTTGCGCGCTGGGCAGGTGGAAGTGCAAACTCTTTCTGGCCTGGCTGTTGTGCACGGTTCCTTCTTGCATGTTTCGTTTTCCCCAAAAAATAACGCCACGCAGATCAGCTGCCTGGAAGGTGCCTGTGAGTTGAGAAATGCCAGCGGCAAGGTTGCGCTGTTGAGCGGGCAGACTGCGATTGTTTACAACGCAGCGCTGCCTCCGGATGTTGGGCGCATGGACAATCAGGATGTCACACGCTGGTTGGTCAATAATCCTGAAGCCACGCTGGTTTTTCCAAGCCTGAAGGCAACTAATGCGGCCTTGCCCAGCGTTACCCCGGGCCCATCCCTGACCGCCCCCTCCGGGCAGGTAATGACGAAGCAAGCCCCCAGCGCAGGCGTTACCCAGAAGCCCAGACCCAGCCAGACGCCGACCATCACGCCGACGCTTCGGATCAGGCGGACTCCCACGATTTCGAAAACACCCACGAACACGCTGACGCGCACCAGTACGCCTCTGCCCACTTTGACAGCCAGGCCAAGCGCCAGCGCTACGCCGGTTGACACATTAACACCGTCGAATACGCCCACGCCGCTGGTGGCTGCCAGTGCTACCATCACATCCACGCCGACTGTGACCGCAGCGCCGACACTTCCGCCCACACCCATGAGCGGCTGTGCCGGGGTTACCCAGATCCCCATCTCCGAATGTAATAGCCTGGTTGGTTTTTATAACAGCACCACGGGCAGTGGTTGGAGTTCAAGCTTGAATTGGTTGACGACCGATATACCCTGCGCCTGGTACGGTGTAACCTGTGGCAGTGGGCATGTGGTTGCGCTGGTTCTCCCGGGCAACCAGCTGGTTGGTGCCATTCCGGCGGATCTGGCCAAACTGAAGAATTTACAACTGCTGCAGCTTGGCGATAACCATCTGACCGGCAGCGTTCCGGCGGAAGTAGGCAGTCTGACCAATCTGACCCTGCTTTACCTGTACAACAACCAGCTCAGCGGCCCACTGCCAGGTGCCTTGACCAATCTTGTGGCTCTGACGGCGGTACGCATGGGTGGGGCCACGAGCACACTTGATTCGGGGACCAGCGATGTGACCCTGCGTAATTTTTTGAGCGCCAGAGATCCCAACTGGACCCTGGATACCCCATAAGCCCAATGCCTGGGCGGACGGTCCGTCCACCCCTACCAAAATGTTTAACTCTCATCCCCTTTTAATGATTGAACTATTGTAAAGAGATACAATATCGGATATTACGGGTAGTAATTGTGTAATTAAAACCCAACCCTGTTCAGGCTTATTGTTAGTTTCAATCTACAAGGAGAAAATTATGGCAAGTATGATGGTTCAACACACGGTACATGATTATGCTGGGTGGAAGAAAGTGTTTGATTCTGTCGCCGGTTTGCGCGCATCCAGCGGCGAACGTTCGGCCCAGATTTACCACGACGCGAGCGATCCAAACAAGTTGACTCTTATTTTTAAGTGGGATTCAATCGAAAATGCCCAAAAGTATGCTCACTCTCCTGAGCTGAGGGCAGCGATGGAGCAAGCTGGTGTAGCTGGCCCGCCTGCGATTTCCTTTCTGAACGAAGACTAAGCGCAACCTGCTTCGACCATAATAAAACCGGCTCTTCCTGACTTCAGGAAAGGCCGGTTTTTTGACGGGAATAACACAGCTGGAAACATAGCATTCCAACACCAGGGCCATCTGTTCCCCATCAATTTATTCCTGTTCATCGTCCTGTCATTTTCGAGATGGTTGATAGGGGTACATTCTCCTCCATGAACAAACCGCTGAGAAGCCTGGGCCGGCTTCAAAGCGGTTTGGGCTTTTAAATCAGCAACTACGCGGCAGGCAAAGCGCCTGGGATTGATTATCTGCCAGATGTGTTTGTTTTACGCAACCAGGGCTGGCGGAATTAGCGTAGCAGGTTTTTCAAATAGCCTGTGCTGGGTGGCGGGTTGTGTTGTTGGAATAATTAATACCTTCCCCATTGCCACATGGCATACAGAGCAAAGATCATTGCCAAACCTGGAATATAGATGATGAAACGAGCAATTTTGCCGCTCGGCGAATTTAGATTCAACTGGTTGTAAAGTGGAAAGCATAAATACGCAACGCCCTGCCCTGCCAATATGGGGCTAAATGGGGATAACCAAATGTAGGAACAAAATATGGCAGCTATTCCGAGAATCACCATGATGACAGAATCGAGAATTTTCATTTCCGTTCTCTCGGCATTTTTGGGGGTTCGCTTAAATTGCGGCTTTCTGAACAAACCAGATAAGAAGGATAGGCTTGCAAGCGGCAACGATGCGGAATAAATTGCTGCTGACCAAAAATAAAATTTGGCCGCTTTTGTAAAACTATGCGTGGATGAAACTGAAAGTGAAATACTTGCGGAAAACATCCAAAGATAAAGATATGGAAGTACCGGATGCAGGTAGGAAATATTATCTACCCATAATTCGTGGACTACGTAAGACCCAAGGAAACCATTGATAACCAATAATGGCATCAGCAGATACCAGATCAACATAAATAACATATCCCATTTTTCAGGGAAGGAACCCTTCCCAACCAGAAAATGAAATAATTCGTGATGAATTAGTTCAGCCGTGCCACCAGAGAATTTCCGAAGCCGTAATAGAAAACCGCCAAAATCAAGAGGATACACTTCAGTGCTTGTAACAAATTCCAGGTATTGCCCACGTAACCCATTGTTAATAGATTGCATGGCAAAGGCAAAATCCTCCGAAACAACCTCTGGAATTCCGCCAACCCGCAGCCATGCTGATTTATTTAGCAAGGCCCCATGTCCGAGAAGTGGAATAAAGCCGTATTTTGAGCGCGCCGAAAGATCACGCGAGTAAAAGAAATCTACTTCAGGGGAGAGGGCTTGCTGGAATTGGCTGTTTTGTGGAAGGTCAGCGGTTGTGTGGGCGCCCTGCACAAAAGCGATTGAATCAGGTTGGTCCGGCAAGTAACGGATTAGATCAGAAAGATAGCTTTTTGGCAGTGTCTGGTCCGCATCGATCAATAATATCCAATCGGCATCGGTTTTATTGATGGCATTATTGATGTTACCGGCCTTGTACCCAATCCGGTTTGCGCGCCTGCGTAAAATGCTTTTTGTGTGCTTTGAACAGAACTGGTCGATTTCATCCTTAAATTGTTTTTTAGCACTATCATCGCATATATAAAATTCTGCGGGCCGGTAATCCTGGCTCAAGCAGGATTCGCAGCAACTGGCATTGAAGTCATCACAAGTAAGGTAAAGAATCGCTACAGTTGGACGGCGCTTAATGATTGGCGTCTCGTGCTGTTCTTTCTTTTTGAATAATGCCGCAACTTGATAGCTTAAGTGATGTAAGGCCCACAACAATACTATCCACCAAATTCCAGCGTTGATATGCGCCACAATTGAAAAATAAAGATTCTGTTGGTCAATTTGATGTATCCAGGGCCAAACAATTAGAAAGGCCAGCCCGATCCATACGGATAGAGAAATAAAAATGAGCAGGATATTTTTCGAACCACTGGCAGGCTGACTGGAGGTCATGGGAGTCTCTGTATGATTTCGATTACTGCTGGGCGAGGATTTCCTGTGCTATCAAACAAACCGGTATAAGCGTCCCACTCATAAAAGGGCCAGGTTGTTTTCCATGGGCTATCAAAAACGCTGTGCACTGAAATAGATACATCCAGGGGCATATCTGGGACAACATTCCGGCGCCCATCCAAAATAGCGATGAAAAAATTTGTTTGTTCGGCAAATGAAGCATTAGATACCCCAGCCATCGGATAGGTTACCATTTTTAATAAGATGGGTTTTCCTTTGCGTTCTTTCATGGCATCGATTGTTTTTGCCATGGAAATGGTTTCCATGCTATCTCGGATGGCATTGGCAGAGTAAAGGTAACCTCCTGCTGAATCTTTTTGCTGAACTGCAACGTGAGCATCCGGAAAAACCCAATCTCCAATACCCAATAAGCGTGGATCGGAAATATACTGGCCAATTTTTTCTGTGGTGGAGACGGGCAGTTGCGATTGGAATCGTATAAACTGAATTGTGTGTACGAGTTGCTCAAAAGAATATCTTGAACCCAGGCCATCATGCCCTACCGAATAAGCGTCCACAAATTTTTTTGCGGAGAGAGCTTGCCTGACTTCTTTTTCATCGGTAATATTCCATATCCCCATAATAACTTTTAGATCGTATTTTTTTGCAATTTCTGGAATAAGTTCAAAATTACCGCTGCTGGAAAAAGTGATGATCCCCGTAAAACCAGCATCTTTCAGCCAGCGCATCTCTTGTTCCATGGATTGTTTGTCAGGTGTTGTGTAAGTATAGGGGTTGAATTGGAGAGGGTCGTAGCTGATCCAGCGCTGACTCCGGATGAGAATTTGCAGCTGGCCTTGATCAATGAATTGTTCAGAAAATTTCGGTCCTAAAGACAGCTCCCAGAACATGCCTCCGCCAATTAAAAATGTGCTGAGCGATAGGAGTATTATTCCGGTTCGGCGCCCATCATCAAAGGAAGAAAGAAACCCCGGGAGTACATATACGATAAAAATAAAAATAGAAATGGCTGCCCCGGCCGCAATCCAAAGCCAGTCAACCGTATCAAACAAGCGTTTAATAATAAATTCAAGAATCCCACCGATAATGCCGGGGATCAGACCAATCGCGATTTTTTTTAGATTCACATTCATTAATTCTCTAGGTCACTTGTAAGCTGCCAGGCTATCGATCTCAAGGCTGCCATTGATACGGGCTTTCGTCCGTGAGAGTACGCTAATTTCAAAAGCAATGATATTCTGTAAATCCAGTTTTTGATCGTTTTGCCTTGCTCCGAAACCATTACTCACGGTAAAACTATTAAAAGGACAAACCAATATTTTCCATTCTCCGGCCGGATCGGTTGTCAAGTTCTGGAAATCACACCACCAAAGTTCATCACTCGCATACGGAGCCGTTTTGGGGTCAATATCGGCGATTGTAATTCGTAAAATGGCGTCTGCTGGCTTACCAATTCGCATCCTTAACTTTATTCCGGAGTAGCTGGACAGATCGTAAGGGGCTGAGGTTGTTCTCCGAATCGAAAACCAATTCCCCCACTCATAGATCGGTTGCAGGTCATATTCTACAATAATGTTATTGCCGTTTGTGCTTGGGCTTACTTGAATACTTGCATTGTCATAGTATATACAATGCCCAAAGTATTCCGCTATCTTTAGGTCTCGATACGCCGGACAGTCAACCGATGGATTCTGGCTATTAAATGTATCCAGAATGGCGTCAGCTGGATTAAAGTTATTTTGACTATCAACAAATGGCTTTGGTGAACATCCGTACATGATCAATGTAACAAATAAAGTCGTAAATATTTTGAAAATATGCTTGATTTTCATTTTTATTCTCTACTTGTAGTTAGGTAGTATTGGCAAAGTCATCGCGGTCTGACGTCTATCTCTCAGGCCTTGCCTGTCATCCAGGTGCTCGTGCAGTCTTTTCAAGAATTACAGAACAATGAGACCAGGGTAC
>CAINXK010000538.1 GCA_903854805.1 uncultured Anaerolineae bacterium
TCATAACGTCACCAACAGCAACGTCCAGAGACTTAGTGCGGAACTCACGCAGGAAACGCAGGGGCGGCAAATTTGCAACCTTCAGGTGACCTAATTCGCCACCAGATAATCTTTTGGGGTGCGTTTCGCTATAGCCTAACTGCACTGCGGAGTAGCCTTCGCTCTCCGGACGTCTGATCTGGGTAACATAACAAGGCCCAGCCTCGATAAGAGTGACGGGGTAAGCCACACCTCTCTCATCGAAGATCTGGGACATGCCGACCTTCTTGCCAATCAGCCCTTTCAACATCCTCGGTTTTCTCCTTTACAAAAATATGGTTGAGACTGTCAGCCGGGCTAGGCTGCATCATCTCCTAACGAGGCAGTCAACTGGTTTGCCGCGGCCATCTGATTTGTTGGCCCACGTACACAACCGTTCTTGCTTCGTCGCATCAATCCACCTGGTCTGTTTCTATATAGCCAGACCAGGTGGACGAATTTACTTGTCGTTCAGTTCTTTTTTTAGATCTTGATTTCGATATCGACACCGGCAGGCAGATTTAACCGCATCAGCATGTCAATTGTCTTTGAATCTGGTTCCAGCACATCGATCAGGCGGTTATGCGTGCGGATCTCAAAGTGCTCGTGAGAGTCCTTATCGATAAATGCTGAGCGTCGAATTGTAAACCGTTCCTTCTTGCTTGGCAAGGGTACGGGACCAACGACTTTTGCGCCAGAGCGCTCGGCTGTTTCGACAATACGTTTGGCAGACTGATCGAGTAAACGATGATCATATGCCTTGAGGCGGATACGGATCTTTTGTTTGGTCATGTCTCTACCTACTGAATGATCTTGGTGATAACACCAGCGCCCACGGTCAAACCGCCTTCGCGGATGGCGAATTTCATACCCTGCTCGAGCGCAACCGGAACGATCAATTCCACAGTCAGGTTGACATTATCGCCAGGCATAACCATTTCCACACCTTCCGGCAGGCTGATGTCGCCGGTCACATCCATGGTTCGGATGTAGAACTGCGGGCGGTAGCCAGTGAAGAAAGCCTTGTGACGTCCGCCTTCTTCCTTCTTCAGCACGTATACTTCCGCAAGGAATTTCTTGTGCGGGGTGATCGACTTCGGCTTCGATACTACCTGACCGCGTTCCACATCGATGCGCTCAATACCGCGCAGCAGCAGACCCACGTTATCGCCAGCCATGCCTTCATCCAATTGCTTGTGGAACATTTCAACGCCGGTGCAGACGGAATCGCGCGTCGGGCGCAGCCCAACGATCTCAACCGGTTCACCAACCTTGATGTGACCGCGGTCGATACGACCGGTCACAACAGTTCCGCGTCCCTTAATCGAGAACACGTCTTCAACAGCCATCATGAACGGCTTCTCTGTTTCGCGCGTCGGTTGAGGAATATACTCATCCACTACGCGCAGCAGTTCACGGATCGGCGCATATTCAGGAGCGTTCGGATCAGTCGAGGTGCTTTCCAGCGCCGCGCGGGCAGTGCCACGCACGATCGGGGTTTCATCACCCGGGAAGCCCTGCTTTGTCAGCAGTTCGCGCAGTTCCAGCTCAACCAGTTCCAACAGTTCCGGGTCGTCCATCAGGTCGATCTTGTTCAAGAAGATCACAATGCTCGGCACGTTCACCTGGCGAGCCAGAAGAACATGTTCGTGCGTCTGAGGCATCGGGCCATCGGGCGCCGCTACCACCAGGATCGCGCCATCTACCTGCGCTGCACCTGTGATCATGTTTTTGATATAGTCGCGGTGACCAGGCATATCGACATGGGCATAGTGACGCTTTTCGGTCTCATATTCCACATGTGCAATGTTGATCGTGATACCACGGGCTTTTTCTTCCGGCGCATTGTCAATCGAGTCATATGCGCGGAAATCTGCCTTACCCAACAAACCACAATACTTCGTGATCGCCGCTGTCAGGGTCGTCTTACCGTGGTCGATGTGCCCCATCGTTCCCACATTGAGATGAGGCTTGTTGCGGTTATACTTTTGCTTCGCCATTTTCCTCTCCTTTTGGAAAAGAACAAACTAAAAAATTCTGATAATATCAGCAACTGAGCCCTCAATGGGATTTGAACCCATGACCCCAGTCTTACCAA
>CAINXK010000539.1 GCA_903854805.1 uncultured Anaerolineae bacterium
CCAGGTACGAGTGGAAGGGTTGTGGAGTGGATAACGCAATGTAAGCTGCAAGAGTTTACCAGGATCATTTCGGGCACCGAGCAGTTTTTTTAATCAGATGATTTAGAGAAAATCTGATAAAATAAAATTAGAAAATTGGATAATAATTTATCATTACGCGCCCTGGCATCGGGGAAATATATTAGTGGATGCGTGCGCCAAAACTACCCTATTGTTAAATATTTCAGGCATATTTTAGCTTATCCAGAACGTATCTGGATAAGTCCCAATCTTTAGCTTTTCCCAAACAGGAGAGAACCATGGAAAAGAAGCCTCTTATATTTGCGGTATGTATTTTGGTAATCGTCACACTGCTCCTGGGTGGCTGTAACTTGCCGGGAGGGGTTGGGGTTACGCCCAACGAAGTTGCAACCGTGGTCCCAGCCCCACAGTCAACCGTTTCGTCATCCGGCTCGAAACAAGGACAGACTTCGGGTCCCAAGGCCGGGTCGCTGATGGGTTTTGTGGATGGCAGCACGCTGGCCTTTGTGCCGGATGATGCCAATGGGGCTGAGCAGAACGGCAAAAAGGGGTTCTGGATTACGCTCAGTCCTATCAATAATTATCAGTATTCCTTATGCGTGCAGGCGGGCAAATGCCAACCGCCCTCCGATCCGAAAGCATTCAAAGATTATACCGATCCGAATATGGAAAATTCCGCGGTGGGGTCCAGCGCTCCGCCGGCTGATCTGCCGCTGATGGCCGAAAGTTACTGTGGCTGGATGCAGGGTCAGCCAGTCATGCCGGACCAGCTTACAAATTTTGAATCAATGATTTCGGGTAATTTCCAAGCGAGTGGTATCCACGCCGAAGGTCTGGCATTCTTTCGTCCAAATTTTGAAGACCGTGGGTTGCATGCCGCCCGCTTTGAATATCTTGGGCTGCAGAGCAGTCCCTTTGATGATTTTTCCCGGCCCGCCCTGCGCTGTGTCGTTAGCTCTCCACGGCCCATGCCGTTATTTGCGCACACCCCTATCTATAATAATCCCGATACGATCATGGAAAGCATGATTGCCGAGGTTGCTAGTTCAAAACAATTCTGTCAGAACGGGGTTGGCTATCTGACCATGGATTTGAACCTGGTCGATGAAGATAATGAACCGATCTCCATTTATAAAACCAATATTGATAAATATCAAACCAATATTGATAGAAGCATGAGCAGTGATGGTGTTACCTGTGAGACCGTCACTGCCAACCGTGTGGTGTGTTTTGGCCGGCCGGGAAAAACGGATTCTGTGGTGGGCCTGTTATGCGACAGCAAAAACGATCTGGCCTGCCCGGTTGGTTTCGTCGCGGGCGAAACCGGCTGTTCAAGCAGCTTGAAACCTGGTGCAGTCCCTGGCTTTGCCGGCTGGGAACTGGATGCCAGTTTCAACCTGGTTCCCACCACAAAATTACCTGACCAGGCCCAGCACGGTCCCATGATTGCCGACCTGGTTGTCACCCACGGTGTCATGGTGACGCACCAATTGCTTTCGGGTAGTAGTCCGGTCGCCAACCATCGGGCCGGCTGCCCGGCCGGGTATTATTTTGACGAAGGTCTGGCTGGCTGTGCCAGCCTGGGTGTACCAGTGAACCAATGCCTGGCTGGCTTTGATCTCAATCCAAATTCAGGTTGTGTGGCCAAAGATACGGCCTGGAATTACCCCGGCTGCCCGCTCTACCAGGTCTTCGACCCGGTCAATGGCCTGTGTGATCCCAGCTCTCAGACGGTTTCTGCCAGCATGTTGGTGCAATACTCTGTTCTGCCGATTGTCCTGCCAGTTTGCAGCCCGCCAGACAAGCCCACGCCTACCAAGGATAAAAACGCTGATGATGCTGGCTCAAGTGGCAGCTCCTGCCCGGCCGGACAGTCGTATGTCTGTTCCGGTATCGCGCATATTACCTGTACCTGTAAATAGACGGCTGCCTGGCAAGCCGGC
>CAINXK010000540.1 GCA_903854805.1 uncultured Anaerolineae bacterium
CGGAAGCACACACCAACCATCTACCAATCTAGAACTGGTCTTGCAAGAAGAAGTGCGCCGGCATGAAATCGTCCTTGAAGATTTGCGGATCCACCAAATTGAGCTGGAGATGCAGAATGTGGAGCTGCGCCGGACGCAGGCCGAATTGGACGCTGAGCGGGCGCGTTATTTCGATTTGTACGATCTGGCCCCGGTGGGGTACTGTACTATCAGCACAGAAGATTTAGTTACCGAAACAAATTTAACTACCGTCAGTTTGCTGGAGGTAACCCGAGTAGGTATCCTGAAGAAGCCATTTCACCGCTTCATTCACCCCGACCAGCAGCCCGCTTACTTCCTGGCTCGCGGGAGGCTCTTTGAGACCGGCAAACCGCTGAGTCTGGATGTGCAGCTGCTGAAAAAGGACGGCACACATTTTTGGGCGCATCTGGATGCCACCATCAGGCCGGATGCTCTGGAGAACTCAAAAAAGGGTGCCGATAGGCCAATCGCAGCCTGGATTGTGATCAGTGATATTAGCGAGCGAAAACGGACGGAAAAAGTTCAGTGGGAAAACCAGAAGCTTATTTTCCAGAATGAAGAGAAGGCCAAACGGGCCGCCGAGCTGGTGATTGCGAATGCCTATCTTGAAAATCTGATCAACTACGCCAATGCGGCGATTATCGTTTGGGATCCGAAACATTGCATCACCCGCTTTAATCATACCTTTGAAATCCTGACTGGGCGGATTGAGGCGGATGTGCTCGGGCAGTCATTGCAGATTTTGTTTCCACCTGCCCTGGTTGACGAAACGATGGCGCAGATTGAGAGGACTTCGATCGGCGAGCGCGGGGAATCGGTCGAGATCAAAATCCTGCACCGTGACGCTTCAGTTCGCACGCTGTTGTGGAATTCTGCCAGGCTGTATGAGCCAGACGGAAAAACAACGCTTGCCACGATTGCGCAAGGACTGGATATCACCGAGCGTAAGCAGTTAGAAAAAAACCTGCAGGAGTACGCTTCTAAGCTAAAAATAGCCATGGAAGTTGCGAATATTGCCTGGTGGGAAATGGATATTCAAACAGGAAATGTTCGCTTTGATAAACGCAAAACAGATATGCTAGGTTATCCAGCGGAAAATTTCCAGCATTACAGGGATTTCATGGCAATTGTCCACCCGGATGATTATGACAATGCAATGAAGGCGATGAAAGAACATTTCGCAGGATTACGAGATAATTATGAGGTCAAATACAGGATTTTAAAAGAATCAGGTGAATACATTTGGTTTTATGATATAGGTTTGATCGCAAAAAAAGATGGTAACGGTGTTCCCCTTGTTATCATGGGGCTTGTAATGGATATCAACGAGCGCGAGCAGACGGCGAAACTCTTGGAGAGCGCTGAGTATCGGCTTGGTGTTATTGCAGAATACAGCCGGTCGCTGACCTGGGAAGTGGATACCGAAGGGCTTTACACCTATATCAGCCCGACTTGCCTGTCAATCCTGGGCTACACTCCCGATGAAATCGTCGGCAAGAAACACTTTTACGCTCTACATTCTGAAGAAGGAATAGCAGCCATCACGGCAGCAACTGCTGAATTCAATTATCACCCTACCTCTGTCCGAAATCTTGAAAACGCTCTGCAAGCCAGGGATGGACGGGTAATTTGGGTCTCAACTAACGGGCTACCTATCCTGGATGAAAAAGGGAAGCTGGCCGGCTACCGTGGTGTCGATACCGATATCACCGAACGCAAGCGTATCGAACAAGCCCTGGCACATACCGCCGCCCGTTTATCGCTGGCTGTGCGCGCGGGCGGAGTGGGCACCTGGGAGTACGACATCCTTAAGGACCGGTTGATCTGGGATGATCAAATGTACCGTTTATACGGTATCACCCCGCAGGACTTTAGCGGTGCATACGACGCCTGGCAGCATGGCCTGCATCCACAGGATCGCGAGCGCAGTGAAAATGAAATTCAGGCCGCACGGCGTGGTGAAAAGGAATTCGACACTGAATTCCGGGTGGTCTGGCCGGATGGCAGTGTCCACGATATCCGCGCCCTGGCGCTTATCCAACGGGATCAGGCTGGCGAGCCAGTGTCGCTGCTCGGAACCAATTGGGATGTCACCGCACAAAAATTGGTTCAAGAAGCGCTGCGTTATGAGCATTGGAAGTTGGAGAGTACCATCGAAGGCACTCATTCTGGCACCTGGGAATGGAACGTACAGACCGGCGAAATGACTTTTAACGAACAATGGGCGCAGATGCTCGGATATTCGCTGGCTGAATTGGTTCCCACCAGTATTAACACCTTGAATGTACTGACACACCCTGATGATCTGGTTCGATCTGGTGAATTACTTGCGCGCCATTTCATGGGTAAATCGCTTTATTATGAATGCGAGCCGCGCATGAAACACAAGGACGGGCACTGGGTCTGGATTCAGGATCGCGGGCAGGTCATCACGCGGACGGCTGATAACAAACCGCTGCTGATGTTTGGTATCCATACGGATATCAGCCTTCGCAAGGCTACCGAGGAGAAGATACGTTTATTGAATATCGAGTTGGAAAACCTGGCCCTGACCGATTATTTGACCAATTTATTCAACCGCCGTTATTTTATGCTGCAAGGTGCCGAAGCGGTCAAACGTGTCATGCGCAACGATGAACCCCTGTCGCTCTTAATGTTGGATATCGATTTGTTTAAAATAGTTAATGATAATTATGGCCATGAAGTGGGGGATTTGGCGCTTCAGCACGTGGCGGCGGTTTTGAAATCCAGCCTACGCGAAATCGATATTCTGGCGCGAATTGGCGGCGAGGAATTTGCCGTGCTGCTGCCAAACACAGGCCTGGATGAAGCAGTCGTCCTGGCTGAACGGGTTCGAAAGTTAATCCAGGATACGCCTTTCGAAACAGGCGGGGAAGCCATACCCATCACCATCAGTCTGGGTGCGGCTGTTTTTGAGAATGGAATGGCCGCTATCGATGACCTGCTCAGGAACGCTGATGCGGCTTTGTACGAGGCCAAGCACAGCGGACGCAAC
>CAINXK010000541.1 GCA_903854805.1 uncultured Anaerolineae bacterium
CAAATCATCGGGGTGCGTAATTTCAGCCCAGGTCTTTTGGAATAGGGCTTCCCGGCTGTAGCCTAACAGATTGCAGATTGCCGGGTTTACATCCAACCATTCTTTTTCAAGCGAAGTAACCGCTACACCCACCATATCCTGGTCAAAATAGCCGCGATAACGCGCTTCGCTTTCACGCAGGGCTTCATCGGCGCGTTTGCGCTCAGAGATATCAATACAAATACCAGACATGCGCCAGGGCGAGCCATCGGCATGATAAATGGTGTCTCCTAGAGCGCTGACCCAGCGAATTTCTCCATTCGGCAGAACGATGCGATATTCGCTATACAGCAGGTTGTGTTCGCGAATGGCCTGGTTGATCCGGTCTTCCGCAAGCTGGAGATCTTCAGGGTGCATCACTTTCCGCCAGATATCAAAACTGGGCTGTAAAACCGTGTCCAGACCAAAGAGAAGGAAGAGTTCGGCAGACCAGCTTAGCTGGTCATTTTCTATATCCCAATCCCAGAGGCCTGCCTTGGCAGAACGTTGGGCCAGCGCCAGGTGCTCATTGGCCTGCAACAGTGCTTTCTCAGCATTCCTACGCTCAGTGATATCGATGAAAGAAACCAGCACGCGTGCCAGGCTCTCTTCGCTGCCAGGCTGAACATTCAAGGTTAGATTGATAATGACATGCGCACCACGCATATTCCGGAACGGGATTTCGCAATTGAACAGGGTCCGTCCTTCTGCCAGTGCCACCATTTCATCTTTAAAAAACTGCCTGGAATCTTCGGTTAAATAGCCGGACAGGCTTTGCATTACATGTTCCTTGCCATTCAATCCAAGTATTTTCAGGCTGGCTTGATTGAATTCGCGGATCTGTATAAGCCCTGGCAGCGCGTCAAACTCATCAGGATGTGCATCCCAATATGCCCTAAAATCCGTTACGCCGGCCTGGCGCAATTGGTCAAATTGAATTTTTACCAATGAAAAATCTTCTTCCCAGATTGCAATCGGAGAATCTTCAAAGAGAGTTCGAAAGCGTTCCGCGTTCTCGATCAGTTCTGCTTCGGCGCGCTTGCTCGCAGAAATATCGCTCGCGATCAGCACAACTTTTTGAGCCGATGCGCGTGGCATGCGCGCCATTTTAACCCTGAACCAGGTCATTTCGCCTGCGGCACCGATCGCGCGGTATTCGATCTCGGTTAGCGTGCCCGAAGTGAATGTCTGCTGCATGGCTTGTTCAGCCTTCATACGATCGGGTTCATCCAACCACATCAGCCAGTTTGAACCAAGCACTTCCCGCTCGTCGAAACCCTCTGAGACATGATTGATATATTGGATCCGCCCTTCCATATCCAGCACGACGACATTATCCAACAACGCTCCCAGGATCAGGCGTTGTTTCTCTTCCACCTCGCTCAGCGCAAGTTCAGCCAGTTTGCGCTCAGTGATATCCTGGGCCACACCGGTCAGAAAGACGGGCTTACCATCCCGATCAAAAACCGTATCGCCAGACTTTGCCCAAATAAACCGGATTGAGCCATCCGGCCAGATGATGCGGTATGTAATTGGCTGATTGGCAAGCACGGCAGCGTTGGAAGGCAGCACCAGATATAAATCGTCGGGGTGGATCACTTGCTTGATTGCATCTCCCAGCCGCCCGCTATAGGAATTTTTATCGATCCCAAATATGCGATACATTTCTTTCGACCAGAATACGTCCTTATTTTCGAGATCCCATTTCCAGCTTCCAATATGGGCAACAGTCTGGGCTTCTTGCAGGTCCAATTCTGAAAGACGCAGGGCATCTTCGGACTGCTTGCGCGCAGTAATATCCGTTTGCGTGCCCACCATGCGCAGCGCTTTGCCATCGGCACCGCGGCTGACGGCCTGGCCATTTCCCAGGATCCACTTCCAACTGCCATCCTGGGCCCGCATGCGAAATTCCACCTGAAAACGCTCACAGCGGTTTTCAATACAGTCCCGGTTTGCACCCAGCGTCTTTTGCCGGTCGGCGGGATGGATCAAATCTATCCAGGTGCTAACATGCCCAGGTAATGACCCTGGTTGGTATCCAAGCATGGTAAAGTAGGCCGGGCTGTAGTAAACCTCGTCTGTCACCAGGTCCCAATCCCACAACCCATCCTGGGATGATTCCATCGCCCATTGAAAGCGTTCCTGGCCCTGGCGTAATTTTTCTTCAATTTCCTTGTATTCGGTGATATCGTGCGCAACCGCATATAACAGCGAGCCATTTTCAGCTTCAAGAGCATTCCATTCCAAGAATCTGTATGAACCCTGCTTTGTTCGAAAACGGTTGGTAAATTTAATGGTTTTTTCGCCGCCAACCTGTCTGGCGACTTCCTGATTGGTGGGTTCAAGATCGTCTGGATGGATAAAGTTGGCATAGGGCTGGCTGAGCAGTTCTTCCGTGCTGAAGCCCAGTGTCTTTTCCCAGGTACTGTTCAACCTTTTGAAATAGCCATCGGTGGAAGCGATACAGACCAGATCTGGAATCAGATCAAAAAATCGGTCAAACTCAGATACGTTTGAGACCGGTTTAAGTGTTTTTGTTTTGGTCATTGCCCGCCTGCCTTCTGATTCTTTGAGAATCCCCCATTGGATTGCACATTGCTGATTGGGTCAGTCTTCATATCCCAGCTCCACACTACAAGATTTATGCTGGCCAATCTTGACGGAGTGCCTCGTCAAGATTGAAAAAGGGGAGTGCCTGCCCATAAAAAAAGGGGGAATCCGATCAGGTCATTATTTAATTCGAACGTTATTTTGAGGGGGAGGACCGGCCTGCGAGTTCGGTTCGATGAACCAGACCCGGGCAGCAGCTCCGAACCGCGATCGCATAGAAAGTGACCCAACTGGCTGTGTTTTGCCTGGCTCGCTTCGAGGATCTGGTTCTGGCTGTTCAGTACCTTTAAATACAGTTGGTGGTTCGGCTTCTTCTTCATCTAAAATTGACCTGCGCGCTAATATCCGGAGCATGCTGACAATAAATTAGCTGGATTACAAATCAATTGTATCCTTTTCTGGCCAAAGCGCAACACTCCCCCAGAAATTCTTGCAGATCCAGTTTTTTAAATGGCGTGAGGGGTTTGCACCTAACCATTCTGGCTCTGCAGTTCAATGGCAGGCCCCCTCCTAACCTCCCCCGATTGCGCCCCGCAAGCCCAGCGGGTCGAAATCGGGGGAGGGACAAGACCAGACAGCCGATGGCTGAAATTTTTTTTATTTTCAGCCATACTCCACGCTGTTTCCTTTCCCAAATTCGACGTTTCCCAGTCGCATTTGGGGAAGGTGCCCGAAGGGCGGATGGGGCGAAATCGGGGGATGGGGAGTACCCATAAGAATTCAGCGCAACCTGGTTGGCTACCTATATCAGGCCTGTTTCGGGTTCGATCAACAGCATGATGGCTGCATGGTCAGCGAACATCATGCAAGAAAAACAGGTCGTCTTTGGCAGGATTGGTGATTCAGGACTAATGGTTTTGTTTCTTGGCAAACAATTACTCCTGAAAGAATAGCCGGCCCCCTATTGCAATTATCTGCGGACGGGTATAAAAATATAGCTCGTTACCTCGCCGTCAGACTCATCATGCGTCTGGCAAGCCTTCCAGGCTGGTCATGACCTCCGCCAGGGCCAACTCCACCGGCGCCAGGCAGTCTTCATACCGGGCTTCATCCCGGGCCGCCAGCGCATGTTCCAACTGCAGTGCCAGTTCGCGCAGTTTATCTGCGCCCAGCGTGGCACTGACACTCTTGAGCGTATGCGCCAATCTGTGTGCCACCGGAATATCCTGAATCAGGATGGCTGCGCGAATATTCGCACCGGTTGCGGCATGGTTTTTCCGAAACATACGCAGCAGGCGCTCGTAAAACGCAGGATTGTCATCCAGGCGGCGCAGCGCAGTCTTGGTATCCAGGATGGCAGCCCAGGCCGGCAGCTCCGGGGCGGCTTCTGCTTCAATATCCACCGCGCCGCTATCTGGCTCTACAACTGGCAGAGCAACAAACGGCTGTGTAGTGGGTTGCAACCAGCGCAGCAAGGCCAGGCTAAGCTGGCCCACATCGATCGGCTTGACAACATAATCATTCAGCCCGGCCTGCAAGGCTTTCTCGCGATCGCCGCTCAAGGCATGCGCGGTCATGGCAATGATCGGAAGCTGATCAAAACCAAAGCGCGCATCTGTGCGAATACGCCGCGTGGCTTCATAGCCGTCCATATCAGGCATCTGGATATCCATCAAGACCGCATCAAAACTACCGCCCAGGACCATGCTGACCGCAGTCTGACCATTCTTGGCAATCGAGATGATCAAACCCATCTTTTCCAGCAGTTCACGGGCTACCAACTGGTTGATTTCATTATCTTCCACCAACAGCAAATGCCGGCCTCGCACCGCCGCCAACGCCTCAAACGTGATCACTTTTTGCTCATGCCAGGGCTGGGGTTGAGAGGCATGTCCAAAGACTTGCATGACCGCATCAAATAACGATGAGGAAGTCACCGGTTTCACCAGGATGGCCATGCTCCCGGTACGTTGTAAGGCAGCACTCTTCTCTCCGGGTGGCGCCAGCAAAATAACCGGCAGTCTTTCCAAACCTGGCAAGCTCTGCACCCGCTGCACAGCCTGATAGCCAGTCAGATCCCCGGACAGGCTTTGATCCATAATCAAAAGGTCAAAACGCTTCATACCCGGGTCTTCTTGATTGAACAGTTTGAGACCCTGATCTGACCCTGCTGCAGTTTTCACATCGAAGCCCATCGATTCCAGGGTGCGCCCCAGGAATTCCCGCGCAGAGGCGTTGTCTTCCACCACCAGCACGCGCAAGCCTCGCAGGTCAGGGGTCACCACCAGGGACTGTGTTTCGGTTTCAGCCTGGCACTTCAACCGGACTGTGAAGCTGAAGATGCTGCCCTGGTTGGGCCGGCTCTCCACACGAATATCACCGTCCATCAAGTTGACCAGCCGCTTGCAGATCGTCAAGCCCAGGCCGGTGCCCCCAAACTTACGGCTGGTGGATGAATCTGCCTGGGAAAACGGTTGGAATAAATTGGAAATCTGAGCCTGGCTCAAACCAATGCCAGTATCTCTGACCGAAAATTCCAGCAGAGCAACCCCGCCGGCCTTCTCGAGCAGCTGCGCTTTAACCACAATCTCACCCACATCTGTAAACTTGATCGCATTCGCCACCAGGTTCAGGATGATCTGTTTAAGCCGGCCCGGATCTCCCACCAGCTGGCGCGGAACATCGGGAGCAGTATCAAAGACCAATTCCAAATCTTTTTCCTGGGCCTTGAAAGCCACCAATCTGGCCAGGTTATGCAGCACCTCATCCAGATCGAAACCAAGCGCTTCGATTTCCAATTTTCCGGCTTCAATTTTCGAGACATCCAGAATATCGTTGATGATTGAGAGCAGCAGCTCGCCGGAAGCCTGGATATGGTTCATATAGTCGGTCTGTTTTGCATTCAACCTGGTTTGCAAGGCCAGCTGTGTCAGACCGAGCACCCCGTTCAGGGGGGTCCGGATTTCATGGCTCATCACCGCCAGAAAGTCACTCTTGGCTCGGTTAGCCGATTCAGCCTGTTCCTTGGCAATTTCCAATTCGGCAGTGCGCTCAACCACCAGGGCTTGCAGGTGATCGCGGTACCGCAATATCTCAGCTTCAGCCTGCTGGCGTGCGGTGATATCACGCACGATCAAGATCGCTTCACCTGCATTGAGATTGGCTTCCACTCGCGCTTCAAAATACATCTTCTGACCGCCAATTTGAAGCTGGTAGTCAAAAGTATGCACAGTTTCGGTCTCAAAAGCCGCGTCCATCTCAACATTAAACATGTCGACAAGCTCAGGCGGCATCACTTCCGCCATTTTCTTGCCCAGGAATACTTCTGCAGGCACAAATAATAAATCGTTCTTATCGGCCTTGTAGTCCAGGTAAGTTCCATCGCGCCCGATCCGGAAGATCATATCTGGGATGGCATTGACCAGTGTGCGGTTGCGGTACTCACTGAAGCGCAGCGCATCTTCTGCCGCCTTCAAACTGGTGATATCGCTGACGATCGTTGAGTAATGGCTGATCTCGCCATTCGGGTCATAATGAGCAACAATATTTTGCAGCACCAAATACAACCTGCCCTGCAGGCTCTTCATGACTGTCTCGCCGTGCCAGGATCCATTTTTATGGGCCAGTGGCAAAGCCTGCCCGGTGACGATGGCGACACTTTCTGGGGTGTGAAATTCTGTCAATTTATACGCGTGAAGATCGGCGCCATCAGGAATATCAAGCATACGCCGCCCGGCCGGGTTGATGTAAGTCAGGCTGCCGCTCGGATCAGCCGAAGCGATCAGATCCTGGGCAGTCTCCATGACGTCCAGCATGCGCTGAACCTCAGCTTCGCCCATTTTTTGTACGATAATATCGCCCAGGTAATCGGCAAACCGGATAGCCACTTCCAGATCTCGGTCTGTATAAACAGTTGGCTTGTTACCCAGACCCAGCACGGCTATGATTTTGCCATCACGCGCAATCGGGATAACCATCTCGCGCAAGAGCAGCGCATGGCCATTGGGCAGACCCTTCTTGGGTAGCATGGCGGCATAATCGTTATGAACCACCGGCTGGCCTTCGCGCACAGCATCCGCCCAGATGCCAGCATCCGCGATCATATCATGCGTGGAACGATCATCAGCCCGGCAGTATTCCTGGACTGTGCGCGTGGACCAGGCCGATAAACGCAGGCTGTTTTGGTCTTTGTCCACCAGGTAGAAGAACCCGATTTGGCTGGAAACCAGGGGCTCCAATTCATCCAGGGCCTTTTGCATGACATCATTCAGCAAATGACTGGAAGCATATTCCAGCAAGTCAAGCCGCTTTTGCAGGATGATCTCATCCTGCTTTTTCAGAGTGATATCCTGCAAAATGGCTCCCAGGCGATAGCCCCTGGCGGTCTTGATCGGGAATAACAGCTCCTGAACAGTCTTGCGCACACCGTTCGTGGTCAAGATCGTCGCATCGCCTTGTTTGTGAGGGTGTTCGAAAGCGCCATTTTTTAAAAATGCCTGGATGGTATCCTTGATGTTTTCGAGGCTGATATGAGCGCGAAAATCCGGGGGCATGCACGCGTATTGAATTTCCCAGGCCGGGATTCCAATCACCTGATTGCGGGAGAACCCGGTCAACTCTTCCATGGCAGAATTCCATTCAATGTAAATACCCTGCTCATCGATCAAGGTATTTCCCAACGAAGATTGTTCGATAAAAGTACGGAAGCGATCCTCGCTTTCGCGCAGATCCACATCGGCCTGTTTGTTGGCAGTGATATCCCGGCCATAAATGGCCAGGCGTGTCACCAAGCCGTTGGCATCCAGCACCGGGTAAATACTATTGATCAGCCAGACTCCGTCCCGTACATCTTCAAAATGCAGCGGGTTACCAGTTTCCGCCACTGAACGCAGGGCAGCCTGACGCGCCATGGCCGCTTCGGGTGCAGAGTAGGCCAGGATATTGGTGCCAATCAATTCCTGGGGTTCATGCCCCAGGCGGGCAGCGCCCTGCTGGTTGGCGACCAGGATCGTTCCGTCCGTTTCGATCAAAAACGCAGATTCTGCTGTGGCATTCAAAACAGCCTGGGTGGTTTCAGCGCTCTGGCGCAGCGCTTCCTGAGCCCAATGCTGCTCGCTGATGTCAAGTACAATCCCGGCCAAAAACAGCAGCTGGCCAGCGGCATCCCGAACGGCATGGATACTGGCCTTAAAATAGCGCATTTCAGCCCGCTTTGGATTGCTACGGTACTCAAGCGTGGCAGGTTCGCCGGTTTCGATAACCTGGGCCTGGACGGCCAGCAGCTGCTCGCGATCATCTGGATGCAGCAGTTCGATATAGTCTTCCATCGAAGGCACCCCATCGGCCGGGTCCAGATCAAACAGGCGAAACATTTCCTGTGACCAGTACCCAATTCCGGTGCTGACATTATGTTCCCAATTGCCCAGATGGGCTTCGGATTGGGCCATCTCCAGGCTGGCCTGGCTCTTCTGCAGCAGTGCGCTGGCTTTTTTGTGCTCATCAATATCGCGGAAACTAATGAGAATCGCATGGATGGCTGGCACATGCAGCAGGTTGCTTAAGGTACTTTCAATCCAACGCCACTGTCCATCCTTTTGACGGAAACGATACTGGATGGTCGGAGACTGGGCCGGGTCTTCAAGGATGATCTGCAGCATATTCAGCACCACCGGCAGATCATCTGGATGGGTAAGCTTTTGGGGTTCAAAAACCGGGTAGTCGGTCTCCGTATAACCAAATAGCCGCAAGGCCATAGGGCTGACATATTGGAACTTATGGTCGGCTCCAATCAGCACAATCCCATCATCTATATTTTCGATCAAAGCCTGGCTGCGTTCTTCCAGCTGGCTGTAAGCTTCTTCAGTGTGTTTGCGCGCGCTGATATCGGTGAAATAAACCATCAAATTGGTTGGGGATGGATAAATATGATATTCAAACCAGCGCTCCCGGGCCGGGGCAAACGCCTCAAGTTGGATCGTTTCCTGGGTTTCCAGAGCGCGGGCATACGCAGCTCCCAAAGCAGTGCCCTGGACATCCGGGTATTCAGCCCAAAAGTTTTTGCCGATTAAATCCTGGGGCGCGCGCGCCAGCAATAGACTAGCCTGCTTATTCAGACAGGTGTAATTCATGCCAGAATCGAAAATGACCACCCCTTCGTGCAGGCGGTCCAAATTTGCCAATAATAAATCGGCACCAGGTTGGTGATTCTTTTTATGAGCTGGCCCAGATTTCATCACATCACCCATATGTTCTCTGCCCCAAGAGCACGCCTAAATAACGAAAACAATAAAAACATTGTTTTAATCTTCCTGCTCCAATTGAGCGACGTTTAACAGATCCCGTTCAATAAATTAGTTATAACAGATTAAACTATTGTTCTACGAATTTGAAAGGTTTACTCATTGTTATTTCATAAAACGCAGTGGAGCATAACGAATTAAGGATTGATGCGGCGTGGATAACGAAAGTCTAAAAAGGGGCAACTATGCGCCGCCGCATCTGTCCAAGTTGAACTAAGCCGCAC
>CAINXK010000542.1 GCA_903854805.1 uncultured Anaerolineae bacterium
CGCCGAAATCTTCACCCAGATCCGCGGCATCCTTGCCGATATCGCCCGCGAAACAAACAGCCTCGAGCCATCCAACCACACACCCGGCCCATTCACCGCACTCAACCTCACCAACCTCACCAGGCAGGAACTCGAAATCCTGGAGAAAGTCTTCTCCAGACCGGCCCCTGACCCACATGCAGAATAAAAAAATTCCACAGCTCAATATCGGTGTACTACCGGTGTATTACCGGTGTATTTTAATTACAGCCATCGTCCGCCTGCCCCAACCAAAGCCTTCAGCCCCCATCATCCCAGGCTGAAACCAGCACCAAAAACTTAAATTCTAACGCGCCTCTTGCGCGCTCGTGATAAGATTAATCAAATTATGGAGGCCCTAATGGCAGAAGTATCTTACGTTTCAGAACTCGAATTCGAACACGAAGTAATCAATTCGACCTTACCCGTACTGGTCGATTTCACCGCCGTCTGGTGTGGCCCCTGCAAAATGGTCGACCCCATCATCAAACAACTTGCCGGCGAATGGGCTGGTAAAGTCAAAGTCCTGAAATGTGACGCCGACCAAAACCCCAACGTTCTCATGCAGTACGGCATCATGGGCATCCCCACCATCATGCTCTTCAAGGACGGCAAGATGGTCGAACGCGTCACCGGCTACCAGCCCAAAGACAAACTCGCCAGCAAAATTGCCCCACACATCTAAAACCCCATCGCTCGCATCATAGCCGCTTCAATAGCGAAAAGCAGGTACCCCCACCTGCACCAAAAAGGATTCAGATGACGGAAAAACAAAAACTCCCCTTCGGACTATGGCCATCATCCATCTCCCCAGCCATGCAAGGCGCCCGCCTGCGGCTGGAAGATGTCCAGTTCGATAGCGACGGCAGCCTCACCTGGCTAGAATCACTCAGCGGCGTCACCGCCCTCATGCGCCAAAACGGCCCGGACGCCCCCCGTGATATCTCCGGCGGCCTCAAGATCAGCGCCGGCGTCGGCTATGGCGGCGGCGATTTCACCGTACGGAATGGCCTTGCCATCTTCGCCAGCGGCGGACGCCTCTATCGCGCAGACACCCAGGCCGGCCTGCCCAGCCCCATCACCCCCCAATTTGGCGACTGCGCCTCCCCATCCATCTCGCCAGACGGCAGCCAGGTACTCTTCATCCACACCTACGAGCGCGCCGACTGCCTGGCCCTGGCCAACACACACGGCCGCTCCTGGCCAGTCAAACTCGCCAGCGGCGCCGATTTCTACATGCAGCCCACCTGGCACCCAGACGGCCAGCAGATCGCCTGGATCGAATGGGACCACCCCCAGATGCCCTGGGATGGCACCCGCCTCATGACTGCCCAACTACAGGGCCTAGAACTCACAAATACCCGCCAAATTTTCGGCTCCGCCAACATTCCCGTCTTTCAACCCGCCTACTCCCCGGATGGCCGCTTCCTGGCCTTCCTCGCCAACGATGGCGAATGGGATACGCTCAATCTCATCGAACTAGCCACCGGCCAAAAACGCACCCTCGTAAACAACGCCGCCCTGCTCGAACCTGCCTGGAACCAGGGCCAGCGTCTCATCGCCTGGAGCCCGGATTCAACCCACATCTACTACCCCAAAAACCAAAAGGGTTGGCGCACACTCTGGTCCGTTGACCTGGCATCCGGCGAGTCCCAGCCCATCAATATCGCCCCCTACACCTGGATCTCACAGCTCGCCGCCTCGCCCAGCACCGCACAGCTCACTTTCATCGGCTCCTCGCCCAAAATCCCATCCCGCATAGTCACCATCGAAAACGGGCAGACCACCATCCAGCGGCGCTCATCCATCGAAGCCCTTTCTGCCAACGAATTACCCGAACCCAGCCCCATCGAATGGCCCGCCCCCGATGGCGCCGTCGTTCACGGCCTGTACTACCCACCCATATCCTCCCGCTTTAGCAGCGACGGCCTGCCTCCCGCCATTATCAACATCCACGGCGGACCCACCTCCGCCGCCATCAGCAGCTATAACAGTAACGCAGTCTTCTTCGCCACCCGTGGCTACGCCTACATCGAAGTCAACTACCGCGGCTCAACCGGCTACGGTCGCAGCTACATGCTCATGCTCCGCGAAAAATGGGGCCTGGTTGATACTGAAGATGCCGCCGGCGCCGCCGGTGCCCTGGCTGCACTCGGACTCGTCGACCCGCTTCGTGTCGCCATCATGGGCGGCTCTGCCGGTGGTTACACCGTTCTCAATGCCCTTATCCACTACCCAGGCGTTTTCAAAGTCGGTGTCGATCTCTTCGGCGTTGCCAGCCTCTTCGACCTGCTCATTGGTACCCACAAATTTGAGGAACACTACAACGACTCGATGGTTGGCCCCCTACCCGCCGCCGCCGAACGCTACAAAGCCTGGTCACCAATCATGCACGCCTCACAGATCAAAGACCCCGTCGCCGTCTTCCAGGGCGCTGACGACAAAGTTGTGCCGCCCGAACAATCAGAAATGATCGTGGCAGCCCTGCGCACCAACAAGGTTCCACACATCTTCAAGCTCTACCCGGGCGAAGGCCACGGTTTCCGCAAAACCGAAAACATCATCGACTTCTACGAAAGCCTCGACCGCTTTTTGAAACAATACCTACTATTCTAAACACCCAGGGGCAGGCCTTCACGGACCTGCCCCTCCATTTTTTTCTTCACTTGTCAACCCATCTTCCGAATACCCTCTAAACACAACCGGGCAACCTTGCCATCTCGCAATCCAACGCGCAGCACCCAGCGCAACTCAACTCAAACATAAGGAGCAATCCGAAATATGAACCAGGTCATTGATGTTTTGCTCAAACGTAAATCCATTCGCGCCTATGAACCAAAAGAAATCAGCGCCGATGTAAAAGCCAGCTTGCTGCAAGCTACCCTGCGCGCCCCCACCGCCGGCAACCTGATGCTCTACACCATCCTGGATATCACCGATCAGAGCCTCAAAGACCGCCTGGCCAAAACCTGCGACGACCAGCCCTTCATCGCCAAAGCCCCACTGCTCTTACTCTTTCTGGCAGATTACCAACGCTGGTACGATTACTTCCTGGCCAGCGGCGTGCCAACAATTTGCGCCGAAAAAAATGAGCCCATGCGCACACCCGCCGAAGGCGATCTGTTCCTTGCCTGCTGCGACGCCCTCATCGCCGCACAAAACGCCGTAATCGCCGCCGAAGCCCTTGGCCTCGGCTCGTGCTACATCGGCGACATCATGGAACATTATGAAATTCACAAAGAAATGTTCAACCTGCCCCAATACGTCTTTCCCATCAGCCTGCTCTGCATCGGATACCCAACCGAACAGCAGAATAACCGCGAACAATCCACCCGCTTTGACAAAAAATTCATCGTCTTTGAAAACCAATACCGCCGGCTTGCAGCCCCAGAATTCGACCAGATGTTCAGCCTGCAACACCAACAAATGTTCAACGGCCGCGACAACCTGGCCGGTTCGGTCAACGTCGGCCAGGCCACATACCGCCGCAAGTTCAACACCGAATTCTCAATCGAACTCAACCGCTCAGTTCGCGCAATTCTCAAGGAATGGACACACCCATAACCGGCACCCTTGTGATACCATCCAACCCCACTCTCACAACGCAACCGGGCTGGCTTGCCTCACCAGCAAATGGCATACAAAAAAATCGCCACTCTCTTCGCAAGTTGTAAATCGTGCCATCTTCGTGCACAAAGATAGCCCGGCTGCCTGAAAAACATCTTCAGACAGCCAGCTCTTTTGAATAACTCAAGAATTCAGTACCGCATAACTTGCTATCCTAAAAACACTGGAACACTACGCCCCTCAAATATCCTTTGTCTCCAGTGCTTTTTCTTCCCGCAGTCAAGCCAGGACCCGCAATTTGGGGTTTGCCTTGCTGCCCCTGCCGGTTTCGAGAACGGGGCCAGGGACATAGGTCCAAATGCCAATCGCAAGTTACGCAGTCCATTGCCAAATAATCTGCGAGGCACGTCCTGCCGCATTGTTCGTTCTTCTGGCCCGCCAGGTGACATAGCACAGGAACGGCCTCTTTAGGTTCAACGCATCCAAGGTGAAAAATGAAAAACGATCAAATCGACAGCAACACCCCCGATCCCGCCTGGCTGGCCCTGGCACGCACCGGCGACCAGCACGCCTTTGAAGAGCTGGTCGCACCCTACCGCAACGAACTGCTGGTTCACAGTTACCGCTTCCTGGGCTCCTTCGATGACGCCGAAAATGCGCTCAAGGAAACCCTACTGCGCGCCTGGCACCGGCTGGACACATTTGAAGGGCAGTCTTCCCTGCGCGCCTGGTTATACAAAATCTCCACCATTGCCTCCCTCGATGCCCTCGACAGCCGCAACCGCCGGGCCATGTCGCGTGAGCTTTATACCCAGGGCAACCCGAACATTCCACTACCCCCACCCGCCAACCAACCCGCCTGGGTCGAACCCTTCCCCGATAGCCTCATCGACCAACAACCCGCCATCTATCCCGATGCCCGCTACGAAATCCGCGAAAGCATCACCCTCGCCTTTGTCGCCGCACTCCAACATCTCCCCGGTCGCCAGCGTGCCATTCTCCTGCTGCGCGATGTCCTCGGCTGGAACATCAACGGCATCACCGATATATTGAGCATGACACCCGCCCTGGTCAACAGCACCCTGCAGCGCGCACGTGTCACCATCCAACAGTACTGGAACCGCCGCGAACAACTCAGGGCTATTCTCATCGATGACGATCTCAAAGCCTCCCTGCTAAATCGTTACGTGACCGCCTGGGAAACCGCCGACGCAAGCACCCTGGTGACACTCTTGCGCGAAGACGCCATCCTGACCATGCCGCCTTTCCCTGTCTGGTTCGGCGGTCACCAGGATATTCAAACCTTTTTGGAAACCAATATCTTCAAAACCCTGGCAGATGCGCCCCTGCGGCTGGTCGCCACCCGCGCCAATGGCAGCCCAGCCTTTGCCGTCTACCAACTCACCCCAACCGGATCGTACCAACCATCAGCCCTGCATGTGCTCAGCCTTGAACAAGGCCAGATCCGCGAAATAAATGACTTTCTGACCTCCGACGAAAAACTATTCACCCGGTTTGGCCTGCCAGCTTTGGGCTGACCGCTGAATTTGCGGATTAGATCTCGCAGGTAATGATTTGAAGGAAGATCATCCATTCAATCAACACAAAAAACTTCATACCATTTTAGGAATGTTCCCTTGCCTGGGGAACAACCCCTGTGAGAATACCCGCGAGTAGCCATGTTAGCCACTCTCTTGTCATCCCCAGACCAAAACTACCTGCCAAACTATCCTTGGATTCACCTATCAATTAGTGGAAAAGCCGCGCTTTTATGGCATAATGTTTATATCAATAAAATTCGGTATGCTGCGCCCATCACAAATCAAGAAAGGATAATCCATTGCCCCAGGTAAACTACAAACACGAAAAACGCCAGAGAGAGTTAGAGAAAAAGAAGAAGAAAGATCAAAAGATTAAGAGCAAGCTGGTCAAAAAGCCCGCCCCCACCAAAGAAAACCCACAACCCCCATCAGGGAGTTAGTTTGTCCAGCCTGTATGATTGAGCGGCCTACCCGGCCGCTTTTTTATTATCAAGAACCCGCAGCTCCAGCTTGCTTTGTGCGTTTAACAGAATCTGGCCCCTATACCAGATTCGGGCCAGATTCAGGCTTTACAAGCCTTATCCATTTCAATACAATCATTCCATGCAAAAAAATATCATCATCATTGGCGGCGGCCCCGCCGGGCTCTCAACCGCCCTGCACCTACAACGCCTGGCGCCCGAATTGATCTCGCGCGTCATCGTACTCGAAAAGGCCTGCTATCCGCGCCCCAAACTCTGCGCTGGCGGCCTTGTCATCGATGCCGAAATCCTACTGCAGGGGTTGGGCCTGGATGTCAGCAAAATTCCACATGTGGATTGCATTGGCACCCATTTCAACTTCGCCGGCAAAGGTCTCACCATTCGCGCGCCAGGTGATCAGCACAGCCTGCGCATCATCCACCGGCAAGAATTCGACGCCTGGCTGGCAGCCAAAGCCCGCCAACGCGGTATCGAAATCCGCGAAAACCAGATCGTCAAAAGCGTCCGGGCAGATAGCACCGGGGTGATTGTTGAAACAGAATTAGAGGTTTTGCACGCAAATATTGTAGTTGGCGCGGATGGCTCAAATGGCATCGTGCGCCGCTGCATCCTGCCCAATGAACCCATCTACACCGCCCGCGTCCTCGAATTGCTGGCCCCACCCAACGCCAACCTTCAGCACGCCAGTCAGGATGCCTATTTCGACTTCTCCCCCGTTCCGCAAGGCATCGCCGGCTACACCTGGGACTTCCCCACCCAACGAAATGGCCAGCCCATGCGCTGCTGGGGCATCTATGACACCAACATCCTCGCCGCAGGCAAACGCGCCGCACTCAAGCCGACCCTGGCCGCCGAAATGGCGCGTTTTGGCTACAACCTGGAAGATTACGAGCTCAAGGGACATCCCATCCGCTGGTTCGACCCGTTTATCAAGATCAGCGCGCCTCGC
>CAINXK010000543.1 GCA_903854805.1 uncultured Anaerolineae bacterium
ACCTGGACTACATCGGCACCTTTTCGCGAAACCCGCGAAGAAGTTATGCGCTACCAGGCAGAGGCTGTCAAAGTAGTAGAAATGGAAAGTGCCGGCCTGTTTACCATCGGCAAACTACGCGGGGTCAAGACTGCATCAGTTATGGTGGTCATGGACAGCCTGGCGACTCTCTCGTGGAAGGCCCCCGAAAAGCTGGATGGGATCTTCCACTCGCTGGAACTGGTTTACACAGCTGCCATTGATGTTCTGGCGCAGGATTAGTTCATGCCAGCCTGGAGCGCTTTTGCCTGCCCAACCTGCCACGCAAATCTTGAGCACAGAAATCCAGCTCTCGGACAGTCACCAGAACTGACAGATGAGTTATTTTGTGCCGCCGAGGGCTTGAGCTTCCAGCGCAGCGGCGGCATCTGGCGTTTCATATCCACAGAACGCACCACCCATTACCATCAGTTTAAAGTTGAATACGAGAACATTCGCCTGGCCGAGGGACGCGGTTCGAGGGATGCAAGCTATTACCGTGCGTTGCCTCACCAGGATCTGAGCGGCAGCATGTCGGTTGATTGGCAGATCCGCGCCACAAGTTTTGACACAATGCTCCAACAGGTAGTGATGCCATTGGAAGCTAATGGCCGCAGCCTGGCGATACTCGATCTCGGCGCGGGCAACGGCTGGTTGTCGAACCACCTGGCCAAACGTGGACACCAGGTGGCTGCCGTGGACCTGCTGGATAACGACTTCGATGGGCTGGCTTGCGCGCAATACTTTCAGACCGAATTTACGCCCGTACAGGCAGAATTTGACCTTCTACCCTTCCCAAACAACACTGCCGACCTGGTCATCTTTAATGCTTCGCTGCATTACTCCACAAATATCCAGGCAAGCCTGGTTGAAGCACTGCGCGTACTCCGTGCGACCGGCAAACTGATTATCCTGGATTCACCGGTTTACCACACTGGCAGCAGCGGCCAAAAAATGGTTCAGGAACGTGAAACTCACTTCCAGGAGCGCTTTGGTTTTCCATCCAATACTCTGCAGAGCGAAAATTACCTGACCTACCAATTATTAAAAACATTGGCAGCGCATCTCGCACTCCAGTGGAAGTTTATTACCCCTTTCTACGGCCTGCGCTGGATGCTGCGCCCTCTAAAAGCCTGGCTGCGGGCAAACCGGGAACCGGCAAAATTTCATATCATCGTTGGCTCCAGGTAAGAAACAAACCATGCCAGCGTTAATAGCAAATCCGCCCTTGCACACCACCGCAAATCGTTGTAAAACAGGATGTAGGCGCAGCCTAACCAGCTTTTGAAACCGTTGCACGAGCCGCCAGTTCGCGCAGCCACCTGGTCAATATACAGAATTATAAAGGCATTCAAAATGCTCCTGGAAAACTTTCACCCCCAATCTAAACTCGTCACCAGGCAAACCCGGATCACCCAAGCAAAATTCCCGGTCATCGATGCCCATAACCACCTGGCAGAACCCTTCGGAGGCGGCTGGGACCAACGTCCGCTCAGCGAGCTGATCGACCAGCTGGACGCCGCCGGGATCATCCATTATGTGGATCTGGATGGTGGCTGGGGCGAACATCTGCTGCATAAACATCTCGAGCACTTCAAGGCCGCCGCCCCTGAGCGCTTCAGCATTTTCGGCGGGGTCAATTGGTCAGAATGGCAAAACAGGGGCAGCACCTTCCCTCAATGGGCCGTAAACCAACTGAGAGCCCAAAAAACGCGCGGTGCAGAAGGACTGAAAGTCTGGAAACACCTTGGCCTGAAAGTGCGCGACGAAAAAGGCGAGCTGGTCAACGTCGATGACCAGCGACTGGACCCACTCTGGCAGTGCGCCGGAGAACTCGACCTGCCGGTCTTGATCCATGTCGCTGACCCGGTTGCTTTTTTTGACCCGATTGACGAAAATAATGAGCGCTGGGAGGAACTTGGTAAACACCCGGATTGGGCCTTCAACGGACCAGCCTTTCCAACCTTCATGCACATTCTGGATGGACTTTCCCGACTCGTCTCACGACATCCGGATACGACCTTCATCGGAGCCCACTTGGGCTGCTACGCCGAAAACCTGGGCTGGGTGGGCGCCTTGCTGGAGCGCTGCCCCAATTATCATGTGGATATTTCCGCGCGCATCGGTGAGCTGGGACGTCAACCCTACACTGCCCAACGCTTCTTCCAACAATATGCCGACCGGATCCTGTTTGGATTGGATATGGGTCCAGATATCGCTGGTTACCAGCTTTACTACCGCTTCCTGGAAACCGAGGATGAATATTTCAATTACAGCCCCAGCGAAGTACCACAGCAAGGACGCTGGTTCATCAACGCTATCAACCTACCAGATGAAATCCTGGCAAAAGTTTATTACCGCAATGCCGCCCGGCTTCTAAAAAAGAATATTCCGTAAAATAATCACGAGGAGACCATCATTCAAGACCAAAATCGCATTTATCGGCGCAGGAAGACGGGCATTTCCGGTCCTTTTAATGCGACGGCTATGTTCTGGTCTGCGGGCAGACAGTCGCTAAACCAACAACTTCACGAATATATTGGCTCACGCTATTTTTCTTCGGGTCTTTTCACCCTGGTTTTTCTGTTCCAATGAAAGATAATCGCTGGGCTTCCCCGCACAGGGTGCCTTGTGCGGGGATATTTACCAACATTCACCTCATATTAATGAGGAATGTTTACAATAACCAGGTGAATCCGCAAGCATTTAACAATTTCCCGGGATAGAACTTGGGACAAGGAGAAAAACATGAATTTAGGTATTTTAGGTACCGGCGATGTTGGAAAAACGATTGGCACCCGCCTGATTGGACTGGGTCACAGCGTCAAGATGGGGTCGCGTACCCTGGATAATCCCAACGCAGAGGCCTGGGTTCAAGCAGCGGGCAAGCTCGCCTCACATGGCAGTTATGCCGACTGCGCCAGGTTCGGAGAAATTCTTTTTAACTGCACATCTGGCAGCGGTACGCTCTCAGCGCTGGGATCAATCAAAAATGCAGATCTGAACCACAAGGTGCTGATCGATGTGGCCAATCCGCTTGATTTTTCACGCGGCATGCCGCCTACATTAACAATCTGCAACACCGATTCGCTCGGTGAACAGATTCAGCGCGAACACAAGCTGCTACGGGTAGTCAAAGCCCTGAATACCATGAACGCAGACGTTATGGTAAACCCGAAGCTGGTGCCAGGCGATCATGATGTATTTATTTGCGGCAATGATGATGATGCCAAGTCGCAAGTCACCATGATCTTGATGGAATGGTTCGGCTGGAAATCGGTCATTGACCTGGGTGATATCAGCGCTGCGCGTGGGATGGAAATGGTCCTACCGCTGTGGATCTCCCTGAGCGGCAATTTAGACACAAGCCTCTTCAATTTTCATATTGCAAAATAAAAAAACGTGAAAGAACTGGCTGTCACGTGAACCGCCCAGATCAAAAATACCCACCTGCAGGCTTGCGCAGACTGCGATTATCCTGTATTCTTGGGGTAGGATAAGGATAGGCAAAATGAGCACAGAACAACCCAAGAACCCCCTGCACGGCATCACCCTGGAAGTGATCCTGACGCGACTGGTGGAGCAAATTGGCTGGGAGGAATTAAGCCAGCGTATTAATATCAATTGCTTCAAAAACGAACCCAGCATTAAATCCAGCCTGAAATTTTTGCGGAAAAACCCATGGGCGAGGGAAAAAGTTGAAAGCCTGTATATAAATTCCCTGTCTGGGCAAACAGTACGTGATTGACCCGGCCCTGGCCATGGCTGAGGTTGTCGTGGTTGGAGGGGGGCCAGCCGGCCTGATGGCTGCTGAGGTTTTGAGCGAAGCCGGGCTAAAAGTCCACCTGTATGAAGGTATGCCCTCTGTCGGGCGAAAATTCCTGGTGGCTGGCAAAGGTGGGCTGAACCTGACACATTCCGAGCCGAGTGAACAATTCCTGGCGCGCTATGGCCCGCGTCGTGCCCAGCTGGAACCCTTTCTTGAACATTTCGGAGCCTCTGAGCTGCGCACATGGGCCGAGGAGCTTGGCATCCAGACCTTCACGGGCACATCCGGGCGTGTTTTCCCAACCGGCATGAAAGCTGCGCCGCTCTTGTACCTCTGGCGGCAGCGCCTGGTCAGCACAGGGGTCATTTTCCACCTGCGACACAGCTGGTTGGGCTGGAACCCGGATAACTCGCTACGCTTTGAAACGCCCAACGGCGAGATCGCCGTCCAAACCCATGCGGTGATCCTGGCACTCGGTGGCGCCAGCTGGGCCCGCTTGGGTTCCACCGGCGCATGGTCGCAAATCCTAGCTGCACGCGGCATCCCCCTGGCACCCTTCAAACCCACCAACTGCGGTTTCGACGTCAACTGGAGCGAACATTTCCGCACGAAGTACGAAGGCCAGCCGCTCAAACCGGTGGTGATCGAATTCACCAACGCCGCTAAAACCGTTTTCAGGCGTCAGGGTGAATTCATTATCACAGCCAGCGGCGTTGAAGGCAGCCTAATTTACGCGCTCTCAGCCCCCATCCGTGACGAAATCGAGGCCCAGGGCAGCGCCAGCATCCATCTGGACCTGTCCCCTGACCGGACGCAGATGGATCTGGAGACACGGCTGTCGCAACCGCGCGGTTCCCGTTCTTTATCAAACCACCTGGAAAAAACCACCGGGATCAAAGGGGTCAAGGCCGGCTTGCTATGGGAATTCATTCCCAAGACCGATATGAACGCACCTCAAAAATTAGCCGCTGCCATCAAGTCACTGCCCGTGCCCCTTATCAGGCCACGCCCGCTGGATGAAGCTATCAGCACAGCCGGTGGGGTCAGGTTTGATGCGCTCGATCAGCATCTGATGCTGATCAACCTGCCCGGCGTTTTTTGCGCCGGAGAGATGTTGGACTGGGAGGCGCCCACTGGCGGTTACCTGATCACCGCCTGCTGCGCCACCGGCCGCGCGGCCGCGCTGGGTGCCCTGTCCTGGCTGGCTAATAGATAAAAGCTTTGAATACTACGGATCGGATGTATTGGCTGATCGCAAGAACGTTCCAAGTAAGGGAAAAAATCTCCTGTCACTGGGACGCCTGGTAAGCAAAGAAATCCTGCGCAAAAACGCAGCAGTCTCCGAGGAAAACGCACATGAGCAACCAACCCATTATCAGTACCAAGCCGCTTGGCTTCGTCTGGGAGACCAGCGACCCATTTTTATTCTGTGTCCACCACCTCGACACCTTCCCCAAAGGCAATCAACAACTTGGGCCAGACGCTTCGCTGGCTGGCCGCGAAATTGGACAGGACTTCAACCCAAAGGATGGCTGGCGCATGTACCACGGCGAAACCGTCCCAGGCTTTCCAGCCCACCCGCACCGCGGGTTTGAAACTGTCACCGTTGTGCTGGATGGATTCGTGGATCACTCTGATTCGCATGGCGCGGCGGGACGTTATGGTCACGGCGACGTCCAATGGATGACCGCCGGCAGTGGTCTTCAGCATGCTGAAATGTTCCCTCTTCTCCAACAGGATGGCCCGAATCGCATGGAATTATTACAGATCTGGCTAAACCTGCCAGCCGCAAAGAAATTTTCCGAACCGCATTACAAAATGCTGTGGGCCGAGGAAATGTCCAGGATTAATGTCAAAGACAGCCAGGGCCAATCCACCCATGTCACCCTGATTGCCGGTCAGTTGGATGACGTCAAGGCCCAGGCACCCGCCCCTGATTCCTGGGCGGCAGATCCTGAAAACGAAGTCGGTATCTCGATCATCGAAATGGATGCTGGTACCCGCTGGACCCTGCCGGCGGCCAGCCCAAACATAAAACGAAGCCTGTACTTTTTCTCTGGGTCTGCACTGCAGGCTGCCGGAGTAAGTATTCCTGGTTACCATGCCTTTGAACTAAACCCTGAACACGATATCCCCCTTGAAAGCGGGGCAGAACCCGTGCGCCTGCTCTTACTGCAAGGCCGCCCAATCGCAGAACCGGTGGCCCAGTACGGCCCATTTGTAATGAACACCCAGCAGGAACTTCGCCAGGCTTTTGAAGATTACCAACGTACCCAATTCGGCGGCTGGCCCTGGCAGCGCAGTGATCCGATCCATCCACGCACAGCCGGACGTTTCGCCAGGTATGCAAACGGCGCCGAGGAAATCAAAGCGAGCTAACTACCGCGCACAGGCGTGATGTCTTTTACTGGCAAAAATAGTATCAGGCCGGGTTATAAAACCAAGTCGAGTTTTATTCGAGCGCAGCACTCGCGGCAGTTGCTCTACCCGACAAACAAAGCTCTTCCAGACCCGTTCTTTGGATTTACTCACCGCTCTTTCGGAAAAAGTTTCCCAATCAACCAATCTGCCCGTTCTCTTGTGAGTTGAATACCAGGTTGACAAAAAAGATGGAGTTATTGGCGCATGTGCATGCACCAATAACTCCATCTTGATTTAAATTCTTACCTATCCGGATGGTTCCTTGCGATCGGCCAACACAAGCAGTGATTAATTTGACAATCTCTAATTTTCGTACAGCTGTGATACCCGCGAATAATTACCGCCAGTTCATGGAACAGACGTTAATCTGACTTCGTCAAATTAAGTACAAAAACAGTGTTGAGAAGTTGGGCTATCTGGCGAAAAATTGACAGATAAGGTCAGGCTAACCGTTCAGTGGAGGCAGGTCGGAAGCAGGAGCCGGATCGTTTCTTTCCATTCTGCGCATACCCCTCAAGATCGAATTGGTTTCATGCGTATTGACTGCCACATCCGCAAAAACCAGCAGCAACTGACCCCAAGCCGATGTACACATGCCCAGCAGGAACAAGACCAGCCCCAAACCTGCCATATAAAAACGCGCGTCCAGCAGACGAATATTACTGCCTGCCAGCAGGAAATTATTGGCAAGGTCAACCAGCGCAGCATTCTGTGCAAAACCATAAATCGCCGCCGCCACACCGCACAGCATGAACAGAACACCAATCACGATGGTCACAAACCCGTTAAACCGGACGAAAAAGTACATGGAACCTCCCGAGGAACAATTACGATTTTTTTATTTACAAATTATATAGAACAATTGCGAATCAGGAAGAATGTTACAAAAAACGGGTGTCAGCCAAAAAACTTCAATGCTTAATGGTAACACGATTAAGCAAAAATGCGCTCAACAAGGTGCACAGCGCCCCAAAAGCAAACATACCCAGGTACCCCAACCACAACCCCGGATGAGCCGCATTGAGACCGTCAATCAGCGGTCCTTCCAAGCGCGCCAGGGCACCCGCTCCGGCCGTAGCCAGGTTAGTCAGGCCCAGGTATTTACCCGATTCGCCTGCTGGAGCCAGCTGGTTTGCCAGCGCCCAACTGGAAGTCAGGAACAACCCGATGCCCGCACCCAGGACGAAACCGTACAACACCAACACGCTGGGCGAGCGGGCCAACCAGAGCAGGACAAATCCAAAGGAAGATAGAAAACTGGCAGCGTAAAGAATTCGCTTTGCGCCAAATTTATCCGCCAACCAACCACCCGCCAATGAAAGCAGCACCAGGGCGACAGTCAAAGCTGCCAGCAGATCCCCAGTAGTCTTGACCGGGTTGGTAACTTCCAAAACATCGCGCAGGTAATATTGGGCAAAAGCCTGCAGCCCATAAATCCCTAGCAAAAACACACCACGCTGGATGATCAGCCACCAGTAGGAAGCGTTCGCCCGAAAACCAGCGAGAAAATCATCTTGCCAAGCCCCCACCCGAAAACGATCCCACCATTCAGGCCACCAACCGGCGTGGTCGACCTGTTTGTCCGAAACATTCCGTTCAGCCGCTTCTTCCGGCGTTCCGAGCACAGTCACCGTCACAGAGGCCAGCACCACTCCGATCAGCAGCAGGATGATCAAATGGGCATCGCGAGACCGCGGGTCAAACAGATGCCCTGCTGCAAGCGAGGCAATGATCAGTGCGGTCATATCCATAAAAGTTTTTAACCCGCTAGCCGCGCCAACTCTATGCGCAGCCACCCGGTCCGGGAGCAGACCCTGGGCCGGGCCCTGACCAAGATTCGAACTGACCTGCAGCCCCACATAGCCCAAAAAAATCCATAACAGACCACCGCCCCAGCCTAACAGCGCCAGGAAAAAAACATCAATAAGTGTGCCAATCACCAGCAGCGGGCGTCTCTTTCCCCAACGCGAAACCCAGCCATCGCTCAACGCACCCGAGAGTGGCTGGATGATGGCCGCAACAAGCAGCCCACAAAACGTTAATAATCCCAGGTAAGAATTTTTCTGCCCATCGGGAACATAATTCAGCAGCAAGGCTGGCAAAATGAGCGGGTGCAAGACGTTCCATTTGAACGACAGCCCAACCCAATAAATGTTTAGCACAAGCAGTTCGCGAAAAGAACTCAGTTTTTTCATCGTTTTTGGTTATCGCCTGAGAAGCAGACCGAGATGAAGGCATGGCCCAGACTGCCTGGCTCGTCCAGTCAGATCCGTTTCAGCGGGTGGCATGGGCACCATCCTGCTGAACCCAAAGTTTTAGCTATCCAGAATAGTCTTTCCAGACTTGAGAATACGCGCAATTTATGACATTGGAGGGTATAGCTAACATTTTTTGGCGTACTTTATCAATATTGCACGAAGGTATCTGATCTGAAAATAGATTTTCAGGAAGACTACTTTGCAAATGAGATCACAAGTTCTGCCGCTGCTTGTGGTGTCTCTAGCGGGAAAAAATGACCCGCATCTGGCAGGATCACAATCTTGCTGCCGGTTATCCGTTCTGCCAATAGATCTGCATTGGCAGGTGGAACAAGCTTGTCGTCTGCTCCGAAAATGATCAGCGTGGGGCTCAAAATTTGATTTAATCTTTGTTCAAAAGCAGCTTGCTCGCTTAATAGGCCCAGTCCAATTGCCATTTGGGCCTGGTAACCGGCTGCGTGGATCGGGTTTGCAAGGCGCCATTCCAACCATTCCTGAATTATTTCAGGATGCTTCTCTGCAAATCCGGGTGCTGTACTAATGGTCAATCCATTGCTAAAACGCGTCAACGGTTCACTACTGAGATCCGAGAGTACCTGCATGGCTTCGGGTGTAATAGGGATGTGATTTGGCCCGCCAAAATTGGTTGAACACAAAATTAATTTACTGACTCTATGTGGGTATTCAAGCGCAAATGCCTGGGCGATGAACCCGCCCATTGAGTGACCCATGATAATTGCTTTTTCAAGCCCCAGTCCGTCCAGCAGACCAGCCAGGTCTGCTGCCAGCATGGAAGCTGAGTAAGGACCAGCCGGCTTTTCAGTCAGACCGACACCACGATTATCGAAGGTGACGACCATAAACTGGCTCGAAAGAATCGTCACCATTTTGTGCCATTCCCAGACAGGATATCCCAGTCCGGCAATCAGAACAAGTGGGGTGCCAGAGCCATGAATTTCGTAATAAATCTCAATCCCATTGGCTTTTCGCGAAGTGATTGGCATAAAAATCTCCAGGAATATCAGGGGCACAATCTGACGGTTACTGCCATTGGTGCCTTAGTTCAGCTTTCATTACTTTGCCATAAGGTGAATAAGGCAGGGACGTAACGATCTCAACCCGGCGAGGAATCTTATATTTTGCCAGGCGACCCTGGCAGAAGGCCAGCAGTTCTTCTGCGGTTGAATGCTGCCCGGGTTTTAACATTACGATCATCAAACCCACCTCTCCCCATTTTACATCTGCCAACCCAATCAGGGCTGCGTCTGCCACAGCGGCGTGCTCGCGAAAAACAGTTTCCACTTCTACGGCATAAATATTCTCACCACCGCTGATGATCATGTCTTTAAAACGCCCGGCGATGTAAAAAAAACCATCCGTGTCCTGCCGGGCCATGTCACCGGTGTGGAACCAGCCACCTTTCAGTACATCCGCAGTTGCCTCGGGTTTGTTCCAATATCCGCTGCATACATGCTCGCCAGTAATTACCAGTTCCCCGATTTCACCACAGGCTACATCCTGCCCGTTGCCACCCAGCAGGCGCATTCCGCTATGAAAGATAGGTTTGCCCACCGATCCTGCCTTCGCCAAGGCTTCTGTATCAGTCATCGAAAAGCAGTTTACGCCAACCTCGGTCAAACCGTAACCCTGGCGCAGACTAACACCCGTTGCCTTACTCCAACTTTGGATCAAGGCTGGCGGACACGGGGCGCCCCCACTGACGAAAAAACGCACCTTGCTGAAATCCGCCGAGGCAAAAACCGGGGAATTCATCCATAGCTGGAACAAAGTTGGAACCCCCAAAATTACTGTGCAGCCTTCTCTGGCAATGACTTCCAGCGATGCGTTGGTGTCAAAGGTGCGCGCCAATAATATTCGTCCGCCTGCATAAAACAAAGGCACCAGGAAGACAAATAGACCACCCGAATGAAACATGGGAGTCAAAATTGGTGCAACGTCTTTTTCACTTAATCCCCATGATATGACGGTATTAATCGCATTCCATAGAATCTGCCGGTGGGGCAAGATGGCACCCTTGGGTCTGCCGGTTGTTCCGGATGTGTATAAAATACAATAAGCATCTTCGCCAGTCAGTACCGGACGGATTGGTTCTGTTGTGGCTGCCTGCGCAAGAAGATCCTCATATTTTTCGGCCCCATTGATCTGCGCGTCTTCCAGGGAAATATAGGTCAGCGCGTTAATGACAGTTTCAGCCCTATCCGTTTCGCTGTGCGTATCTGCCTCGTAAAACGGTAGCTGCTTAATTGTCTCAACAAATTCTGGACCGGTGATCAGGAGCCTGGGCTGGCAGTCGTTGATGATGTAAGTCAGCTCACGGCTGGTTAAACGCCAGTTGAGTGGAGCAAAGATAGCCCCAATTTTGCCCAGTCCATACAAAAGATCAACATATGCAATCGAATTATGCGCCAGGATGGAAACCCTGTCGCCTTGTTGCACACCAAACCGCTCTCGCAAAAAATTGGCAACCTGGTTGGCGCGCGTATTGAGTTCTGCATAAGTGTAGCGTCTGCCGGTATGCAGATCATGCAGAGCTTCACGGTTAGGGGTCAGGCGGGCGCGATTGGTCAGTAGGTCAGCAGAGTGGGTCATAGACGGTTCTGGTTTTTGTTTGAAGCGATTAGTCCACCAGCAGGATTCTGAGTAAACTTTTTAGTAAAAAAAGTATCAACTTTGACAATGTCAGAGTAAACGTTCGTTCTATGAGCTGGCGGCAATTACTGACGGGTATCCAGATCTAAATCATCACAAGCATAGTCAATAAATGCACGCGAATCGATGGACTTCCCCGTGGGTGGTTATGATGCGGAAAAATTTCCGCATCATAACCACAAAAAAAATCTTATCCATCGGGGAGTGCTCCATCCATCTGCCTTTATTTACGGACGGGGTCGCTTCCCAAAGTCAGGAAACTCACCCCTGGCAGAACAACTGCTTCGCGAAAAGGAAAAAGGATGTTTATTGTGCGGTTATGCGACAAAACAGGCTGATTATGTGCCAACAACGATTCCGCCATCCACGCGAAGCGTTTCACCCGTAATAAAGGAAGCTTCGTCAGATGCCAGGAAGAGGTAAGCATTGGCTATATCGCGTGGTTCTCCCAACCGGCCGAGTGGGGTCCGGGCTTTCATACCGTCCAGAATTTTTTCTGGCATGGCGCTCACCATTTCAGTGGCGGTGAAACCCGGCGCAACCGCATTGACACGAATGCCGTACTTGCCAAGCTCACGTGACCAGACTTTGGTCATTCCTATAACGCCAGACTTGGTGGCCACATAGTTGGTTTGCCCAAAATTTCCATCCAGGCCAACGATGGAGGTCGCATTCAGGATAACGCCCCGGCCTTGTTTGGCCATGACCGGCGCAACAGCCTGCGTGCAGTTGAATACACCTTTTAGGTTAACAGAAATGACTGCATCAAAATCTGCTTCTGGCATTTGCCCGATAAGCTGACCTTCCTTAAATTTGATCAGCTGTCCATCACGCAAGATCCCCGCATTATTGATGATTACATCAATCTGACCATATCTGATGACGACAGCCTCAATCCATGTCTGAACTTCTGCACGGTTGGTTACATTGACTTTATAAAACGAAGCATCCACACCCAGTAAGTTTGCCGTTTCCTGCCCAATAGTTTCATTCACATCGCAAATGACAACTTTGGCGCCTTCTTCTGCGAAGCGCTGGGCAGTTGCTTTTCCAATTCCGGCTGCCCCGCCGGTTACAAGCACAACCCTATCTTTCATGCGCATAGAGACTCCTTTTGTTATAGTGTAAATTTATCGATACCAAATGGTAAAAAACAGAACGACAGAATTGTCGCCAATTTTCATCATAAATCTTCTGTAGTATCCACTGATGGCAAAACCGCATCGCGAAAAGAATAAAAAATGTTTATAGCGGTGCTTTGGCGGCAAAACAGGCTGGTTATGAGTGAAACCGATGGACCCGAGCGGTAATACCTGCTGCAATATGCCTGCTAACCCAAGACGCGAAATGCAAGATAGGTCTTTTTTCGCTCGTTATCACCAGTTTCAATAAAATCAACCTGAAGATCCGTACCAATTTTTATTAACTCTGGTTGGGTCGGATCCAGCCCGTTTATGCGGGCGCTGATCGAGCTACCTTCATCCAACATAACGATCCCAGAAATGTAAGGGTGTGAACGGTCGAATCCTTGTTCCAACATAAAGGTTGGCCCGCTATGGATAACCGTAAAAGCTGCCAGTTTGCCTCTACCGTTGGTTTCTACCCAATCAAGCTGATCCCCGAAGCACTTGGGGCAAATTGCACGCGGTGGAACATACATACTGTCGCATTGTTTACAGCGTACGCCCATCAATTTATGGTCTTCAATGTACTGGTTAAAGGCTGCTGCTGAGAACGGCCGGGGTGCTGAAAATTCACTCATTTTATGTATGCCCTTATGCCCTGCGTTCAAAAACATGCACAACGCAAGTGGAACCAGTCGCTCCAACGTTATGAGTCAAGGCGAGTGGGATATCACCTGATACCTGGCGTTCGCCGGCTTCCCCGCGCATCTGTTTCCATACCTCGACCACCTGGGCTACCCCCGAAGCACCCACCGGGTGACCCTTGGCTTTTAAACCGCCAGACGTATTGATCGGTTTCGAGCCATTGCGGGCAGTTATTCCATCTTCAGCCGCCTTGAAACCCTCACCTGGGGCAAAAAATCCCAGGTCCTCCCCGGCAATCACCTCGGCAATCGTAAAACAATCGTGCACTTCGGCGATGCGGATATCATTAGCGCTTACTCCAGCCATGGCATACGCATCAAACGAGGCTTTTTTTGCGGCGAAGAGTGAAGTCAGGTCCGCCCGGTTGTGCAGAGCAGTATCGGAAGCCTGTCCGCTACCGATGATATGGATGGGGTGATCACTGAACTCGTGAGCTCGTTCAGCAGCGACCAGCAGTACAGATGCGGCTCCATCCGAGACCGGGGAACAGTCGAACAACCGCAAAGGCCAGGCGACCATGGGATTGCCAGAATCAGAGTGTAGGAAATCCCAGATATCGGCCCATGTTGGGGCCGGCTTGCCTTTCTTGATAGCTGCTGCAATGCGCCCTTCCATCCATTGTTGAATAGTCACACCAAATTGAGCGTTTGGGTTGAGGGCCGCATTATCATGGTTTTTAATGGCCACATTCATCAAGTGTTCGGGTGTCATCCCATAGCGCTGCATGTATGCGCTGGCGATGGCAGCATAGAAACCCGGAAAAGTGAACCCGGCTGGAATTTCAAAGAGCAGGTCGGCGGCAGTGGCGAGGGCTTCGGTCACGGCCGCTGTATTGAGTGCAGTCATCTTTTCGGTGCCGCCAACAAGTACGACATCTACCATGCCAGAGGCAATGGCAATCACACCCTGGCGCAAAGCAACCCCACCTGATGCGCAGGCATCTTCCACCCGGGTTGCCGGGATGGGTGTCAACCCCACGGCGTCAGCCATCAACGGGGCAATGTGCGCCTGGTGTTCGAATTGATCACTGCTGAAGTTCCCAACATACAGAGCATCAATAATTTTTGGGTCAAAGCCCTTGTCAACCGAGATCGTCATCGATTTGTAGGCTTCCACGAACAGGTCACGGCTGTTTTTATCAGGGAATGCTCCAAATTTTGACATTCCTGCGCCAACTACTGCGACACCACGTGGAAGAGGCTTATTTCTGGTCATGTTGGAATTCCTTAATGTTTCAATAAGTGGGGAGTAAAAGGTTGTTTATTTCACACCTCTCACTCCCCACCAATTACTAAGCGGTGATCGTCTTAATGAATACAGCCATGAACTCGGCTGGTTTCTCAACATAAGGGGTGTGCCCAGTTTCGGCAATGACGACTTCTTCGAAATTGCCGTACTGTTCCAAAATATGACGAGTCTGGCCAACCATCGGTTGGGGAGGGTAGATATCCTCACCGGGCCAGCCCGGAACATAGCCCATTTTACCCAGGGTGCCGAGATCGAAGAAGGATGTATCCGAGACGATCATGTCAGAATCGCCACGCACCCACAACATGGCAGGTTTGGGGCTCGAATTAATAAATTTCGTAACGGAATCGCCGACGTATTTGGGAGAGAGTGCGTTAATCGGACCATAATTACCAGGCGCCACATTCGGCCAGTTGCCAGAAGGGACGAAATCGCCCGGGTATTTATCGCCGCCCACCTTTTCGGTCATCAAAGATGAGAGTAGATCTTCCTCGCGCGCAGGTACGAATGGTGGTTTCCAATAGAAGGAATTCATTACGACACGTGGCGAGGCCTGTGGGTTATCACTCGATCGGTCACCAGCGGCCATCAGTTTTGGAAATTCCGGATTGACAACACCACCACCCGAGCCCGCACAGTCATCGTAACAGGGCTGTCCATCGATCCCCTTTGATCCACCAAAACCATAGGGTGAGCCAGGGTTGACAACTGTGCCACTCAGAATGCGGCCAGGGGCACTTGCCACAAGGTTAAAGACCAGGGTTCCGCCCATGGAGTGACCCGCAACATGCGCTTTTTCGATTTTGAGTACATCCATCAAAGCCAGGATGTCGTCGACCCAATCACCGGCACCGCGAGTAGCATCAATCAGTTTGTCTTCAGTATCGCCGTAACCACGCAGATCTGGTGCAATACCGCGGAAACCAGCTGGGAGTGCAAGCATGATTTCTTCCCAATACGTCGCTGATGACGCATTGCCATGCAGAAACAAGACTGGGGTACCGTTTTCGGGGCCGCTAAAAAGAACATGGGTACGGATGCGCGGGGTATCTACCATTTTAGAGCTGATGCCGGGCAAAGTTGGAACAGATGACATGATTTTCTCCTTTTCTAATTGCTGAACTGTTGGCGTAATTCTCGCTTGAGAATTTTGCCTGCCGCTGAAATGGGCAGGGCTTCCATGAATGCAACGGATTTTGGAACTTTGTATTTCGCCAGGCGAGCGGAAGTAAATTCAAGCAGTTCCGCTTCGCTAACGCTCAACCCTGTTTTTGTAACCACGCAGGCTTTTCCTGTTTCACCCCAAATTGGGTCAGGCAGACCGATGACTGCACACATATGCACTGCCGGGTGTTGGTAAAGTATTTTCTCAATTTCGGCAGGGTAAACATTCTCGCCACCGCTGATGAACATGTCTTTTTTACGATCCACAATGAAGAAGTAGCCTTCATTATCAAAACGGGCTACATCCCCCGTATGAAAATAACCGCGCTCATCCAGTGCCGCACTGCTTGCATCTGGATTGTTAAAATAGCCGGAACAGTACGAAGGGCCTTTTAAAATCAGTTCACCTTCGTGATCTGCGCCAAGAAAATTATTATTGTCATCCACAATTTGAGCATCCACAAAAAAGTTTGGGCGCCCAATCGATCCAGCTTTGCGGATGGCATCCTCAGGGGCAAGCGCAAAGATACCCGGCCCGAATTCTGTCATCCCAAAGCCCTGTTTAAAACGTAACCCTTTTTCGGCAGTGTATTTTTCCACCAGAGAGATAGGCAGGGGTGCCCCGCCAGATGTGCAAAATCGCAGCAAAGAAAGGTCTGCCTCGGCCCAGTTGGCTGCGGTCGTCAAGGTCTGGTACATGGTGGGTACCGCAGCGAAAATGGTTACTTTCTCACGCTGCAGCAGGTTCAGCACCTGGACCGGATCAAAATTTCGGATGAGAACGGTGGTACCACCGAAGATAACCTGAGGCAGAGTATAAACAAATAATCCCCCAGTATGGAACATGGGGAAGACGTTTAGATAAACATCATTATGGGTCACATCGTGAATGACTGTGTTAAGTGTATTCCATGCAATCATACGGTGCGAGACTTCTGCTGCTTTGGGCAAACCGGTTGTTCCGCCGGTGAAAATCAGTGCGGCGATATCTTCTGCTTCGATTGTTTCACAGGTGACTGGGCTATCCAGCCCTGCATCCAACATGGATTCAAAATGCAAGCTGCCGGTTATCCCGCTGCCTTCGATATGCAGAGTGATCAACCCAGGTTGCGCCTGGAAATGCGTGCTAATCTCCGCTGCGCTATTTCTAAAATCGTCGGAGAAGATCAGGGCCTTTGGCGTAGCGTACTGGAAAATCTCCAGCAGCTCATGCCAATTTAGACGCCAATTCAGCGCGGTATGGATTGCCCCAAGTTTGGAGCAGGCGAAAAATGTATCGAGATGTTCGTAACCATCTCTGGCCAATATCGCCACCCGGTCACCTTTGCCGATACCCTGCGATCTCAGCCAGTTTGCCAGCTTATTGGCACGGTGATTGGCTTCACGGTAAGTCAACCGCCATTCGGGGGTTTTTCCCGCGTCAATAAAGGCCGTTTTTTCTGGTGAATATAATTCCCGTCTTGCAAGGTAATCGCCGATATACATAAGATCTCCCGTCGAAACAGAATGTACGATTATCTTTAGCTTGTCCACTGCCAGACGGATGCAGCCATCGTGATCCCGCCTCCACTGGCACAAAACAGGATTTTTTCTCCCGCTTTTGGTCCTTTTCCCTGTGCAATCGCATCATCCAGGGCCATAACCACGCACGGTGACCCGGTATAACCCCATTTATCCATGATCCAATGCGTTTTAGAGATAGGCTGTTTTAATAGTTCCATCATAAATTCAATTGTGCGCAGGTTTAGTTGGGTAAAATAGTAATGGTCAATGTCGTCAAAGCTTAAACCGGCTTTGTCCAATGCGCCCTGCATTAGTTTTGGCCAGTATTCGGTGTTAAATGTTTTTGGAAATTTTTTGACGAATTCAACCTTGGGGCTGCCAAAATTCGAGAAATTTTCCTGGGTCACGGGGCGAAAAGTGCCGCCGCTGTAAATCCCCAATGCATCATGGAATGAGCCCACCGCCAGCAAATTACTGCCTAAAAAACCACTTTCAGAGCCGGTACCAAGTATCACGGCTCCAGCGCCATCTGCGAATAGATTGGCGGTCTTCTTATCGCTCAAGTCCAGATAGCGGCTCATGCCATATCCGCCTGTAACCAGGATGTACTTGAAAGTAGGTTCGGTCAATAAGTATCGCGCCCCCTGATCCAGGGCTGTCACCCAGCCAGCGCAGGCAGAATTAATATCATAGCAACCAGCTTTTTCTGCTCCCAGCTTATGCTGTACCACCACTGAGGTGGATGGAGATAGATAATCTGGGGTATCGGTTGATACGATGATCAGGTCCAGGTCGGCAGCGGTGATCCCTGCGTGTTCGAGAGCTTTTTGGGAGGCCTGTACGATCAAGTCTGAAGTAACCTGCTCTGGTGACATCCATCTGCGCTCACGAATACCCACATTTGCAAGCAGCCAGTCGGAGGTATTGTCGCCCAGCATGGCATCCACTTCGGCATTGGTCACAATCCGTTCCGGCACATAACTACCAGTGGCAATAATTTGTGGATTACGGGGCATTATTTAATCCTATAAGGAAAATCAGTTAATTCAGTTAGCTGCTCGTGCAAGCTCTCCGCCCAGTGTCTGAGCGGGGAGCTTGCACCACAAATAAATGAGTTCATTGTTGAATTTCAATAAGATTAGCATAACACATCAAAGTAACAGGCGGGTTACAAATATTGTGAGACTGCTTTACCCAATTTTCAGCACAGATTTCAGATGTTCATAACCAATTCTTGATACATTTTTTCTGTTTCTGGGGCAGGGCTTACATCCAATTCTTCACGCAAGATCTGGACACAGCGCTGATAGATCCGGCCCACCTGGCCGTGGTCGCCCAGTTTGTCGTAGGCCAGCATCAAATGACGGTAAGCGCGTTCCCAACAGTTGTCCTGAGCCAGCACACGTTGTGCCAGGCTGATAGCCTCGGCATAACGGCCCTCAGTTAACATCTGTTCCGCCAATCGATCGGAAAATTCCAGGAACAATGCCGCCAGTTTTTCACGTTCTTCCACCACCCAGGGTTCGTAAAACGCTTCCGACAGATATTCGCTTGTGTAAAGTTTGAGTGTGTTTTCCAGCTTGAAAATTTCATTCGGTTTCGGGCTGATTTTATTGTTGAGCCAGAAGTTTTGTATAGCCTGAAGGCTTTTTAGAAATTGTTCGGCATCCAACCACAGGTCAGCATCCGGCCTGAGGATATAAGTCGAGCCTGCGCGCTGGATAAATGCTGAATCGGCTCCGGGTTCGCGGTCTGGTTCCAGTACCTGGAGTAGAGTATTTAGTGTGGTTTTAAAATTGCGTTGTGCAGTCAGCGGATCCGCTTCGGGCCATAAAAATTCGCAAATTTGCTCACGCTCCAGGGTTGTGTGGCGAAATGTCAGCAATATCTGAAAAAGCTGGCGAGATTTTTCGCGCCGCCAACCATTGACGGGAATGAGCTCGGCCCCACGCCAGACCTGGAATTCGCCGAAAGTCTGCACTTTCAATTGATAACCGGGGTGTAGCTCCAGGTTACCCAAGCCCAGCTTTTCCAGCAGTTTACCAGGGTAGCCAGTTTCTAAATTATTTTGGCGAGCATATATCAACAACGGGACAAGCATGCGCTCATCAGGCACGCCAACGAACGATGGGTTCGCGAACAGGAAATCATAGTCTTTGCTGCGACAGGTTGACAGAACTTCAGGTAAAACCTGTGCCAGACGTTCAAATTGCTTCTGTTTGAAATAACCCAGGCAAAGCCAGATACGAGCGGCACTGCGTCCAAAAGGATCGCTACATTCCTGAAAACCTGCAATCGCACGGTTAAGCCATTGTTCTGCAGCTTCGTAACGCGCCGCCAATGACAGGCTGGCTCCCATTGTCAGGCGCGTCAGGGATGCAACCCATTCATCTCCTGCCAGGTTGGCGAGCTCAATTGCTTCTTGCGCATATTGTTGGGCTTTGATCAGGTCACCCAGATAGCCATACGAACGGCATAAACCCCACCCAGATTCAACCAGCAGGCGTGAGATGGACAGAGTCCGGCTGATTTCGATACTTTTTTCATATTGTTCACGCGCGCGCAGATAATTTTCTGTGCCGCCAAACAACATCAATGCATGACCCTGGCGCATGTGCCCGACCGCTGTCACGAAAGGCGCTTTCAGATCATCACCCCGCTGTTTACCTTCCTGAGCTGTCAGATAAGCTTGCTCACCCTGGCCCATGAAAGCATGGATGAGTGACAGGATCAACATTGTTTCGCGATGTGCGCGTGGTGTCAACACGGGCTGTTGTTTCTCAGCTTGGGCTCTTTTTTCCAATCCAATTTTTGCTTCTACCAGACGACCCGTGCGCAGCCAAACCCGAAAAAGCAGTTGGTCGTTGGATGGACCTTCCTGCCTTAGGTCGTCAGCTCTTTGTTGCAAACGTTCAGCATCGAGCACATGCCCGGCGTTTAATTTATTTTCAGCGAGCAGTTCGAATAAACGCACCTGCGATTCGCGATCTTCAAACCCGTCACTTAACCGAATGGCTTTTTCCAATATTTCTTCTGCCTTGCTGGGATTAACTGTATCGAGATAGACACGCGATTGACCACGCAGGGCTCGCGCTGTACCATCCTGCTTTCCCATTGCCCGCCAGACAGTTTCGGATTGGGTGTACCACCCCAGGGCTTCTTCAAAACGACTGTGCAGGCGGGCCAACTCTCCCAGTGTGAAAATAAGTCCCGGGTGCTGTTGCAAAATTTCCGGCGGCAGGCTATCTATGTAAACCGCCAGTGTATCCAGACGGCCGCTGCCTGGCAGGCTAATAGTATACGAATCCAGCAAATCTGCCATATCAGCCCAGGCATTGGCCTGCATCAGATGGTGCAGCGCTGCTTCAGGGTTGTTGTGTTTCAAGAAATAACCCGCTGCAACCTGATTCCATGCCAGGCGCTGTTCCTGGTCAGATTGTTGCCCTAAAAAGTGATGGAAAATATGGTGATAGCGCAGGACACTCCCTGCACTTTCAACCACGAACAGATCCTGCCGTTTCAAGTAGGCCAGCATAGCCCTAGAATCCGATGCGTTACACAATGTATCGCAGGCTTCTGGTACCAGCTCACGCAGCGTAGCTGTTACCAGCAAAAAGTCGCGGATATCTGCAGGCTGCCGCTCAAAAACTTCACGAGCCAGAATGTCAAAAAGTACATCCAGTGAATACGATCCCGAATTCCAACTTGCAGCTTGTTGGTCTAGAAGTTTTTTTTCTACCAGTAAGTGTTTTGGGAATTCGATGGTTGAGAGTGATTGATTGCGGATGCTTTGCCAGATAAGTTGCAGTGCTATCGCCCAGCCTTCGGTATATGTGATGAGTGCATCAACTTCGTCATTACTCAGCTCAATGCCATATTGATTGGTAAATAAGGCTGCGGCTTCTGCACCATTAAATAAAAGCATCGCCTGATCCAGGTAAAGTACATCCCCTTGTGCTCGCAGGCGTGAGAGCGTCGGAAGAGTGACGGGGAGACGCCCAGAAAGTAGAATATGTAGTTTGGCAGGTGCTCTGGCGATTAGCCGGTCCAGAATATGGACTACCTCACCATTTTCTGTCACAAGATGTGCATCGTCTAATACAAACAGGATCGGCTGCTCAGAGCCTGAGCTCAGACAGTTTATAAAATCATCGACCACTTCACGCCAGTGTAAAGGTCCCTGGGTTCCATCCCAGGTATCAAGGGCTGCCAATGGGAGGCTGAAAATACCTGGTAATGCCCGTTCGCTGGCGTGACAGAGGTGCAGGAGAAACACGAGCGGGTCATTGTCATCTTCGTAAACCTGGTACCAAATTAATGAAGAAATTTCCCGGGCCAATTCAATCAGCGCCGTACTCTTACCATAGCCTGCTCCGGCCTGAAGAATGGTCAACCGGTAGTCAACCGACTGCCTTAACGCCTGCAACACGCGTGGCCTGGATAATGTCCGCGCACTAAGCGGTGGTGGTGTAATTTTGGTGCTTAAGACTCTTGAATGGAGCATGCTCAATACCTTCGCCAAAATTGGTTGTAAAGAAATTGGGCTTTTCGAGTACGGTTGAAGTCTACAACAACCCAACAAACTCGAGCAAGCCCATGCCAGAGATTTTAGCACTTTTACAAAATATTGCAGCTCTTTTAGAACCGACGAATTACGTATGTGATCGATGCTGAGCGGCTGACCTTTAGTCGCAGCTTCGTTTTATGAATTTCGCGAATTTACTCACGAGCTCTTCATTTTGGCACTTAACCATTCTGGTTCTGTTGCTCGAGTGAATAAAAATCGATAGCTTGCCCATAAAAAAACTCTTTCACCCCCTTCCCGTTTTTGGGAGACCTGGATGGACGTTGAAGTGCCCCTCGGCCTGCTGATAACATTTCCCAAGCGCTGAAGCCAGGGTTAGACCCGCATGTGGCCAATTTCAAATGGCATATTTCCTTGAAAAACACCAAACAGAAAAAACTTCGCTAGCTGGGAGACCCCATGATTAAAAATACTTAAAAAAATGGGACGGCACTTGAGTGGCCGTCCCATTGTGGTTTTACCAGGCGTAAGCTTCAGGCGCTTCCCCGCCAGGACCGGGGAAAATTTCGTCCAGACTTTTGAGTGCTGCTTCATCCAGTTTGATCTCAAGCGCGCGCAAAGAACCATTCAGTTGATCCAGCGTGCGCGGCCCGATGATCGGTGCAGTTACAACCGGGTTGTGCAGCAGCCAGGCCAGAGCCACATCAGCGGGTTGTTCGCCCATGTTCTTGCAAAAAGCTTCCCATTTTTCCAGCCTATCGCGGAATTTCGCAATCTCTTTCTGGGTGTCTTCAGAAGCACGGCGACCTTTTTCGATCTTCTCAAGCACACCACCCAGCAAGCCACCCGCCAGCGGCGACCAGGGGATCAGACCAAGGCCATAATCCTTGCAGGCCGGGATGACTTCCAACTCCACCATACGGTCATTCAAATTATAGAGGCTCTGTTCGCTGGAAAGCCCCATAAAGTGCCGGGCCTTGGCAGCTTCATTGGCCTTGGCAATATGCCAGCCGGCAAAATTAGATGAGCCCACATACAAGATCTTACCCTGTTGAACGAGCACCTCGCAAGCCTGCCAGATCTCATCCCAGGGGCTCAACCGGTCAATGTGATGAAATTGGTAAAGATCAATATAGTCAGTTTTCAGACGTTTGAGCGAGGCATCGCAAGCCTGGCGGATATTCAACGCAGAAAGGCGCTGTTGATTGGGCCAATCGCCCATGCGTCCATAGAGCTTGGTAGCCAGCACGGTTTTCTCGCGCCGCCCGCCGCCTTGCTCAAACCAACGCCCAATGATTTGCTCGGTAACACCTTCGCCAAGTTTCCATCCGTACACGTTGGCAGTATCGAAAAAGTTGATGCCCAATTCGATGGCCTGATCCATAATGGCAAAACTGTCTACATCCGTCGTCTGCGGACCAAAGTTCATTGTACCCAGGCACAAGCGGGATACTTTCAGACCAGTACGGCCAAGTTGAGTGAATTCCATGGTTTTCTCCTTCATGAGTTGTACTATTAAAATATGAAGTTTTCCGGGTTGTTATTCGATATCCGGAAAGCTATTTTTTGAACAGATCCTGGATAGTCGCGTCCATCAAATCGAAAACATCCGCCGTGGTCAGATTGGGGAAACTTCTGGAATAGGCAATAAACCCATCGGCCAGAACTTTATCCGCCAAGAGCCATTGGTCTGTTTGAGGGTACGCCTTTGCATCCGGGATCAGGTCCAGAGCCGCCGCCCACTGCGGAATGGTGGTTGTATCGGTCTTAAGCAAATTGATGGCCGGGGTGGTAACCGGCAGCAGCCCTGTACCGCGTGACCAATTCGCTTGATTTTTTGCTTCCAGCATCCAGCGCATAAACAGCCAGGCCGCCAACTGGCGGGCGTCGTTCGATTTAATAACAGCGTAATCGAGGCCATAGGCCGCAATGACAGGTGCCTTACCAGGGAAAGGGAGCAGGGTCCAGCGATCGGAAGAGACAGCCGCACTGAAAGCAGCGTTCTGTTCGGCAATCTCACCCAGGCTTCCGGTAATAAAGAGCGCACGGCGCGAAGCGAGATGCTCAAAATTTGAGGCCGTATCAGGCAGCCAGGCGCAGTTATCTTCGCGCAACTTCGAAAAATATTCAAGCGCGGCAACGTTCCCGGGTGTATTGAAGTGGAACTCGCCAGCCGAAAAGACCTCGCCACCCCCGGCCACCAACCAGGCGTATGGGCTCTGCCAGTTATCATCCACATCCAGAGCCATGCCGCCAAACCCGTCGTTGGTAAGATCGGCATCCTGTTTCCAGAAAGCATTGGCAGCGCAGGCCTGCTTACGGAACTCATCCGCAGTTTGCGGGGCGGTTGCAAAACCCAGGTCCTTCGCAAAACTGCGATTGTAAAAGATGAAACGCGCCGAACGCGCCGCTGGAAGACCATAGCGAACAGCATTCACGGTGGACTGGGCGCCAAACGCAGCCGGCAGATCAGCGAGGGATAACCCGATTTCGGGCTGCTCAACGTAAGGCGCCAGATCGATAATCTGCTCTTTCCAGACCAGAATTTGCTCCGGCAGCGCCACGACAATATCAGGTCGATCCAATGTCGGCAGAGATTTTTCAACCGCAGACGTGAGCAGGTTCAGGTTGCCCTGGGAAACAACATTGACACGAATACCCCATTGGTTGGAAAGATTAAATTCACTCGCCATCTGTGCTAGCAGACTCGCAGATGAGCCATCCCAGCCGTGCCAGATCGTGACAACCACGCCCTGCAGTGCATCCGGGCTGATGCCCAGACTGCGAGTGCGGGTGGGTGTTGGGTATGGCGTCCGCGCCAGCGGGGGCGGCAGGGTGGCAGCAGCTCTGGTTGGAGTTGGTTGTGATTGAGCACTCAACAAGGTAACCGTCGGGCTGCAGGCACCCAACAAGCTGGCCATAAAGAGCAGCAGGACGATGGATCGGCGCATAGGGCAGTTTATCAAAGTGAGATCAGCGGAACCGGGATAAAGACAAGGATGAAAACCAGGATCATAAAATACGCCACGGCCTTGCGGGTTGGATCGAGCTCAGTGATCTGATCGAGTGGTTCAGCCGAACGGCGTCCCATAAAGAACAGCAGCGCCACCCACAACCACCACCCACTCCAGAAAAATCCGAGAATACCCATCAAACCCAGGATGACCGGCAGAGCGTACTTAAGGCGCTTGCCAAAGAGCACATACATGACGTGGCCGCCATCCAGTTGCCCAGCCGGAATAAGGTTGAGAGACGTCACCAGCAAACCGGCCCAACCAGCCATGGCAACCGGTGAAATGAACACATCTGTCCCCCCTGTTGGCACAGGCAAACCTGTAAAAAAATACTTTAGCCAGTAAAGCACCGGTGAAATATTGCCATAGCTAGCGGGAGCGGGCAAAAGCTGTCCAAAGACGGCAAATTTTGCGAGCAAATACAAAATCGAATTACCTTCGATAAAACCGCCGGGCGAGGGCAGCACCGGACCCGTTTTGGAGCCCAGCAGACCGAGCAATACCACGGGTACGGCCACCACCAATCCAGCCAGGGGGCCAGCAATGCCAACATCGAACAGAATGCGCTTGTTGCGAGGTAGTTCCTTCCAGACGATGACAGCCCCCATTGTGCCCAGGAGCGTGGGGAAGGGGATGAAATACGGCAGGGTCGCGGCGGTATTATGGCGACGCGTCATCAGGTAGTGACCGAATTCATGCGCCAGCAATATGCCCAACAGACTGACCGCAAAGGGAATGCCGCCATGCAGCAGCGAGAGCCAAAACATCTGCGAGCTGGAAGATGCTCCAGCCAACTGAACAGGGTCGGTATAACCCATTCCGGTCCAGATCACGCTGATAACGGTCAGCAGAAACAGGCCAATATTCAGCATAATATTCGATGGCTTCGGATCTGGCAGGCTGGCAGTAATAAAAATGACATGCCCATCGTCTTCGCCCTTGCGAAAAAGTGGCATTAAATGATATGGGCGCAGCCAGGCTAAAAGCTGGTCGAAGGCTTCGATCGAATCCACCAGAAGCTCGCCACGATAGCGAACCAGAAAATCTGCGCCGGTCTCACCCAGGGTGAAATCGGCGATGCGAAAGACCCGCGCAACAAAAGAATTTAGTACATCCTGTTCAGGGAGTGTCATGGGAACCCTATAAAGTTATGCGCTGGAAAGCCGGAGCATGATCAGGCTTGATTTTCTTTCTTCAGCTTTCCAATTGGAATTTGAAATTACTGACCTCTTGTTTGTTATACCCGGAAATCCCCGGGTTTCCCCACCGGTGAAATAGTGGAATTTATAGCGGGAGTGCATGGGAGTCGAACCCACCCTGGACCGCAACGCGACCCAATGCCGATTTTGAAGAACGGAAAGCCCACCGGGACTTATGCACTCCCACCCACAAGGATACCTTAAGTCAGGGAAAATGGGGGGCATGGATTTGGAATTGGGGTCAGGGTTTGAGCTGCAGCCAAAGCCTGTTCATATAATCAGCACCATAAAAGAAGAAAACAAAGGTCAGGGTCGTCGCACAAAGAACAGCCAGGATCGTTAAAGCGCCGGTCCAAATGCCAACCAGAGCCATGCCGCGCCCCTTTTGGCCCCTGGCACGCAGTTGCTGCAAAGCCCTGAAACCAGTCAGCAGGGCAGCACTGCCCAGCAAGATGGCAGCCGGGTAGCAAACCCAGGCGCTCAAAGGGATCGGGAGTAAGCCAATACAAAAAGATGAAAACGTCAGGGCTGCAAAAAGGAAACTGACCAGGGCAAGCCTGTTGGCGCTACTACCAGCCTGTATATTCTTGGTGGAAACAGTCGAAGGGATCATGTCATCCTGATATAAAAAAAGACCGCCCTAAAGCGGTCCTTTTCAGTCGGGGCGAAGAGATTTGAACTCTTGGCCTCTTGCACCCCATGCAAGCGCGCTAGCCGGGCTGCGCCACGCCCCGATTTATTACAACGGCAGGCCTCACCGCCCGCGGTTTTGTGTCCCGCGAAGGGCTATTATAGCCGTCTTTGGATAATTTTGCAATGTATTCTTTAAACTTCAATTCGCCAGGTTGCCGTGCGCGCAAACTAAACCGGCACAAGCATCTCGCTGGTTTCAATCCCCTCGGCTTGCAGACTGCCGGAAGACATCTCGCGCAGATCTGCCTGGAAAACCGGGTAGTCATCGACCGGAAAGCGCAAAGTCATGGTCACATCAGCCCCAAATTCTTCCCCCAGGATGGCTCCGTTCCGCCGCCCTGCCAGCAAGCGAATGCGCTCCAGAAGGTTATAGGGCAGCGCCAGCATGGCAACCTGCACCCGCATTTTCCGTGCCCGAGGCACATCCCGGACCACCAGCTGGGCAGATTCTGTATAAGCCTTCACCAACCCACCCGTTCCCAGCAAAGTCCCGCCAAAATAGCGCGTGATCACCAGCACAAGGTCACCCATGCCACTGCCGCGCAGGACCGCCAGCGCCGGACGCCCGGCGGTGCCCTGCGGCTCGCCGTCATCAGAGCAGTAATCGGTAAGATTATTCCCGCCGCCAATAATATATGCTGAGACGTTATGGCTGGCTCCGGGGTATTCCTGACGAATTCGCTTAACAAATGCTCGGGCTTCGTCGGTACTGAAGACCGGCGCCAGGCTGGCTACAAACCGGGAATTTGCCTGGATATGTTCGCGCCGGATTTCCCCGGCAGGGATCAGATAAAGATTGGACATGATGGCTTGATTGTAAAACAAAAACCTGTCCAAATGGACAGGTTTTTTCCCATGCGTGGGATTTTGGTGCCGAGGGAGGGAATCGGACCCTCGACCGAGCGATTATGAGCCGCTTGCTCTGCCGCTGAGCTACCT
>CAINXK010000544.1 GCA_903854805.1 uncultured Anaerolineae bacterium
ATCCAGCGCATCATTTCCGCCGCCGCCCACCAGGACATTGTCCAGGGCTGAACCGGTCAGCGTGTCGTTGTAGGCGCTGCCGATGATATTTTCGATATTGGTGAGTGTATCGCTGGCGATGCGGCTGCCGCTGGCGCTGCCAGTGCCCAGGTTGGCGTTGACAGCCGCGCCGCTGCCGCTGTAATCAATGCTGTCGATGCCCTCGCCGCCGTCGATCAGATTGTTCAGGGCCGAGCCAATCAACCAGTCATTGAAATCGCTGCCGGTGATATTTTCGATGTTGGTAAGCGTGTCAATGCCAATCGCAGTCCCATCCGGCGCGCCACTATTCTCCGTGACTGCACAGCCGATGGTCTGACCATCTGGCAAAAGCCCAACCCAGGCCCAGTCGCAGACGACTACCTGGCCCTGGTGGAATTGCTCATCAAACTCATGCGGAGCTGAACATGGACTGGAATCGCACTCCCATCGAACCGGTCTCACCCCTTAACACAATCCCGATGGCCCTGGTGAAAAACCGGCCAGCAAAAAAACGCCTGTGGGAACAGCAGCCTGAAAATATCGTGCGCCGCTACCGTTTGCCGGAAAACCTGTACGGTAAGATTTGCGCCATCGCCACACAGAACAATATTCCCAACATCAGCCATGTCGCCATCCAGCTAATAGATTACGCCATGTACCAACGCCAACTGGGCAACCCTGAGTTTCAAATCCAGGCAGGCCCCAACCCGCAGGGTCGCAAATTCAGCGTGATTTGGAAAGCAGATCAAAAATCCTGGAACCATGCCCAGGAAAAGAATAACTCGCAAGGGAAACTTTCTCCAGACTTTGAGCGCGGTAAATCAAAACACAAAGACAAAGTCCTGCCCGGCGAATACGGCGGCAGGATCAAGGATGTTGGACTGCGCCTGGGAGAGACCCGTTCACGCTTGCGAGACCTGGCCGATGAGATCTACCTGCCAATTTCAGATACACTGACCTTCCTGGCGCTCAAAGCCGTGGGTGCCTATGAAGACGGGGAATTCAGACTTGAACTAAAATAATCGTTTTGTAAAAAACCACCCACCCAGAACCTATCTATTTGCAGCAACTGGGTGGAAAAAACAGCTCACCCAGGGCTGTTTTTTTGTTTTCAACTCGATATTATCGATATTTTCGGGCAGCTCGTCTGGCCCCTGCCAGGTTGCAGTGCTCAGCTTCAGGCTAATAATTCAGCGCACAAAAATAGGCTGATAAACAGATAACGATCCAACCTGCTTGGGTTTCGTCCGAATGCAGCGCAAATGAATAGATTTCCCCGCAAGTAAAATTCTGCATAACCAAATTAACGGTGCCCTGAATAAGCGAGCGTGATCAAATATTGATGACTGCGGGGACGAACCAGCCTGGTAAAAGCGTTTCACATGTCGTTTCCCCAATGTTTCACCAGTAGTTTCACTTCACGTTTCATTTCTACTAAAAAAATAGGCGTTTTTATCCCTTCGTTTGACACCGAATGAACCAGTTGGTGGAGATTGATTAGAACGTTGACCAGCGCTCAATTCGTCTTTTCGGTCGCCGCCTGTTTTCAGCACAATATTTGGCCCAGGTTAGCATACCCTGGGCCAAATAACGACAATATATGGCAAGTTGGTGACTGGAACTCACCTATTTCGAATCAGCAGGAAACAGAATCCCGGCGTCTTTCCTGGCCTTTTCAAGCACACTCACAACCGTAAGGCTATAATCCAGTATGGTATAACAGGCAGCATAATCGTTCTGTTTATGGATCTCACAAAATCGTTTCATCTCGTAATACAGCAGGTTTGGGTTGGGTTGTTCGTCAAATCGGATTTCATCGTTGGCGCCACAATGGAAAATTACTTTTCTACAACCATTAGCCCCTTCTTCCACCAGTAAATAACCATTCTCACCCTGGATCATTGCGAAATTCAGGCTCCCTGTATCTTTACTTCCGACGCACTCAGCCAGAAATTCCGGGTATTCCAAAATGAGGATACCAGATGTATCGATTCCGTTTGAATGTTTATTGGCGTAATAATGCACACCCTGGGGATAACCAAAAAGATTCATCACAAAATGTAAATTGTAAATATTAATATCCAGCAGTGCGCCTCCAGAAAACTGGGGATTGAATATATTAGGGGTTTCACCTGCCAATAGTTTGTTATAGCGACTGGAGTACTGGCTGTAATTGCATTGAATTACTCTAATTTTCCCCAACCTGGCTAAACTTTGCTTCAAGAAAAGAAAATTTGGCAGGTGGATCGTTGTAATGGCCTCAAACAACATTAATTTATTTTCCCTGGCAACCGTAATCAAATGTTCGGTTTCCTTGGTTGTCGATGTGAAAGGTTTCTCGCAAATGACGTTTTTCCCTTGCTGCAGCGCTTTAAGCGCCTGTTCATAATGCAAACTGTTGGGTGAAGCTACATACACAAAATCAATTTCAGAATTTGCCAGCATCGCATCCATATCTGTATAGACCAGATCAATGGAATACTTTTGCGCCAATGGTGCTGCGGTCTCCAGCTTGCGGGAAAACATGGCAATGCATTCCACATCAGGGATCGTTTTCAGGGATTCCAGAAAAGTATCAACGATAAAACCGGTTCCGATTGTTGCAATTTTCATAATATCTCTCGATTCTTCATGTGGCTTTGCAGAATTATCCCATCAATAATGATTGGCAGGAGCGCCAAGCTACTTGACATCTTTTGACAGATTGTCGACATCAATATTCTAATTCACAACATACCAAATCCGGAGGCGGACTGAACTGTCCCATGTATTTACGGCAAGGAGATAGACATGTAAACCCAAACCCTGTTTCAAATCCCACCTGCTTATTCACAACCAAAAATCAAGACTCTGCAGCGGCGAACCTGGCCAATAAAGCGGGCCAGGTTCGCCGCCCTTATCTTTACCATGCGCATGTTTCAGAGGTAACCTCGGCACTCCGACCGGATTTGGTCAGCGCGGTCCATGACCACGCCAGTTGCTGCCACCGGGTGGCAGCAACCCTTTTTCGTCCATGCGCAAGACCAGACGGTTTTGGTAAGCACTTCGCCCACAATGATTCAGATCTGGATTACAACCGCTGGTTTCCTGGGCACCAGGGCGGCTGAACCATACGAACTTTCAGCACACCCCAGATGCATGCTCATTTGACTGGATTGGCACCTGCTTGACGAATAGCCAACCATTTGAGCTTCCATGGAGCCCAAGCAAGCATCAGTCCACCAAGTACAAGCCCCGTGCCGATGATACTCAGCGAAATATGGAAAGCATCTGAATAGTTAATCCCATTCCAGGTGTGCGTGGGAGCCATCACAAATTGAATCAAAAGTGTAAATATCCCCACTACGATCGCTGCCGTGCCACCGGTCAGATTTCCGGCAGGCTTGCCACGTGCAAAATCTACGCCCTGCCAGATGGCCGGAATGCGGAACAGCAGGAAAATAACCAGGGTCAGGACAGTAGTGTAGACAACGGCATCCACCGGCATGGATTTACCGCGCAGGGCGCGCGAAACCAATACATGAATGCCACCAATCACGACACCCGCAAAAAGCGCATAAAGCGTATCGCGATAAGCCGTTGGCGCACCCTTGACAAGCAGAATCGTTGCGCGAATACCCGCGATGCCAATGCCGATCCCGGTCAAGACGAACAGAATGTACAGCCACTGGAAGGCTGCCAGTGGTGCCATCGAATCCCAATTGGTCGGAAAAAGCGCCGCGCAGGTAGTACCTGCACCACCCAAAAGGGTAAAACCTGCCGTGAGAGCCATGAGTACGATGCCAATGAAACGCAGTGTTTTAGCGAAAAAGCTGTTGTGAAGCATGTTTTTCTCCGTTTAAAAGCTAGACCGGAAAGAGCCTGGCGGTTTTCCAGTCTATTGAAATTACCCGAGCGCGAACCCTGCCACAAAAGCTGCTGTCATAAGCAGCAGCAACCCCGGCAAGACGCGCAAAATCGTTTCTTTTTTCACAATAGGTTTCCCGGCTTTTAAAAATGAGAGCAACAACCCACCAATGCCAATCAGCGCGCCTCCCAGACCGACCAGCGCAAAACCGGGCTTCATCGTCCCGTTGGCAGCCAGCACGCTGGGAAGCAGGAATATTACCAACCCGGCGATACCGTGTATGAATGCCAGGATAATTGTTGGTAATTTACCTGGCATGGAAAAGGAACGCGTTAGCAGGATGGCGAGAAAACCGGCAAGTACAAATCCCAGATACAGGCTGCGCCAATTCTCCAGATGTTCCCAGACCAGGCCTAGAGAAAGTGAAAGTGGAATGATCGTCGAAACAATAACCACCACCGGGCTATCCAAGACTTCAAAGCCCAGAATGATAATCAATAATCCGGCCACCAATAGCACTCCAAAAGCCACCGTATAGGCAATAATAGGCATATTCCCCAATCCGTTAATCCCTATCATCACTTGATAAGCAGCCAACAGCCCGGTCAACAGCAGGTTAACAATGTCCAGTTTGGAAATCTTCATTTTATAAGCCGTTAAACCTCATGCTTGAAAAATCCCAGGATATGAGCAAAGTAATGCAGACTCGCAGAGAAAATTCCACCACCGATCCCCAGATATAGAACGGCCAGTAACGGCTTGGGAAGGGCTGAATAGCTGCGCAAGTAAATACCCAGCGAAACCATGAATGCCACCAACGGATAACTTTTCCATTCCTGAAAAGCAAACAGGCAAACTCGCTCTTTGGCATAAGCCCCGATGCGCCGAATATTTTTCCGGGCAAGTTTTGAAAAACCGAAGTAGTAAATCGGCACGGCCAGGGCAATCCCAGCCAGAATGAGCAAAAGCATGGATGAGAGTGCGATTGGTTTGAGCCAGCGTGATGAAAATACAGCCAGCATGACCCCAACACCCAGCCAGACCGTCCCAGCCAGACCGTACAGCCAAATTTTATGTGCCGCAGGTTTGTAATGCTGCATAAAGTGAAATCCTGTTTTCATTAAACCGCCAACAGAAACATGGAGGCAAGCATATAGAGTGAGGCATACTTGAACAACCCAAAGTTGACGCGCTCAGATGGGCGGGCGATGGTAGCGAAGGAGAGCAGCAGCAATCCAATCGAAAGCACCGCCATCAAACGCAGTGAACCGGCCTGAACACCAATCATCACACCCGCCACACCAATGCTGGCCGCCGCGATCATGGCCGAAAACGCGATAATCGCCCGGGTGGCCTCAAAACTATAGGTGGAAGGAAATGTTGGCACTTTGGCAGCCAGATAATCGCCAAAATAACGCATTGAAAAGGTCAGAATATGGGTCGGGATCCAGAACAAGACAGCCATGGTTAGCAAGATCCCCACCAGGTCAATCTGGCCGGTCGCCAGTGCCCGACCTGCCAGAATGGGCATGCCCCCTGAAATCCCGCCCCAGACAATGCTCCAACAGGTGCGGCGCTTGAGCCAGATAGTGTATACGATCACGTCAAAGAACAACCCCGCAAAAACTAGCAGCCCAAAAAGCGGTTGGATTGCCACAGCCCAGGTCACACCCAGGGCTGATAGTATCAAGCCCAGGCGGAAAGCCTCGCGTTGACCAATTTTCCCCGAGGCCAGGGGCCGGTTATGGGTGCGATCCATCACCCGGTCGATATCGCGGTCATACCACATATTCAGGATGGTGGAGCCGCTGATCGATAAAAACAGGCTGGCGCACAGGCCCAGGAAAACAAGAGCATGGAATGCTGTGTGGGCGCTGAGATAACCCGCTATGCCGGTGGCCAACAGCAACCCGGTTTGCATGGATTTGATCAGCGGCCAATACAGGCGAATTTTGGATTGCAGCTTTTGAATTTTCGATTGGGCCTGGCCCATACGGTTACTCCTGAACAGGTTTTTGATCGGCGGATAAGCATTCAGCAAAGATCATCCATTACTTTGCGCAGCGGAAACCCACACCGGGGCTGAAATAGGTCGGCGTAGCGTTGTTACGCACCCAGGTGCGCAGATCCATATCATACGTATCCTTCGAGCCGCCGCGCATAAAACGGTAGTGCATACCCGCATACACATTGCCCGTCCATTGCCAGACGTTTCCAGCCATGTCATAAAGACCGTACGGGCTGGCGTTACTCATGGTAACGTAATCGCCATAGGTTTTGCCATTATAAAAACCTACCGGGCTGGTTCGGGAACCGAATGACGCCATATTCTCGAAGGGGTCGCGGCTGGAATAATAATTGGCGCGATTCAACAGCATTTCCTCACCCCAGGGCAGGGCGCGCCCATCGCTGCCGCGCGCAGCTTTTTCCCACTCCAGCTCAGATGGCAAGCGTGCGCCGAGAAAACCGCAATAGCCCAGAGCACCGAACCAGCTAACATTGGTCATTGGATGGTTTTCGTAAGCGGGCCTGGCGGCAAAAGTTGTACCATCGAAGCTAAAACGCGAGGCTGGATCAGCAAGTGGAACGAAAATCCAATCACCGGCTTCGATTTTTTCTTCATGCTTGACGCCGTGGAACTCATCGCCAACATAAAAACCTACGACAGCCTTTTCTGCATTAAATTCCCCAATTTTGACGTCACCTGCGGCCAGCGCTTCGGTTAAATATGCTGTGTATTGGCCGACAGTAACATCCGTAACCATGATCTCATAACCGTAACCAATTGTGATTGGTTCGGCTGCCTGCCCAGAGAGAAATTCTCCAGCCGGGATATTGACCCAGGCAGCCGGATTGACACCCGTTTCGAAGCTGGGCACCGGAGCGTTCAAATCAACACTGGCGCACCCTGATAGGAAGACTGCAATCAGGGCAGTTACAAGCAAGCTGCGCTGCATCACTTCACCTCCTGTGATAATTCCTGATCGACTTCCTCTGTCCAGCGCCCCTTGCCCTTGAGCAAATCCAGCAAACGCCAACCCAGCACTACAGCCAGAATGACCAACAACATCCCCAAACCAACGTCAATCACCAACATAACTGTATTGACGAGCGGCTGTTGTTCGGCTTCACTGACCCCCAGACGCTTCATTTCAAAAATGGTCACAGCAGCAAAAGCAATATCCGAAAGAATAATGATGGCCCAGCCGTATAGTTTCCGCAGCCTGCCTTTTAGTCCGATCATATCGCCGTAATAAAGCAAGATGATGGTGGCAACGATCGCTGAGAGCACATGCCAGTGACCCGTCAGTTCGATGCGCTCCTCGCGCGCAGGCCAGACTCGGAAAATTTCATCCAG
>CAINXK010000545.1 GCA_903854805.1 uncultured Anaerolineae bacterium
ATCCGTGCAATAGCAGTGGTATAGGGGTCGGTGTCGAAACGCCGCGCCTGTAAAGCAATATCTGGTGTTCCTCCATCGGCAGGAATCCAAACCGCTGGATCTAATAATGTCGGTTTTCCCTTCAGTGCTTCTAAAACAGGCGCAATAAACCCGGGCACGAAAGAGGCATTCTTACTATTACTCAACATCGGAAAAATGATGGCAGCCAAAACAATTCCAACCACTATGATTCCGATAATTAAACCCGTGCTCACACAGCATCCTCCCGACCGTTTAGCCGGTTGAGGGACGTATGGAATTCCAACTGGCGTAGCTGGGTATTGAGGAGGCTTAATGGGTTCAAATTTCTCATGTTCTTTCAGTTCTACAGGATCCGGCAATTCCATCGAACCATGTGCCTCCAAAAACTCAACAGCCTCTTTTGCCTCCACCAATCCCACTTGAAAATTTTGGCGATAAATTTTAATAGCTTCAATCTTTTTGCCTGCAGCCAGTCGCTCAAGAAGTAAATTCAAAATTTGGTTTTTGCGATATTCAAGCGGCGCCGAATCGGCAGGTTTTGAGGAATCTCCCTCGCGTAACGTAACATTCTTTCCACAAAAAGAACAGACAACCACCGACTTATTGCCACCTGCCAGATTAAGTGGTGAACCACAAGAAGGGCAATTCGTTTTTTCTTGCGCAGGATATTCGCCCATAGTTTTCTCCTAAATAATTATTCAAAGGTATTACCCACCTGTTCAACTTCCATTGAGCCGATATTCCATTATAACTTCATGGCAAAATTCATTCCACAATAGATAAAACCACCTTTTTTGATTCCCGATAACGGTTCAAAAGGGCTAAAACCAAAACTGCAAAGATCATATCTCCCACCAAAACCACGGCCAAAACCTGAGGACCAACAGATTCAAAAAATTGCCCAATTAACCACGGGATAATCATCGCACCAGCACTTTGGCCAATTGAAAAAAGGCCAGTAACTCTACCGCTGATGGTCATTAACTGTCCAGACAACGACATCGTTGTTGGATAAATCGACGCAAGGCAAAAACCAAGGCCTGCCGAAGTAACCAAAACTGCAATAATCGAATGTGGCCAAAACAACATTGCCATCAAGCTCAGTAAAGCACCCAAGTAATCGGCACGCAAAATCGCCCGTGGACTGAATCGCACCGCAAGCGGAATGGCAACCAACCGCCCAAACGTTAATGCCCCCCAAAATACGGATGTTAAATAGGCAGCTTGAGTGGAATCAGCCATTTTCATCTCAAGTGCATAGGTATAAATCCATCCTCCAAAAGCTAGCGCAGCGCCGTTATAACATCCAAAAACAAGACTGATTAAAACAATTAAACGCACATCCAACTTGCCAGTATTCCCACTTCGTGTCGATTTCAACGAAGTTGGACTGGGTAAAAACGCTACGCAGGCTGTAGGCAAAATAATCACAGCCAACAACAAATAGACAGAGGTTATTCCACCTTGTTGTGCGGCAAATTGCGCGACAATTATTGGCGTTAAAAATGTCCCAACTCCAAAAAAGAAATGCAACCCATTCATAAATGGGCCAACATGATCATCATGCAGCCAAACCAACAACGTATTCCCCCCTATGTTCAACATCCCCTGTACTGCCCCGGTAAGGAATAAAATCACAGTCAAAATCCATAATATCGGTATATAGGGTGTTAGCACCATCAAGCCAGCCATTAATGCAATCATGCTGCCCATCACCCAATGACCACGTAAATGGTCATAAACTTGCCCTACCATAATTGACCCCAAAAAACTACCTAAAGACCGGGCAGTAAACAGAATACTGATTGTCCCCAGACTGGATTGTGTATTTTGTGCAAGACTGGGCAGAGTCGGTCCCAGTGAAGCCATCGATAACCCCATTGCCACAAACGAGGCGTAATAAGCCGCTGTAACGAAATATTTCTTGCGTTGATCATTTCTCAAGATTGCCATCCATGTCGAATAATGAAAAGAGGTATACTACTCAACACCAAAATCAACAAGGATGGACGCTGTGGGCTTACTATACGCCTTGATTACAGTACTTGCATGGGGCACCTGGTTAGCGCCCTCCCAAAATATATCGTTCAAAAATCAACAAATCAAAACATTTTATGTCTCTGCTGCCAACCTTATTTTATCTACCATTATCTTTCTGTTACAGCCAACAGCCAACTTAACTTTCTCTTTATTCTGGCCAGCCTTTCTGGGTGGGCTAATCTGGGCTGTTAGCGGTTTTCTCGCCTTTTCTGCCACCAACCGTTTAGGAATGGCGCGCGCATTTGGCATCTGGACACCAATCAACGTTGCTATTAGTATTTTTTGGGGCGCCCTAATTTTTGGCGAATTTTTATCAGTCGGGCCGATCACATTATTGCTCCTTAGCCTGTCAGTTCTCATCTTAATCGCCGGCGTCCTTCTTATAATTTTTGCAAAAGGAACAGGACAGACAAATGGCTCCAGGCAGGTATTTTGGGTTGGTTTATTAAGTGCGATAGGTGCTGGATTACTCTGGGGAACTTATTTTATTCCAATCAAATTGACGAATGCATCGATGTGGCTACTGACATTTCCAATGTCACTAGGAATTTTTGTAGGCAGCGCCGTCCTGGTTGGATTATCCCGACAAAAGATTTTTCTTCAGAGCCCAGGCGAATATGTTCGCGTTGCATGCACGGGCGTATTATGGGGATTAGGTAACTACGGTATGCTGCATATTCCGGCGGATGGCGACCAGTGATTCCATTCCATGCCGGTCAGTGATTCCGGAGCATGTCGACCAGTGAATCCAGAGTATGCCGGTCAGTAAATTACCCGGACTGGAATCGGTGGAC